>DASRSE010000073.1:0-5413 GCA_035656655.1 Pirellulales bacterium
AAACCGGCCGACGTGGTCCAAGCCGCGCCGGCCGCAGCGGCCAAACCGGTCAATACTTCGCGACGCGTGGCAGAAATCGCAGACATCGTGGCAAACTCCAGGTGGGCTGGCGAAAGGGTCAATTTTCCGAACGCCGCTGATTTTACCTTAGCGCGCCGTAGCGCGGCAACCCAACGAGCCGTCCGGCCTTGGAACCGGTTGTACGAAGACAATCAGGCGCGTGAAACGAAGATGGCCCGGCCCGTCTCGAACCGTTGCCCGGCCGGACTTTGATTTGTGTCGAAGGCCCGGGTTCTGCAAGCGCGAACCGAGATGCTAGAATGCGCGGCCATGCGGCTGCCTGAGAATCTGACGCTGATTTTGGCGAGCGCGTCGCCGCGCCGGCGGGAGTTGCTGCGCGAGGCGGGCTATTTATTTGAGGTCCTGCCGCCCGAGCACGTCGATGAAACCTTTCTGCTGGGCCGCGAGGCGCCGGAGGAATATGTGCAGCGTTTGGCGCGAGCAAAGTGCGCCGAGATTGCGGCCCGGTTCCGCGGCGCAGACCAGGGGCGCCTGATCGTGGCCTGCGATACGATCGCCGAGTGCGGCGGCGAAGTGCTCGGCAAGCCGCGCGACCGCGCCGACGCGCGCCGCATGCTTCAAAAGCTCAGCGGGCAACAGCACCGCGTCCTGAGCGGGATCTGTTTGTGGCGGTTGCCCGAGGGACGCATGGAAACGCGTCTGGCATCGAGCCTTTTGGAAATGGACCCGCTTTCGTCCAGTCAACTCGAAGAGTACCTGGCCAGCGAGCAATGGATCGGAAAAGCGGGCGCCTTCGGCTATCAAGACCGCACGGGCTGGCTGCGCGTGATTGCCGGCAGCGAGTCGAATGTGGTCGGCCTGCCGCTGGACCTGTTCACGGCGCTGCTCGCGGAGATTACTACTTAACCCGCTCGAGTTCGCCGGTTTGAATTTCTTGCTTGCGAAACGTGGTGGTGAACGTGGCCTTGTCCTTGTCTTTTTCGTCGAGTTTCATAACGCATTTAGGATAGTCGGGCCATTTGGGGTCGGGTTTTTTGTCCCATTGAATGACGAAGTCCAACACGTCGTTGGATTTTCCTTTGCGGGTCGCGGTGGCGGCATGCGCCGAGCCGATTTCTTGGCCCGCTTTGTCGAAATAGACAATCTTGATCTTCCAAAAGATCGGTTCGCCCGTGACCATCCAATTTTGGGTCATGCCGTCCGCGCCGGGCTTGGCATGATAGTTTCCCACCACGGGTTCGGCCGCTTGCGCCGGAGGCGCGGCGAGCGAAATGAACGCGACGCACCCGACCGCGATTGCCAAACCGACAAGCCGACGACGAGGACGAATGGCGCACATTTTGGACCTCTCGAAATTTGGGAATGATTGAAAAGCTGCGCATTTACGTGAGGCTGCGGCGCTATCGGGCGCCGGCGGATTCGCCAGCGCGCCGCCACAAACCGTGGTGGGCCTGCACCCGGCTGCACCGTGTTTGTCCCACCCTACGTTATCCGTCCTACGATTTTCGCCGTACGATTTCCACCCGACGATTTGCCAATCCAGGCGTGACCGGATGACGGCGCGCTGCAGGGTCCCGTAGGGTGGGACCAATTCGCGCAGCGAATGCAGGCCCACCAACCCTCGGCGAACAGGGTTGGGCGGCCGATCCGCCAGCGCGCCGCTACAACCGTGGTGGGCCTGCACACGGCTGCGCCGTGCTTGTCCCACCCTACGATTTCCGCCCGACGATTTCCGCCGTGCGTTTTCCACCCGACGTTATCCGCCCTACGATTTTCGCCCGACGATTTTCGCCCGACGCTATCCGCCCGACGTTTACCGATCCAGGCGTGACCGGATGACGCCGCGCGGTGGTGTCCGGTAGCGTGGGACCAATTCGCACAGCGAATGCAGGCCCACCAACCGTCGGCGAACAGGGTTGGCCGGCGGATCCGCCAGCGCGCCGCCACAACCGTGGTGGGCCTGCACACGGCTGCGCCGTGCTTGTCCCACCCTACGTTTTCCGTCCTACGATTTCCATCGTACGATTTCCGCCGTGCGTTTACCGCCCTACGTTTTCCGATCCAGGCATGACCTGATGACGCCGCGCTGCAGGGTCCGGTAGGGTGGGACCAATTCGCGCAGCGAATGCAGGCCCACCAACCGTCGGCGAACATGGTTGGCCGACGATCTATGAGCCGCCGCCACCAACCGTCGAACATAAATGGCCGACGGATCCGCCAGCACGCCGCCACAACCGTGGTGGGCCTGCACACGGCTGCGCCGTGTTTGTCCCACCCTACGTTATCCGTCCTACGTTATCCGTCCTACGTTTTCCACCGTACGTTTTCCACCGTACGTTTTCCGCCCGACGATTTCCGCCGTGCGTTTTCCGATCCAGGCATGACCTGATGACGCCGCGCGGCGGTGTCCGGCAGGGTGGGACCAATTCGCGCAGCGAATGCAGGCCCATCAACCGTCGGCGAACACGGTTGGGCGATCATCCATGAGCACGCCGCCACAACCGTGGTGGGCCGGCACACGGCTGCGCCGCGTTTGTCCCACCCTACGTTATCCGTCCTACGATTTTCGCCGTACGTTTTCCACCCGACGTTATCCGCCCTACGATTTCCGCCGTGCGTTTTCCACCGTACGTTTACCGCCCGACGATGACCGATTCATGCGTGCCCTGATGACGCCGCGCTGCAGGGTCCGGTAGGGTGGGACCAATTCGCGCAGCGAATGCAGGCCCACCAACCCTCGAACATAAATGGCCGACGGATCCGCAAGCGCGCCGCCACCAACCCTCGCCGAACATGGTTGGCCGGCGGATCCGCCAGCACGCCGCCACAACCGTGGTGGGCCGGCACACGGCTGCGCCGTGCTTGTCCCACCCTACGACCTCGATGGTTCCAGCGTATCGCCGCGCGGTGGACGATTCAAGCATGCGGCTCCGCCGCTTGTACTCGGCGGCTTTTGAGAACCGGGTCGCTGGCCAGGGGAAGCGCGACCGGCCGGCCAGACTCCGCCGCCTTGTAGATGGCGAGAATGATTTCGACCGCGCGGCGGCCTTCGCTCCCGTCGATTTGCGGCGCGCGGCCTTGCTTGAGCGCCGCGACAAAATCGGCGATTTGGCGAGCATGGCCATGATGACCGATCGCGGCGGGATCGCTGGCGCCGCCGCCGGTGCTTTGGCGTTCGGCCATCCGCGCGAGGATCGTCCGATCGCGACGTTGCGGCTGGAGAAAGTCCCAGGCTTTCATGTCCTCTTCTTCCATGATCGCGGTTCCGGCCGAGCCGCTGACCTCGATCCGTTTCAGCCGGCCGGGAAACGCCGCGGTGGTGGCCTCGATCGTGCCTAGCGCGCCGTTGGCGAATTGGAGCGCCGCGACGCAGACATCTTCGACGGCGATCCTTTCATGAGCGAGCGTCGCGGTTTGGGCTCGCACTTCGGCGACCGGTCCCATGAACCAAGCGAGCAAATCGACGGAGTGAATCGCCTGATTCATCAGGGCCCCGCCGCCATCGAGTTCCCACGTTCCGCGCCACGCCCCGCTGTCGTAATATTGCTGCGTGCGAAACCATTTCACGGAAGCATTGCCGAGGGTCAGTTTGCCGAAGCGGTTTTCCTCGACCGCGCGCTTGATCTCGCCCGCCGCGTCGTGGAATCGCGACGGAAAGATCGTCGCGAGTTGGACGTTGTGTTTTTGGCAGGCAGCAATGATCGCATCGCACCGCCGCAAGGTGATTTCGAGCGGCTTCTCGACGATCACATGTTTTTTGGCGCGGGCGGCGGCGACGGCCGGTTCTTGGTGCGCGCCGCTGGGAGTGGCGACGGTGACGATCTGAATCGCGGGATTCGCCAGCAGGGCGTCAAGCGACGAATAGGCCGTGCAATTGAACTCGGCGGCAAGTTGCGCCCCTTTTTGCGGAGTGCGATTGTAGCAGCCGATCAGCTTCGCCCCGCTGACGTCTTGAATCGCGCGGGCATGAAATCGGCCAATCAGACCGCAACCGATGATGCCAAAGCCGTATGCCATAGGGGTCTTGCCCAAAGGAACAGGATTGCCGCGGCCAGTTTCAGCAGGCCGGTGGGAGCCGGCAAAACACGATCAAGGAGCGAAGTCTTCGTGCGCGCTTAGGCCGAGCAAAAAGTTGGCCAGCAAGTCGGCTGCGCGATCGATGTCGCTGAGCGAGATCGTCTCGACGGCGCTGTGCATATAGCGGTTTGGAATGCTGACCAGCCCCGTCGCGACGCCGGCGCGGCTGATCTGAATCGTGTTCGCGTCGGTGCCGGTCGCGCGGCCGTTGGCCGCGAGCTGGTAAGGAATTTCGTATTGACCGGCGGTGTTGATCAAGCGGTCCACGATGACCGGGCTCATGTTCGGCCCGCGATAAATGACCGGCCCGCGGCCGAGCGCGATATCGCCTTCTTGCTTTTTGTCGATCGACGGGCAATCGGTCGCATGGGTCACATCGACGGCGATGCCCACGTGCGGCTGAATGCCAAATGCGCTCGTTTGCGCGCCGCGCAGGCCAATCTCTTCTTGGACCGTCGAAACGGCGAAAACCGCGCATTGGAGCGATTGCTGGCTGGCGCGGCGAAGCGCTTCCATCACGACCCACAGTCCGCACTTGTCGTCCATCGCCGGCGCGTTCGCCAGACCATTGCGCAGTTCTTGATAGCCGAGCGCCAACGTGACGGGGTCGCCGACGCGGACCAGCCCTTCGACTTCGGCCTTGTCCTTCGCCCCGATGTCGAGCCAAAGATCCTTGAGCTTGGGCACTTGCTTCCGCTCTTCGTCGGTGAGCAAGTGAATTGCTTTGCGGGCAATGACCCCTTGGATCGGGCCATTGGCCGTCCAGACTGTCATCCGCTGGCCGACGAGTTGGATCATGTCCCAACCGCCGACTGGCAGGAGGTACAAAAAGCCGTCGCTATCGATGTGCTGGACCAGCAGCCCGATCTGGTCGCAATGCCCGGCCAACATCACGCGCAGCGGCGCGTCGGCGTTTTTGGCGGCGATCACATTGCCATGATAATCGGTCTTTATTTGATCGGCAAAATCGGCGGCATACTTGCGCACCACCTCTTGAACCGGCCGCTCGTAGCCCGACGGGCTAGGGGTCGCGAGAATCTCTTTCAAAAAGTCGAGCGCGTGTGAATCCATAGCCACCATCAATTGGGAAAAAGGAACTCGCCGCCGACCGCGAATCAAGCGGCGCGACCGAGCGTTCATCGCGGCGGCAACTCCGCCGCGGTGGCGGCGCCGAAACGTCTTAGCGTACTGGATGCGATTGGGGGTTCACAAGCGGAAAAATCCGCGCCGTGTCTTGCGCCATTAGAAATGTCCCCATCAGCGACCATTAGAAATGTCCCCTAAGATCGTTTCCTAAAAGGAGACGAGGATGGAG
>DASRSE010000074.1:0-6101 GCA_035656655.1 Pirellulales bacterium
GGAATGGATAAATCAAGCGGTGGAAATCTGGCGGACTTTTGGGCCTGATGCTCGGAGAATCAGTAGCCCGATTGACGGTCCGGGGCTCAAGCCAGCCACGCTGCGAAATCTCTTAATTTAAACCACGGCCCTGCATTCTCACGCCCCTTTCGGCACGTTGCGTCGGACGGAGAGCCGATTCGGCCAGACTTTCTCCGCGATTTCCGAGCGGGGTTTCGCGCGCCCATTTTTCCGTGGCTAGGGGAGCTTCCTGCGCCCTGCAATTGCCCGGTTCTCGCCCCAACGGCTCGTCTTTCCTCGCATATTTCTGGCTTTCGCAATTTCTCATTCTCAAAATCGACCGGTTTGCGTAAACTGTTCCGCCTCCGGGATTTGCGTGAAATAGATCAATCTTGACTCAATGGGGAAGATAGCTATAATTCCCTCCGACGGTAAAGCTGGTAATCCCGGCAGGAGCGGTTAAGCCTGTGGATTACGCAAAGGACTGGAAGAGCAAAAAAACGTTTACGGATTCGTTCACTGTGGCTAGGTAGTTCTAGCGCTCACGGAGGATTAGGAACTTTCAGGGGTTTTACGGACCAAACCCAGCGAAAGTCCCGCTTTGACTAGCCTCTTCAGTGGCTAGGGAGGGTGATTTATTATGAAGACCGTGTTCACGACCGGCGAGGCGGCCAAAATTTGCAAGGTCAGCCAGCAAACCATCATCCGCTGCTTTGATTCCGGACAATTGAAAGGGTTTCGCGTCCCCGGAAGTCGCTTCCGACGCATTCCACGCGATCAATTGTTTCTGTTCATGCGGGATAACCAAATCCCGACCGACGCGCTCGAAAGCGGCAAGCGCAAGGTCCTCGTCGTCGACGACGACAAGGAACTCGTGGAATTGATCACCGACTTTCTCGAACGGGATGGCCGGTTCGAAGTCCGCAGCGTCAACAACGGCTTTGACGCCGGCATGATGGTCAAGGAATATCATCCTGACCTGCTCGTGCTCGACGTGATGCTGCCGGACATCAACGGCAAGGAAGTCTGCCAACGCGTCCGCGGCGACAGCACCATGGACGACGTGAAGATCATTTGCATCTCCGGAATGGTCGAAGCCGACAAGATCGACGATCTGCGGGCTTCGGGCGCGAACGACTTCTTGCAAAAACCCTTCGAAGTCGAGCAATTGATCGAGCGGATGTGCCAGCAACTCGAATTGGAAATGGCGCACGCGGGCTAACCCCCTGTGCGGCCACGGCCGCTAACGCCGACAAATTGAACCAAGAAATTGCCTCCAATTTCTGCCACGGCTCCCCTGCAAAGCGGAGCCGTTTTTTATGCCATGTGGTTTTTACCGAGTTTGCTTGGGGACGACGGCACGCCGCGGCGGTGGCCGCTCACGCGAGAGACAGGCGACGCCCTCGCCGAGGCGCTGCTTTCCGCGCCGCGCGAACGGGCGGAAACGCTACGCCAAGCGCTCGCCCGCGACCCGGTCCTCGTGGAATGGACCGTCTGCCGCGCCGCGCAGCAGCACCATCGAAAATTGACCGGCCTTGATGCCATCGGCGAATGGCTGACAGAAAACCTGGCCCGCGAACTGACCTGGACGGCCCGCGAGGATTTCTGCGTCGATCTGCCGAATGAGCGGAATACGAATCGCGGCGCGACCCGCCGGTTGCCCGAATTAGCCGAGAAAATCCGCGAATTGGAGCAAGCGCCGCGCGAATTTGAACGGCGCTTGGAACAGCTCAAGCTCGAAGCCCTAAAGAACTTCGCCTATGGGGCGGGCCATGAGCTAAACAACCCACTGGCCAATATCGCGACCCGAGCGCAGCTCCTCTTAAAAGACGAGACCCATCCCGAACGGCGCCGCCGACTCGCGGCCATCAACGCGCAGGCCTTTCGCGGGCATGAAATGATCAGCGACCTGATGCTGTTCGCACGGCCGCCGAAGCTGGTGCGGCGGAACGTGAATCTGCCGGCGGTAGTGGAAGAACTGTTGACGAAACTCGCCCCGGAAGCGGCGGCGCAGGAGATCGCCCTCGCCCTTGTTCCGCCCGATGCAGCTTGGCGCGCCGGCGAGATTTCCGTCGATCCGGTTCAATTGGCCGTGGCGCTGCGGGCGATTCTGATCAATGGGATCGAAGCGGTCGGCCACGGCGGACGGATCGAGTTGGAAATCCGCGCCGCGCAAGGTCCCGACCAGCGCGAATTCGCTGAAATGGTAGTGCGCGATTCGGGTCCGGGCATTCCGCCGGAAATTCGACCCCATATCTTTGACCCGTTCTTTTCCGGGCGCGAGGCGGGGCGCGGCCTCGGCTTCGGTTTGTGCAAAGCGTGGCGGATCATCACCGATCATGGCGGCTGGATCGAAGTGCGCAGCGCCCCTGCGCACGGTTCGGAGTTTGTCATCGGCTTGCCGCGCTAATTTGACCAAGTTGAACTCGGCGTCGCCCGGTCGGCCCAAACAGGCGGCCCGCGACCGGTGCGCGGATTTTTGGAGTTCGGCGGTTGCGGAGGCGCGTGCAGCGGCTAGAAGCCCCCGGCCCAGGAGGGGCACAGCAGCCGCGTCTGCCGGCGGCATCGCGCGATTCGGGAGTGGACAGGCGGGATCAAGCTCGCCGCGACATGCATCGCCAACTCTCTATCTGTCAAGAACTTGGGCGATTTCGCGCGCGGAAATTGCTTTAATCTGCTGGAACGGTTGATTACAATGGAAAAGTCGAGCTTTTGGACCGTCTCATCTTTTCTTTTCTCGCTGGAACGAGGCCCGCGCGATGCCGCTGCGTCGAGCGCAATCTGAATCCCTGGAGTTTTGCGCGGGCTCTGGCGGTCGGTGGCGAAGTTGCCTCAATTGCCTGGCTTTGGCAATCGGCCTCGTCCTTGGGGGTGTGCTCCTGTGGGCCGTATTCCTGTGGGCTCTTCCGCTTGCCGCGGGCCAGCCGCCGGCAGGCTTGGCCGCGAAGTCTCCGGAGGCGGATAAAACCGCGACCCAGCCGCCCGCGGGTCCGCCGGCGCCAGCCGCTTCCAACGCGCAAGAGATCGAGCCGAAGCTCTACTATCTGAAGGACAAAGATGGCAAGCTGCAGCCGGTGCCCAACTTTTCGTTCGAAGACTTCATGAAATCGTACCGGCTGATGCATCAGTTGGAAAAGCCGGAAGAGGCGAAGCCCAAATACAGCCTGCAAGATCTGTCGATCAATGGCGAGGTCCACAAAGACCGGGCCGATCTGACGCTGCAGTTCAAAATCCTCACGCTTTCGCCTGACTGGGTCCGGGTGCCGTTGCGGTTGAACAAAACGGCGCTTCGGCAAGCGGTGGACATTTCCGGCGGGGGCGAACAGTTCGTCCAATATGAGGAAGGAACCGGCTATGTCGCCTGGATCAAGGCCAAGGAGAATAGCGAGCAAACGCTGACCCTCAAGCTGTCGACCAACGTCACGCCGCTGCATCGCGCCGGGCGGATGGACATCAGCCTGCCGCGTGCCCCGACGGCGAAACTGGTGCTCCGCGTGCCCTTGGCGAAAGCGGTCGGCACGGTGTCCGAAGGGGCGACCCTTTCTTCCGCGCAGCCGGCCGGAGACAAACAGACCGAGTTCACGATCTTTGGCGTCAATGGCGACTTTCAACTGACTTGGCGCGAGCCCGAGTCGCGCGCGCTGGAAATGCCGGTAACGCTCGAATCGAGCGGGGCGCTCTTAGTCAAACTCGATGAACGGTCGATTGCCACCGATGCGACCTACACCGTTCGCAGCTTGAACGGCGAATTCGACCATCTGCAATTGAAGCTGCCGACCGATGTGCGCGTGCAGCCTCCCTCGGCGACCGGTTATAAGTTCGAGTCGGAAGTGACCGAGGACGCCACGCTGATCAACGTGACCCTCGAAAAAAAGACGGCCGGTCCGCTCGAAATACACTTTAGCACCGAGCGCGATTACGATCCGACGAAAAAAGATGCTTGGATCGATCTGTCGCTCGCGCAGGTGGTCGGCGCGCCGCGCCAATTTGGCAATCTCGCGGTGCAGGTGCCAAACGGTTGGCAGTTGCTCGTCGGCAATCAGCAAGGCTTTCGGCAAATTGAGGATTTGCCTGAGGCGCTGCATCGCAAGGACGTTGTCGCCGGCTTCGAATATACGTGTTTGCCCGGCAAGCCGTGTGCGCTGCCGGTCCGCGTGGTCAAGCGCAAGACACGGTTGCACGTGGAGCCGGACTACGCGTTTTCCGTGAGCGCGGATCAGGTGCAACTCGAGGGGAAGCTCCGCTATTCGATCCGCGGCGCAAAAGTTTCCAAGCTGGAAGTCGATGGCAGCGGCTGGGAATTGGACGAAGTCGGCCCCAAAACCGCGGTTGACGCCGAGTTGGCGCTGGCGACCGAGTCAGGCCCGTGGGAGATTCCGCTGCTGGCGGCGGCCAGCGGCGACTTGGAGTTGACCTTCCGCGCCCACCGGCGGATTCCGCCAAATGCGGCGACCGTCGAGTGGTCGCTGCCGCAGCCGCTGGCCGACGTAGTGGGGCCAGCAAATGTCTCGATCGCCGTCGCCGACAACGTCGAGCTGACGCCGACCGCCAGCGCGATTGTCGGGCTGACGCGCCAGTTGAACGGCTCCGCAGCCGGCGGAATGACCGGCAGTGGTACATCGGCAAGTGGAACATCGGCAAGCGGAACTCCGGCAAGTGGAACATCGGCTGGCGGTGCTCCGGCCAGCGGAACTGCGCTGACTGGCCCGGGAACCAAGCTGAACGAACATCAGCAAGGGCTCCTCTACTATCGCGGCGAGGTGCCGCAAGCCAAATTTGCCGCTGAATTTCAGGTGCATTCGCAAGCGATCCAGGCCCAGGTCTTCTCCCACGTCGCGCTCAATTTTGCGACAATCCAAATCGAGCAGCGGATCCAGTACCAGATCAATTATGTCGGCGCCGATCGCTTGACCCTGGTCGCGCCGAAAACCCTCGGCGCCAACGGCTCGCTCGAATTTTACTGGGATGGACAAAAGCTCGTCGCGCCGGCGGCCCGCGATCAGGCCGATTCGGCCCTCGCTCAGTTTTCGGTTCAATTGCCGAAGGCCAAGCTGGGGCGCGGCGAGCTGACGATCAAATATTCGCTTCCCATGGAAAAGCTCGTGCCCGATGCGATCGTGCTCGTGAGCATTCCCTTGTTCATGCCCAGCGATGCGGACTTGCTCACCAACGAATTGACGACGCGGATGGCGACCGGCATTCACGCGGAGATTCGCGGCGAACCGTGGACGGCGAACAGCAAAGCCGGTCCGGGCGGAGCAGTCGGTCCCGACCACTTTATCGCGACCAAGCCAGCCACGCATGCCGACTTCCAGGTTAGCCCCGACGACTCGCGCGAAGGGCAGCAAGTGATCGTGGAGCGGGCCTGGTTTCAAACTTGGCTGACGCCGGCTCAGCGGCAAGATCGAGCCGTCTTTCAATTTCATACCTCCGGCGGCCAACTCCATCTGAGTTTGCCGGTCGGCGTGATTCCAAGCGAAGTCGAGGTCTTGCTGGACAGCGTGCAAGTTCCGCCGGTGGTCGCCCCGGATGCCGGTCTATCGATCGAAGTTCCCCCCGGTTTGGAGTCGAGCGAACACGTCGTTGAATTGCGGTATCGCTTTGCCGACCATCGGCTGGGCAAGGGCAAACAGACGCTCGATTTTCCGCGCGTCGGCCGCGAGGTGTGGATCCGCCGTTCCTATTGGCAATTGATCTTGCCGAAGGACGAACATTTGCTCGTCGCGCCGGCCGATTGGACGAGCGAAAACGTCTGGGGTTGGCGCGGTTTTTATTGGGAGCGCACGCCTGCTTTGGAACAACTCGCCTTGGAAACCTGGTGCGGCGCGACCCATCTGCCGGCTCCCGCTGAAGCGACGAATCGCTATCTCTTCAGCGCGCTGGAGCCGACGGCCAGCGTCGAAGTCATGACCGCCGGCCGCGCGCTGTTGGTCTGCGGCGCATCGCTTATCGCCTTGGCCGCCGGCTTGGCGCTGCTCTATCTCAAAGTCCTGCGGCGGCCGATTGTCTGGTTTGCGGGCGGAGCGCTGCTGTTGGTGACGGGTCTCTTGATGCCGGAAACGATGTGGCTGGTGGCGCAAGCGGCCGGGATGGGAATTCTA
>DASRSE010000075.1:0-5505 GCA_035656655.1 Pirellulales bacterium
CAGTTGGAATGCATGCAACTGCTGGGGCGGCTGACCGGCGTGCTGAAAAAGCTGATCCAGTCTGAAGGCTTCAATATCGGGCTGAATTTGGGTCGCGTGGCGGGGGCGGGCGTCCCGGGCCATCTTCATTGGCATATCGTCCCGCGCTGGTCCGGAGACAGCAACTTTATGCCTGTGCTGGCGGGCGCGCGGCTGATTCCACAATCCCTCGACGCGTTGTGGGAGGCGCTGCACGAGGCCTTGCAGAATTAGCATTTCGAGGAACGGGCACCGCGGATGAACCGCGGTCTCGCACTCGATCGATTAAACTCCTCGCGATGGATCGAACGTCTCTTCATCTTCCCTGGCATACGTGATGGCTGACAAACCAAGCTCGCCGCTGCCCGCGCTCTCGACAGCGGCTCGCGAGTCGATTTTGCTGGCGCCGTATGCGATGCATAGCGACCAATCGGCGGGGCGCCGGTATCCGGAGCCGGTCCATCCGTACCGTGCTCCTTATCAGCGCGACCGCGATCGAATTCTGCACAGCGCGGCCTTCCGCCGCTTGAGCCACAAGACGCAAGTCTTCACCGGCGACTTTGGCGATTATCATCGCAGCCGGCTCACGCATACGCTGGAGACGGCGTCAATCGCCCGCACGCTCGGCCGCGCCCTGCGCTTGAATGAAGACTTCATCGAAGCGGCCGCCTTGATGCACGACATCGGCCACCCGCCGTTTGGCCATTCGGGCGAAGACGTGCTGAATGAGTGCCTCCGCGACGAAGGAGGGTTTTCGCACAACCGGCAAGCGCTGCGGATCGTCGAAGAGTTGGAGCGGCGCTATCCCGACTTTCCCGGCCTGAACCTCTCGCTCGAGTTGCTGCAGGGGCAGCAACGGCGCGTGGAAAAGAGCCGCGCTCGCGAGCGGCCGTTGCTCGAATCGCAAGTGGTCGACGCGGCGGACAGCATCGCCTACGACACGCATGACGCCGACGACGCGCTGCAACTGGGGCTGCTGACGATCGACGAGTTGTTGGAGATTCCGCTGTGGTGCGCCGCCGCCGAGCGGGTGCTAGCGCGCTATCAAGATTTAAACGGCGGCGAATTGCGGCGCGCCATCTTGCACGAGCTGATCGATTGGCAAGTCGGCGGACTGCTCACGCAGGCGCAGCTCAATCTGCAAGAGCGCGCCATTCACACCCCCGCCGATGTCTATGCGGCACCCGTGCTGATTGCGCCCGACGCGGAGATGGCGGAGAAAAAACTGGAATTGGAAAAGTTTCTCCATGCTCGGGTGTACCGCCATCCGCGGGTTCTCGAAATGCGAGACCGCTCGACGGCCATGTTGCGCGAGCTGTTCGCGCGGTTCGTCGCGCAGCCATCGTTGTTGCCCCACGGCTTTCAGGCGCGGATCGAGCGGGCCGGCTTGCGGCGGACCGTCGGCGATTATTTGGCCGGCATGACGGACCGCTATCTCCAAAGCGAATATGGCCGCCTAGTGCGATAAATCCGGCCGCCGCATGCGCATTTTGGGCTTCGCCGATTCAGAAGTTCGCCCGCGGCGGCCCGCGCCAGCGCGCGGCGCGCAAAAGTTCGCCTAGAATGTCGGCCCGGCCATGTTAAAATAAAGCGTGACCGATTTGTTCCGCCGGGGACGGTTTTTCTTCCTGGCGACTCGTTGCCCCCGGTTCGTTCATTATGGCCCTGTTTGTCCTGCGGTTTATCTTCGTCTTGGTCACGGGCGGCTTGGGGGCGAGCCTCGTTAATTCGGGGCTGATTCCCGCCGGGCAGATCTGGGTCCATTGGGCGGCGTTTGGCGGGGTGATGGCGCTGGCGGGGCTCGTCGTCGCGCTCGATATCTTCTTTCGCCGCAAACAGCTCGACGTGATCTCGGCCGTTTATTTTGGCATGATCGTCGGCTTGTTTCTGACTTATGTTTTAAAGCTGGCGATGGTGCCGGTCTTGCCCGACGCCAAAACCGCCTGGGCCGACTGGGTCCATCTCGCGATGGGAACGGTCTTGTGCTACACGTGCATTAGCTTGTTGCTGCAAACGAAGGATGATTTTCGCTTCATCATCCCCTATGTCGAGTTTGCCAAAGAGGTCAAGGGGCTGCAACCGTTCATTCTCGATACGAGCGTCGTCATCGATGGACGGATCGCGGACGTCGTCGAAACGGACGTGCTCGATGCGCAACTGATCATGCCGCGATTCGTGGTGGGAGAGCTGCAAGGAATCGCCGACAGCAGCGACCGGCTCCGCCGCAGCCGCGGCCGCCGCGGCCTCGACATCCTCAACAAGCTGCGAAACCACCCGCAGGTCGATCTCAAAATCTTCGATCAAGAATTGCCCGAGTTTCTCGGCCAGCCGGTCGACATGAAGCTGGTCTTGCTGGCGAAGCATCTGCACGGCAAGATCGTCACCAATGATTATAACTTGAACAAAGTCGCGAAGTTGAACGGCGTCGGCGTCATCAACCTGAACGATGTCGCCAACGCGCTGAAGCCGACGTTCTTGCCGGGCGAAATGCTCGAAATGCGGATTGTGAAGCCGGGCGAAGAGCCGGGCCAAGGCGTCGGCTATCTCGAAGACGGAACCATGATCGTCGTCGATGGCGGCCGCGACTACGTTAACCGCCAAATTCGCGTGGCGGTCACCAGCGTCCTCCAAACCAGCGCCGGCCGCATGATTTTTGGCCGGTACGACGGACCCAGCAGCAATCCGTCTGGCAGTAGTCCTGCTGGCAGTAGTCCTGCTGGCGGCAGTCCTTCAGGCGGCAGTCCTGCTGGTACGGGCGGGGGCGGCGCCCGGGTCGAAGAAGTCGCCAAAGCTTAAGCGGCTCGGATGCTCGTTTTGAACTTAAAGCGTGGGAATGGCAAATCGACGATGATTGTGCTGATCGATAACTACGATTCGTTTACCTACAATCTGGTGCAGCGCCTCGGCGAGATTGACCCTGCGCTCGACCTCCGTGTTTTTCGCAACGACCAGATTACGACGGACGAACTTGCCGAGTTGAAACCGACGCATTTGATCCTTTCGCCAGGGCCGTGCACGCCGAGCGAGGCGGGCATCTCGTGCGCGTGCGTCAGTCGTTTCTTGGGACAACTTCCCTTGCTGGGGGTTTGTCTCGGCCATCAATCGCTGGGCCAAGCGACCGGCGGCACGATCGTCCGCGCGCGACGTCTCATGCACGGCAAAACAGATCAGATTTTCCACGATGGGTCAGGCTTGTTTCAGGGCTTGCCCAACCCCTTCACCGCCACGCGGTATCATAGCCTCGTGATTCAGCCCGACACGTTGTCCGCCGACTTTGTGGTGAACGCCTGGTCGGATGGCCCGGATGGAATGCGCGAGATCATGGGCATTCGCCACCGCCGCCACCCGGCGTTTGGAGTGCAGTTCCACCCGGAAAGCTTCTTGACCGAGGGTGGGCACGAGATTCTGCGCAATTTTTTGGCCGCCTGAAGATTCGCGACAGCCTCCGCGGCCGGTATACTTAAAGTCCCGCCGAATTCCTCCTTCCGCCCCAGGACCACGCCATGGCTCGTTCCGTTCGCTCCGCGCTTGGATGTCTGCTTGCTGGTGCGCTCGTGCTGGGAATCGCGACGCGCGGATCGGCGGAAAACTGGCCCGGCTGGCGCGGACCGCGCGGCGATGGAACCAGCGCGGAAGCGCACCTGCCGACCCACTGGAGCGGCAGCGAAAACGTCCTCTGGAAAACCGAGATTCCCGGCAAGGGGCACGCCTCGCCGATCGTTTGGGAAGACCGCATTTTTGTCGCCACCTGTCTCGAAGCCGAACAATCGCGATTGCTGCTCTGCTACGACCTGACGGGCAAGGAACTTTGGCGGCGCGAGGTGTTGAAGGCGCCGCTGGAGCACAAGCACTCGCTCAATAGTTTCGCGTCGAGCACTCCCGTCACCGACGGCAAGCTGGTCTATGTGACCTTCTTAAGCGTCAAGACGGCGGACAATGGCCGCGACCCCGGGGCGGGCGAGATGGTCGTCGCCGCTTACGATTATTCCGGCGCTCAAAAATGGCTCGTCCGCCCGGGCCGCTTCTCCAGCGTCCACGGCTATTGCAGCAGCCCGGTTCTGTTCGAAGACAAAGTCATCGTGAATGGCGATCACGATGGCGATTCGTATCTCGTCGCGCTCAGCCGCACGACCGGAGACACGATCTGGAAAGTGAATCGCGCAAACAAAACTCGCAGCTATTCGACCCCGCTCATTCGCGACGTTGCGGGACGGACCCAAATGGTCCTCTGTGGGAGCAAATGCGTCACCAGCTTCGACCCGCGCACCGGCAAGACGTGGTGGACCGTCCAAGGCCCAACGGAGCAGTTTGTGGCGTCGATGGTTTTTAATGGCGAATACTTTTTTCTGACCGCCGGTTTTCCCGAGCATCACGCGATGGCGATTCGCCCGGATGGCGATGGCGACGTGACGAAAACCCATGTCGCGTGGTGGGTAAAAAAGGACGCTTCGTGCGGCTATGTCCCGTCGCCCATCATTTGCGGAGAGTATTTTCTGATTGCCTGCGACACGGGCATTTGCACCTGTTATGAAGCCCACAGCGGCGAGCGTGTCTGGAAAGAACGGCTCGGCCCGCATTACAGCGCGTCGCTGACGACGGCTGAGGGATTGGTCTACTTTCTCGCCGATGACGGCGTCACCAAAGTGATCAAGCCGGGCAAGACGCTCGAAGTCGTCGCCGAAAACAAACTCGGCGAGAGCTGTTATGCGTCGCCGGCGATCAGCGCGGGACGGATCTATCTGCGCGGCGAAAAACATCTTTTTTGCATCGGCGCCGCGAGCAACTAGCTTGCCCTAGCTTCTCGTCACGCAGCCGCGTGATCGTCATTCCCGCGCACGCGGGAACCCAGCGCGTCGCCGCCCCACTCGTCATTCCCGCGCACGCGGGAATCCAGCGCGTCGCCGACCACTCGCCGCCCAACTCGTCATTCCCGCGCAGGCGGGAATCCAGCGCGCCGCCGCCCATTCTCCGCCCAACTCGTCATTCCCGCGCAGGCGGGAATCCAGCGCGCCGCCGACCATTCGCCGCCCAACTCGTCATTCCCGCGCACGCGGGAACCCAGCGCCCCGCCGCAGGGCGCCGAAGGCCGCGCGGCACCGAGCGAGAACTCCGAATCGCGGACTGAAACTCCGAGCCGCCCCCTCACTTTGAGCCGGCGGTTCTGGTTATGATGAAGGTCTGAGTGGGAACTCCATCAAACTTTGGGCCGTAATCCGCCGTTATGCTTCGCCGCAGTTCCTTGGGTTGGCCGATTACGTTGGCCGTCGTGATGATCGTGCTGGTGGTCTTGCTGACCATTGGCTGGGTGATCGTCACGGTGATTGGCGCGCTCCACGCCAATTCGCCCGGCGTTTACTGGGCCGTGCTGGCGGTCGGAACCACCTTTTTGGTCCTCGTGCTCGTCGGCACCATTTTGTATTTGGTCCTCACGATCAAGGAAATACGCCTCAATCAGCGGCAATCGAACTTCGTGGATGCCGTGACGCA
>DASRSE010000076.1:0-9283 GCA_035656655.1 Pirellulales bacterium
GAAGGTGTGGGTTGCTTGGCGGCGCGCTGGATTCCCGCCTGCGCGGGAATGACGAAGGGTGGGTTGCTTGGCGGCGCGCTGGATTCCCGCCTGCGCGGGAATGACGATGGGGTGGGTTGTTTGGCGGCGCGCTGGATTCCCGCCTGCGCGGGAATGACGAAGGGCGGGTTGTTTGGCGGCGCGCTGGATTCCCGCCTGCGCGGGAATGACGATGGGGCGGGTTGCTTGGCGGCGCGCTGGATTCCCGCCTGCGCGGGAATGACGATGGGGCGGGTTGTTTGGCGGCGCGCTGGATTCCCGCGGATGGATCAGAGGATCGCGAAATAATTCTCGACCGCGTAATCAAAGTTTTCCGGCGTCATTCGCGGCGGAACATTTTGATAGTGGCAATAATTCTTGATCTGCAGCAACAGATCGCGCGGTTGGCAGCAGCGAAATGGCCGATTCACGGCCAAGTAGTGCTTTTGCACGAGATAGTCGAGCGCCTCCGGATGAAATTCCATTTCGAATTTCGGAGCGAGAATCTGGAACAGGTCGCGAAATTCGGCTTCGCTCGGATTCTGCACTTCAATCTTATAAGGAATCCGCCGCAGAAACGCATCGTCGACCAAATCCTTGGGCTGCAGGTTCGTGGAAAACACGATCAGTTGATCGAAGGGAACCTGGATTTTCTTGCCGCTCGGCAGATTCAGATAATCGTACCGCTTTTCCAACGGCACGATCCAGCGATTAAGCAGCTCGTCGGTTCGCATTTTCTGCCGGCCAAAATCGTCGATCACGAGCGTCCCGCAATTGCTCTTGAGTTGCACGGGCGCTTCGCTGATGCCGGTCGAGGTGTTCAAGGTGACTTCGAGGTTATCCATCGTCAACTCGCCGCCGACCACAATCGTCGGCCGGCGAATCCGCACCCAGCGTTTGTCGATCTTCCGCGTATCGATCAGGCTTTCAGTCTCTTCGACCGGCAGCTCTTCGTGATTCGTCGGGTCGAACAGCCGCAGGATGTCGCCATCGATGCCGATCGCGCGCGGAATCCAAATCGCCTGGCCGAACGCCTTGGTGATCCGCTCGGCGATGCTCGTTTTGCCGTTGCCGGGTCCGCCATAGAGAAAGAGCCCGCGGCCGGAGTTGATCGCCGGGCCAAGTCGCGTCAACATTTCCGGGTTGATCAGCAGGTCGGAAAAGGCGCGATGCAGATCATCCACCGTCGGATGCTGGTTGGTCAGCGATTGAACCTTGACGCTGGCGACGTATTCTTGCAAGGTGACCGGCGCGGCCCCGAAATAGGTGCAGTGCTCGACGAACCGCCGCGCCCGTTCGCGGCCGACCTCCGTCATCTGATACTGATAGTCATTCATCGCCCCCGCCGAACGATGCACGATCAAATGGTCGTGCTTCATCTGCTGGAGCAATTCATCGAGGAGAATGAACGGCAGCTTGAACTGATCGGCCATCTCGCGCCCCGAAACATCCCCTTTTGACAAGAGGAATTTCAGGATCAGCGCTTCGACTTCGCTTTCGGTTAGTTGGGCTTCGCGGAATGATTTTGGCTCGAAGGGAATGAACGTGTCGCTCGGCAAGGGGGCGAGCGCAATGGGCTTCGGTTTGACGCGGAGCAATGAGCGGAGCGCCGGGCTGGGCACAAAGCCTTCGTCGCCGGCTCCTTCAGCCGCGGCGCCATTGTGCTCATCCGCGATTTCGTCGCGGTCCTCTTCGCTCGGATCGTGGTCCGTCTTGTCGCCAATCGTGTCTGGGGCGCCGGCGTCCGTATTTTCTGTTTCCGTGTCTTCGGCATCGTCTTCATTTGCTTCGCGCGGCGAATCAAGCAGCGCAGTCGCGCCGCGCCGCGCGTCGATGGCAGCTTGCGCATCCGCGCCGCTCCTTTGTTTGTTCGCTAACCGCGACAAAATCGAATCGAGCAAAGATTCAGCCATAGCACGGCCTGCCGCAAACGAAGAGATGCAGACGAAAAGATTCGGCGTTTCGAGAAAAGGGCGCATACAAGCGTAGGTCGCATTTGCGCGACGAGGTTGGCCGGCGCGGATTCTAGAACCTGCGGCTGTGCAGGGCGTCTCTCGGATTTCTCGCTAGATTCGGAATATTCGCGCGGGTCCGCGTGCCGCTTGAGAGTGGCCCGGCCATCGCGGCCGCGAGCGAATAGAGATCGAGAAACTGGCCTATTTGCCGCAGATTTTGCGGTAAAAAGTCGCCCGATTCGGCTTGCGAATATTTCGCATCGCCAGTACTTTATGGACTCGCTCGCGACTCTCTCCCACCTTTTGAGAGCTAGCGCGCGAGAACGGCGGCTCTTGTCCTCCAAGAGCCGAAACCTCACTCGGACGGATCCCGAGTTGCTGCGGTCCCCCTGACCGCGGAGCGTGTTTGCCCACTTAAACACCGAAGGGAGTCGAGCCTTGGACACGAGCACCAGCGAGGCCATTATTTTCGCCTGGGCCCTGGGCGTTGTTCAGATCGTCGGAGTCGCCAGCGCGTTATTTGCGCGAATGAGCGCCGGTTCCACCGCGCAGGCCTCGTGCCAGCGCTGGTTTTTTGTTTGTCTCGCGGCGTTGGGCTGCGGAACAATGAGCTCGCTCTATTATCTGGGACCAGGATATTGGCTGCTCTCCGCCGCCACCTTGGCCGTCATGATCTTGATCGTGACGTGCGACTTCGGCGAGCATCGGCTCGCGTCGGATCGTTCAGCCAGATAACGGAGCACGGAACGCCCGCCGCGCCGGTCTACGAAGCATCGCGCGATAGGCATTGCGCAGTAAACATCGCGCGATAGGCATTGCGCAGTAAACATCGCGCGATGAGCATCGCATCGCGCGCCGGCCTGTGCGGACCCGCCGTCCGGCACGCTGCGGGCTTATTTCTTGCCGCTAAAGGCCGTTTTCTTCACGCTCAGCGAAGCGACAACATTGTTATCGCCCATGATCGCGATGACGAAATAGCCTTTTTGCAACTTCTTTTCGTCCTGATTGTCGATCCCGACGTAGTCAATCAGGGTCTTGTCGTTGAGCTTCAACTCCTTCTTGGGGCCGTTCTTCCCCGAGGAGACGGTGATCGAATGGTCGTCCTTGCCGACCTCGGTGATTTGGCCGCTGACTTTCACATCGGTTTTTTTCTTGGCGGCCTGGGCCGTTGGCGCCATGCTCAACTGGGTTAAAGCAAGCATCGCCAACAGAGCCGCCGCGCGCGAGAACATCTGCATCGCCTGAAACTCCGTCTCAAAAAAAGGGTGGGATTAGAATCACGTCTTTCGCGGCCGCGCCGCGCGTTATTTGTCGGCCTTCGGCTTGCTTGCATCCGGCTTGACTGAATCTGGCGCAGCGGTTGCTTTCGAGGCAGGCGGTTTGGTTGCGTCCGTTTTGTCCGTTGCGGGCTGGGCGGCGCTGGCCGGCTCCATGACCGGCTTTTTGTCCGCGGTTAGCTTGGGAACCAGCACGATCTTGACCTCGGTTCCTTTTGGCGGAATCCGTTCGGTAAAGGCTTCAAAGTTCAATTCGTTGTTTTGATCGGTGCTTTGAATGGGCAAGTCCATCATCGCGCCCGGAAAATTGGATACGCAGATAAAGTCTCCCGACTCGGCTCGATAGTGCTTCTTGCCATCGTCGTCTTCCCAGAACCCGCTCCCGGCAAACACCCAAGGAACACTCATGGCCTTGTTGGTTTTGACATCGCGAATCCAATTCTGGGCCAACGTCTGTTTCGGCGCGCCGTCCTTGTCGTTCCACAGCACATAAACCTCGATGACTTGTCCCGTGGCCGATTTGTATTCTGGCCGAAACTGGACGGTCGTGCCGGAGACTGCCCCGACCGCGAGCAACGCGGCGTGCACGATTTTCGCTTCGGTCTTCACGCTGACGATCGATTCGTGCTCTTTGGTCCCTTTGGGGCAACAAAACATCTCCAAAAAGCCCTTTGTGAGACAGACCTCGCCTTGCATGACCACGAACTTTTGCTTGGCATCGACCCAAACTTTGTATTCCGGCACTAACTGCTTCAGATCGTCATGGTTCAGCTTGATTTCCTTGACCGGCGGCGCCGAGCGAGCCGCGGCGAGAAACGCGCCTAAGCAGAGGCCCATTCCTAGCATGGGTATGATGATTCGTCGCATGGCGAACTCCCTCTTGGAGAATGAAAACAGAGCGTAACAAGGCGAAGCCGCCGGGGGCGCAGAAAAGACGCCCCGCTCCTGCTATGATACCCGGCTCGCCCCGGCGGATGCAATCAGCTTGGCTCCGCCACGGCACTCCGTCATCCCGCGATTGCGGCCGCCTCGTTCGTGGCCGCTCCGCCGAGCCCCGTTGAGGTTCTTTGGTCATGGTTAGCCCGCTTCAAGCGGTGGAAGCACACGCAGCCGCTCGCGAACGCCTCTCGCCGGTCAGCTTGCTCGCGTGGCACGCCGACAGCCCGAAAAAAGTGCTCCGCGCGTTGCGCTCCGGAAACGAACAGGCGCTCTGGGCCGCTTGGACCGCGCACCTCAAAAAGCGGCGCCGGCCGAAATCGCACCGCCAGCTATTCCAGACCGCTACACAACAAGGCTCGGCGACTTGGGCCGGGCCGGCGGCGCTCCATGGCGCCGAGCCGGCCGAGTCCGCCGAACAGGCCGCGTTGCGCAACGGCTATCTTTCCGACCGGCTCTCGGTCGAGGCGGCGCAGCATTGGATCAATATGGCGCACCACCTGCCGAAGCTCAGCCGCTCGCTCGAACCGGAGCTGTGGTGGGACCTGCTGCGCGAGACGATCCAGGTCGTCGATGACGCGGAGCGCGAAAGGGTCGAATGCGCGAGCTTGCCGGGCCAACTGTTGCGCGGCGAACTGCCGCTCACGCTCGCGATCCTCTTTCCCGAATTGAATGCCTGTCGGCAGCTCCACGAACCGGCTCGCGCCGCGCTCGCACAAGGGATGGAAGAGTTGCTCGACGGCGAAGGCGTGTTGCACGCCAAGGAGTGGGCTAACTACGTCCCCCTGCTCCGTTGCTGGATTCGCGCGCGAGCGATCGGCGGCTCGGCCGACGCGACCTGGAATGCGGCATCGGAAGCGCAGTTTCGCCACCTGATTCAAGAAACGCTGCGAGCGGCGCGTCCTGACGGCCAACCCTTGTTTGTCGGCGCCGACCGGCTCGATCCCAAATTGCTCCGCGCCGCGGTGCGTCTTTGCGACGATCGCAAACTGCGCAAGCTTTGGAAACAGACACGCCGGCGAACGGCGCGCGCCGCCGCGCGAACGTCCTCCGCGGAGAAGCCGTTGGGGTTGGCCGGCGTCACTTCAGAGTGGGCCCAATCGGCGATCCTCCGCTCCGCCTGGACCAAAGATTCGCATCGGTTAGGCGTTCTCTATCCTCATCAGCGCGTTCAGTTGGAACTACATCAAGCAGATGAGCTCGTTTGGAGCGGCGATTGGGATCTCCAGGTCCGTCTCAATGGCCAAGCCGCCATGCCGGATGGAGAGTGGGAAGAAGTCTGTTGGTTTTCCGATCCCGCGGTCGACTATCTGGAACTCGAAATCCCCTTGGCGGGCGGATGGAAGGCGCAGCGCAAGATGCTCCTCGCGCGGCAAGACGAGTTTCTCTATTTGGCCGATGCGGTGATCGGTCCGGCGGCGGCGGAAATCAATTATTGCAGCCGCTTGCCATTGGCCGCCGGCGTGCATTTTGAGCCGGCGGCGGAAACGCGCGAGGGCATTCTGAAGACAAAACGCAGCCGGCTGCTCGTTCTTCCCTTGGCCTTGGCCGAGTGGCGGAGCGATCCGCGCAGCGGCGCGCTGTGCCAAACCGAGACGGGTCTCCAACTGCGGCAAGAGGCCGTTGGCCAAACGCTGTTCGCCCCGCTCTGGTTCGATTTGAATCCCAAACGGAATCGGCAGCCGTGCACCTGGCGGCAATTGACGGTTGCCCAGTTGCGCGAAGTCGAAAGCCGCGATCGCGCGGTCGGCTTTCGCGTGCAAGTCGGAACGGAACAGTGGCTCGTCTATCGTTCGTTTCAGCAGCCGAGCAATCGCACGTTGTTGGGCCACAACCTCGCCAGCGAATCGCTGGTCGGCCGCTTTACGACCAAGGGCGAAGTTCAGGCGCTGGTTGAGGTCGAATAGACACTTTCCGGTAGCGCAACCCCGGGATGCCGCGCATGTTGGACCCTGAACGAAGGCGCCGCTTGGCGGAGAATCTGGCTCGCGTACGCGAGCAGATCGGCGCAGCGGCGCAGGCCGGCGGCCGGGCCGCGGAGGAGGTGCGGCTGGTTGCGGCGACGAAATACGCCCCGCTGGCCGATGTCGAGGCGCTCGTCGCGGCGGGTTGTCTTGATCTGGCGGAAAGTCGGCCGCAAGATTTTTGGGAGCGGGTCGCGGCCCTCCACGATCCGCGCATCCGTTGGCACTTTATCGGCCATTTACAGCGCAACAAAATCGAACGCACGATCCCGCACGTCCAGTTGTTGCATTCCGGCGACAGCGTGCGGCTGCTGCAGGCGATCGATCAGGCGGCTGCCGCGCTCCATGCCCCTCTGCGGCTGTTGCTGGAGGTCAAGATTTCGGCCGATCCGGCCAAGCATGGCTTTACGGCCGACGAGCTCGAAGCGGCTTTGCCGCAGCTAGCTGAGCTAAAGCGAATTCAGATTTGCGGCCTGATGGGGATGGCATCGCGCGCGGGCGGCTCGGTTCAGGCGCGGCGCGATTTTGCGCAACTGCGTGGCTGCCGCGATCGGCTCCGCGCGGCCGCGCCGGAGCTCAGCGACTGGAAAGAACTTTCGATGGGCATGAGCGGCGACTTTGTCGAGGCGGTCGCTGAAGGTGCGACCTTGGTGCGGATCGGATCGGCGCTCTTTGAAGGACTCGATCGCGATATTTCGCCCTGAGCGGAGTGGCGGCCGAGCGACGGGCCAGAGCGAAGCCGAGCCCGCTCGCCGACCATCGGCCCCGATTTTGCCCGGCGGAGGCAGCCTTGACCCATCGCCAAGAATTGGTCGAGGCGATAAAATAGGTCGCTTCGCAGATCACTATTGCTGTCGCAGATTCGAGGAGCATCATGCCTAAGAAACGCCTTATGACGCCGGGACCGACGCAAGTGCCGGAGGAAGCTTTGCTCACGTTGGCCAAGCAGGTCACGCATCATCGCACTCCCGAATTTGTCAAAACGCTGGCCGAGGCTTTGGACGGGCTGAAGTACGTTTTTCAAACGAAAAACGATGTCATTCTGCTGACGAGCTCCGGCACCGGCGCGATGGAAGCGGCCGTCGTCAACACGGTTCCGCGCGGCGGCAAGGCGATCGTCCTCAACGCCGGCAACTTTGCCGAACGGTGGGCAAAAATCTGCAAAGCCTTCGGCATCGAAGTCATCGAGCACAAGGTCGAATGGGGTCAGCCCGTCGAAGCATCAGACGTTGCTGCATTGTTAAAGCAACATCCCGACGCGGTCGCCGTCTTCGGCACGCTCATGGAGAGCAGCACCGGCGTCGGACACGACGTGCAAGCCATCGGCCAAGTGGTCGCCCCGACCAATGCGCTGTTCGTCGTTGACGGGATCAGCGGGGCCGGGGTGATGGAGTGTCGCACGGACGCTTGGGGCATTGACATTCTGGTCGTCGGTTC
The DNA here is from genome assembly GCA_035656655.1 of Pirellulales bacterium. Classification (GTDB taxonomy): domain Bacteria; phylum Planctomycetota; class Planctomycetia; order Pirellulales; family DASRSE01; genus DASRSE01. Next base: position 7,588 of record DASRSE010000076.1, read on the forward strand.
GCAGAAGGCGCTCATGCTGCCGCCGGGGCTCGCGTTTTTGTCGGTCAGCGAACGCGCGTGGAAGCAAATCGACAAGGTCCAAGCCCAGGCGTTTTATTTCGATCTGAAGGTCGCTCGCAAGAAAGTGAAAGACGGGCCCGATACGCCTTGGACGCCGGCCCATACGTTGGTTGCGGCCCTGGCCGAGAATCTCAAGCTGATTCGCGCCGAGGGAATCGAGAATATCTTCGCCAAGGCGAAAGTCCTCAGCCGCGTTACCCGAGCCGGGATGGAAGCGATCGGGCTGGAGGTCTTCGCGGCGCGGCCGGCGGATGGCTTGACGGCCGTCAAGATTCCGGAATCGGTCAATGGCTCCGCGTTTTTGAAACGGCTCGAGAGCCGCTTTGGGATCAAAGTCGCCGGCGGTCAAGGACACATCAAAGGGAAGATTTTCCGCGTTGCCCACATGGGCATTATCGACGAGCTCGATATCATCGGCACGTTGACGGCGATCGAACTCGTGCTGGATGAACTCGGTTTTCCGGTCGAGCTCGGCTCCGGCGTCACCGCCGCCACTCGCATCTTGGCCGAATCCAGCGCCGCCCCCGCGCCGGCCTAGGCGTCGTACGCGTCCCGCGTCCCATCGACCGCTCGAATAGTCGAAGACCTCATCCCGAAAGGGTCCGGCTCATTCGCGCAGCAAATGCGCTGTAGGGTGGGACCAATTCGCGCAGCGAATGCAGGCCCACCAGCGGAAGACGTGGCCAAAAAATGCGGGCGGAGAAGCCTATCGCAGATCAGCGAACCGGCGAATCCCCGCGCCAGCCAGCGCGCCGCCAAATCCACTTGCCAGCCACCCCAAACGCTGGTGGGCCCGCACACGGCTGCGCCGTGTTTGTCCCACCCTACGTTTTGCAGTGACAACGAATCTTGCTCCGACGCGCGACCCGGTGTAGGGTGGGACCAATTCGCGCAGCGAACGCAGGCCCACCAGCGAAAGACGTGGCCAAAACATGCGAGCGGAAAAGCCTCGCGTAAACCGGCGAGCCGGCGAATCCCCGCGCCAGCCAGCGCATCGCCAAATCAACTTGCCGGCTGCCCCAAACGCTGGTGGGCCCGCACACGGCTGCGCCGTGTTTGTCCCACCCTACGTTCGCCGCGAAAGCGAATCTTGCTCCGACGCGCGACCCGGTGTAGGGTGGGACCAATTCGCGCAGCGAATGCAGGCCCACCAGCGGAACGCGTGGCCGGTAAGCGAATCACGCATTTGAACAATTGAAAAACTTGTCCACTGCCGAGGATGGAAAATCGTCGATTCCGCAGGCCGCCTCATTGGATGGCCGATCGCGCGTGGCAGTTCGTGATTGAAGCAGCACCCGGAGGCAGGCGATGTCGGCATACCGGCGAAATTTCGTTCCGGGGGGAACTTACTTTTTTACCTGTGTTACGTATCGGCGACGAACCATCCTCACGACCACATTGGCCAGGCGCTGTTTGCGTTTAGCCATCGAAACAATTCGCCGCGATCATCCTTTTTGCCTGATGGCGCTCGTTTTGCTTCCGGACCATTTGCATACAGGGCAATCGAGTGTTAATTCTCGGCAAAACCGGCCAGGAGTTGTTCAAAGGTGCGTTCGCACCAGCCGCATCGCTTGCGTTTGCTGCGGAGACTTCCCTTTAACGAAGTGTCGCGCTGCAAAATGTTCAAAGCCAGACG
>DASRSE010000077.1:0-13675 GCA_035656655.1 Pirellulales bacterium
GTCGGCGAGAGCAGAAGAGTACGGCCCCCGGACATACCACCCGAACCGGTAGCCGAGATTCATTCCCGCACGCTGGCCAAGATAGACGGCCTTCTGAACGCGCTTGCGATCGTCGACCGTGGCTATCGTCTCAGGGATACCCAGTTCGTCTAGCATTAACTTGATTGCAATGCTATTCGGGTTCATATAACTGACTCCTTCATATAAACTCTACCATTCGCACAGTCAAACGTCAGGGTTCAGCGAAAGCATTCGAGCGCAGCTGCATTTTGACGCCTCGTGTAAAAAACACAAGGGACTCGCAGTATTTTGCCTAATCGCGCCAAGTGCGTTATTCACCCATCTGCGGCGGCAGGTTGGCTTGTATCGGATGAACGTGACCTATCCGCGTGCGTTGCGGCAGGCTGCGAATGGCGGGGCGCCGCGCTTAGGGGCGATAGTAGAGCGAAAACAGAATTGCCGCCAAGAGCGCGGCCATCAGCGCGATCGCAATGCTCATCAAAATGGTGAGCGGCTTCGAGAACAGCCGCTCCGCCGGCATCGGAATCCGCCGCCGGCTGAATTGTGGCATGGTTTCATAATCGGCCGAGGCAAACGGATCGGTCCCTTGCGACGTTTGCGAGGTCTGGCTCGGGCTGTCCTGATACCACGGATCGTGATAGCCCACGTCGACGAATGCCGGCTCCGTGTCCTTGAGCAGCGGCGGTTCGGCCTTGGGAGTCGGAATAAAGGACAGCGGCGGTTCGGCCGTCGGCGCCGTCATCGAGCCTTCCACCCGCTCCACGGCCCAAGGAGCAAGTTGCAAAATCACTTCGTCCATGGTTTGCAGGCGGCGGCGCGCGTCCTTCTCCATCATCGCCGCGATGACCTCGATGAACTCATCGGCCAAGCTCGCATTGAACCGCCGCGGATTGAGCGGTATCGCTTCCAGATCAATGTGCCGGCGCACCTTGTCGCGCGTCGTCCCGCCCGGAAAGGGCACTTTGGCAGTCACCGCGTAATACAGCGTGCAGCCGAGCGAGTAGACATCGCTCACCGGCGTGATCGTGTGCGGCGTCAGAATTTGCTCGGGCGAAAGATAGTCCGCCGTGCCGACGACCTTGCCGGCCCGCGGATCGTCGTCGCCAAACAGCGACGCGACCAATCCCAAGTCGGAAACCTTCGTCCGCCCCTCCGGCGTGACCAGCAGATTGCCCGGCTTCACGTCGCGATGAATCAGCCCGCGCTGATGCGCATGCAACAAGCCGCGGGCCGCTTGCGAGATGACGGTGGCCGCCTGCGCCATCGTGAGCGGGCCGTTCTTGCGAACGCAGCGGCGCAAATCGGCGCCGGGGACGAACTCGGTCACGAGGTAATGAACGACTCCTTCGCGGCCGGCGTCGAAGGCCCGCACCAAGTTTTCATGATCGAGCTGGGCTTGCGCGCGAATCTCGCGCATGAAGCTATTGATCGCCTCAGGCGTGCACTTGTCGTGAGGCAAGACCTTGATCGCCACGATCCGACCCATGATCGGATGCTCGGCTTTGAAGACCTGCCCCATCCCGCCTTGGCCGATCGAGTCGATAATGTGATAGTCTTTGAGCGTGAACTTGGTGCGGCCCACGAGGAGTTGCTCGGCCTGCCACTGATTGAGACAGCCCATCTCGACGAGCTTCGCAGCTACTTGGCCGTCGGCGAGATCTTCGCCCGGCAGCGGTTCGAGCAGCGCCAGCGCCTCGTCGAGCGTTTCTTGGGCGACGAGCCCGCTGCGCAAGGCAGAACTGCGAAATAGAGATCGATGCGAAGTATCCACGACCGTCGACCGCTCGCCAAAAATGCCAGGAACAAACAGGGAAGGAATGGACCGCACCGGGATCTGCCTAGCGGCATTATACTCTGCCGGCGGCCGTTTCGTTGCCAGCGGTTTACGAAAAGGAATCGCGAAAAAACCGTTCAACGATAGGCGTCGATCCACTGAAGGGAAAGTGGCTTGTCGACGGCAGGCAAGAGGTTCGCCGGAAGCTCGACTTCGATGCATGGCGGCTGCTTGACGCGCCGCATTTTGAGGTGATAAACCGCTTGCACCGGCTTTGCGCCCTGCTTGCCCCCCTGGTCAAAATAGGAGTCCCTCGAGGCCGCGCCAAAGCCAAGTCCGCCGTCCAAGCGAACGCGGCCATTGTCGACATAGAAGCCTTCCAAGGCAGGAAAGTTGTCGAACCGGAGGACGACCTTTTTGGGCCACAGGCCTTGCGCCAAGGCGATGCTGCCGGTACCGATGCCGCTATGGCTTTTAACCGTGAAGGTGACGGAGTCGGCCGTAATGGCCGTATCGACCCGATCCTCCGCCGGGTTGGTCAATTTGACCGTGTACGCCGGAGCCGCCGGTTCCGCCAACGCCAACGCGAGGATGAGCCCGCAAATCGCCATGTTTGAATTCTCCGCGAGAAGGGTCCGGTACGTTCGATAGGAATTTCATCTTAGCAAACGGGCAGCATAAAAGAATCGCGCTCCGGCGCCGTTGATCTGGCAATTGATGTTTTTGAGCATTCGAGTTTTCGAATTGTGGCAGGACGCGCAGGTGGCGCGGTGAGCGGAGCTCGGCCAAGAATGGCGGCGCCGGCGCGCAGACGAGATGGCGCTGCGGCGTGGTGGGCCCGCGCACGGCGGAACGCCGTGCTTGTCCCGCCCTACGACCAGCGCAACGCGAAACAGCAATCCGTCCGAGCGGAGCGAGCTGGTTTGGTATCGTCGAGGCAACGCCGACGATCCTTCGAGATGGCGCTGCGGCGTGGTGGGCCCGCGCACGGCGGAACGCCGTGCTTTTCCCACCCTACGACCAGCGCAGAGCTAGGCGGCCTGCAACCGGGTCATCGCGCAGAACCGTGATGGAGGCGCGCGGACCAGCGGGGCGCGCCGCGGGCGCGGAGCCCCGCGGCACGCGCGGTTCATTCTTCGGCTGGATTTTCGCCGAGCAAGCTTTCGAGGTTGTCGGGAGCGGGCTGCACGGGCGGCTTCGTGCCGTTGTCGCCATCGCCGGCGGCCGATTCCAACAAGGGGAAGTGCCGTTCCAAAACGCGATCCTTTTCCGCCGCCAAGGCTTCGAGCGCCTCGCGCCGAATCCGGACCTCGGATTCTTGGAAGGTTTTGAAACCCGTTCCGGCAGGGATCAAGTGGCCGAGAATCACGTTTTCCTTCAGACCGACGAGGTTATCGACCTTGCCCGCGAGAGCCGCTTCCGTGAGCACCTTGGTGGTCTCTTGGAAGCTGGCGGCGGAAATGAAGCTGCTGCTTTGGACGGCGGCTTTGGTGATCCCCAGCAATTGGGTGCTGGCGGTCGCGTTTTTCGGCTTGACTCCCTTGGCGGGCGTACCGCCGAGGGCTTCGATTTGGGCGTTGGCCTGTTCGAGGGCGTCCTTCGGCACAATCGTCCCTACCGCGAATTCGCTGTCACCCTTGTCCGAAATCTTCAAGCAGCCGGCCAAGCTCTGGTTGACCGCGCGGAATTCGAACTTGTCCATGATCGAGCCAGGCAGCAAGCCGGTATCGCCGACGCTTTCGATGCGGACCTTGCGGAGCATCTGGGCCACGATGATCTCGATATGCTTGTCGTCGATGTCGACGCGCTGGCTGCGGTAGACGTTTTGAATCTCACGAACGAGATACTGCTGGACCGCTTCTTCGCCGGAGATGCGGAGGATGTCGTGCGGCACGAGCGGCCCATCGACGAGGGCTTCGCCGGCCCGCACATAGTCGCCCGCATGAACCCGCAAGTGCTTGCCGTGCGAGACGAGATGTTCGCGTTCGATGCCGGACTCGCTCTTGACGATGATCGTCCGCTTGCCGCGGCGCTTTTCGCTGAGGAGTTCGACGACGCCATCGATCTCGGCGATGATCGCCGGGTCTTTGGGCTTGCGGGCCTCAAAAATTTCGGTCACGCGCGGCAGACCCCCGGTGATGTCCTGGGTGCCGGCCACTTCGCGCGGCGTCTTGGCGAGCAGCGTGCCGGCGGAGATTTGATCGCCTTCGTTCGCTTCGATGTTCGCCTTTTCTGGCATATAGTAGAAGTCGAGGATTTTGCCGCTGGGGTCCTCGAGCACGATCTGCGGATGCATGTCGCCTTTGTGCTCCATGATCGTGCGGCGGACGTTGCCGCTGGCGTCCTTCTCGAAACGGACCGTTTCGCCCTCGATCACGTCTTCATACCGGACCTTGCCGCCGACTTCCGCCAAAATCGGGATGCTGTGCGGATCCCATTCGCAGAGCATCTGCCCCGGCTTGCATTCTTGATTCTCTTCCACGCCCAGGATCGCGCCGGCGGGAACGGCAAACTTTTCCAGTTCGCGCCCCTTCGGATCGAGAATCGTGATTTCGCCGTTGCGGGTCAGCACGACCTGCGCGCCTTGGTCATTGCGGACGACCTTCAGCCGGGTGAACTGAACAATGCCCCCCTTCTTGGCTTTGATTTCCTTATCTTCGATCGTGCGCTGGCCCGTTCCGCCGATGTGGAACGTCCGCATCGTGAGCTGGGTGCCCGGCTCGCCGATGCTTTGCGCGCCGATGATGCCGACGGCCATTCCCTCTTCCACCTGATTGCCAGTCGAGAGATCCATCCCGTAGCAGCAGCGGCAGATTCCCAGCGGAGCGTCGCACGTCATCGGGCTGCGGACTTGGATCTTTTCCAAGCCCATCTCCTCGATACGGCGAGCCGTGGCGCGAGAGATCATTTCGCTTTCGCGGACGACCACCTCGTCCGTGATCGGGTTGACAATGTTGATCCGGCTGACGCGGCCGCGAATCGAATCGGCGAGGCTAACCTCGACCTTTTCGCCGCGATAGATGACCCCTTTCGTGATCCCTTGGGTGGTCCCGCAATCGTGCTGCGTGATCACGACGTTCTGGGCCACGTCGGCCAGCTTGCGCGTCAAGTAGCCCGAGTCGGCCGTCTTGAGTGCGGTGTCGGCCAAGCCTTTGCGGGCGCCGTGGGTCGAGCTGAAATACTCGAGCACCGTCAGCCCCTCGCGGAAGTTCGCCTTGATGGGCGTCTCGATGATCTTGCCGGACGGCTTGGCCATCAATCCGCGCATCCCGGCCAACTGCCGAATTTGCTCGACGCCGCCGCGGGCGCCGGAGTGGGCCATCAGATAGATCGGATTGACATAGCCCGAGTAGCGGGTGTCGCTTTCGAGCGCGGTCATCATTTCCTTGGTGATTTGCTCGCGCGCATGGGTCCACACGTCAAGCACCTGGTTGTAGCGCTCGAGGTCGGTGATGATTCCGCGCTGATAGAGCTTGTTCCGCTTGAAGACTTCCTTTTCGGCATCGCCAATGATGCGGTGCTTGCTGGAGGGGGTGATCAGATCGTCCGTGGCGAACGACAGACCGCTCAGTGTGCTCTGGCGGAAGCCGACGCGATTCATGTCGTCGAGCAAGTCGATCGTCGCGCGGCGGCCCAGCAGTGCGTAGCAATCGGAAATCACCTTCGCCAACTCGCTCGAACGCATCGGGATGTTGTAAAACAACATCTTTTCCGGCAGGACGGAATTGAAAATCACGCGGCCGACCGTGGTGTCGATGATCGCGCCCGGCTTGTTCTCCACTTCGCCTTCGGACTTGAGGCGGCGGCCCGCCGGCAGCCGCACCTTGATCCGCGCGTGGGTCGCGACCTTGCCTAGCGAATAGGCCAACTGCACCTCGTGCATCGACGAGAAAATCATCCCTTCGCCCGCTTGCCCTGGCAGCGACATCGTCAAGTAATAGCAACCCATCACCACGTCCTGCGACGGGCTGATAATCGGGTGGCCATTGGCCGGGCTAAAGATGTTGTTCGTCGACATCATCAGCGTGTGGGCTTCGACCTGGGCCTCGATCGAGAGCGGCAAGTGAACCGCCATCTGATCGCCGTCAAAGTCGGCGTTGAAGCCCTTGCACACGAGCGGATGCAGCTTGATCGCGTTGCCTTCGACCAGCACCGGCTCAAAGGCCTGGATGCCCATCCGGTGCAGCGTCGGAGCGCGATTCAGCAACACCGGATGGTTGCGAATCACCTCTTCGAGAATGTCCCAGACCTGCTCGTCTTTGCGCTCGAGCATTTTCTTCGCGCTTTTGATCGTGTCGGCATGGCCCAACTCGCGGAGGCGGCGAATGATGAACGGCTGGAAGAGCTCCAGCGCGATCTTCTTCGGCAGCCCACACTGGTGCAGCCGCAATGTCGGCCCGACCACAATGACCGAGCGGGCGGAATAATCGACGCGCTTGCCCAGCAGGTTTTCGCGGAAGCGGCCCTGCTTGCCCTTGATCATGTCGGTCAGCGACTTCAAGGGGCGGTTGCTCGAGCCGAGCACCGGCCGCTTGCAGCGGTTGTTGTCGAACAGCGCGTCGACCGATTGTTGCAACATCCGCTTTTCATTACGGATGATCACCTCGGGGGCGTTCAAATCGACCAGCTTCTTCAAGCGGTTGTTCCGATTGATGATCCGGCGATACAAGTCGTTCAAGTCGCTCGTGGCGAAATTGCCCGAATCAAGCAAGACCAACGGCCGCAGGTCCGGCGGAATGACCGGAATCACGTCCAAGACCATCCACTCGGGCTTGTTGTCGCTGTCGCGAATGCTCTCGACGATCTTGAGCCGATTGATCAGGTCTTTTTTCTTCTGCTTCGAGTTGGTCTCGGCCAGTTCGACGCGGAGATCCTTCGAGAGGGTCACCAAATCGAGTTCGGCCAAGAGCTTGCGGACCGCTTCGGCCCCCATTTCGGCTTCGAACGTCCCTTCGCCGAGCTCTTCGCGGGCTTTGCGATATTCTTCTTCGGTGAGGAGCTGCTGCTTCTTGAGCGGCGTGTCCCCCGGCTTGGTCACCACGTAATCTTGGAAGTAGATCACCTTTTCCAAGCTGCTGGTTTTCATGTCGAGCAGATTGCCCAACCGGCTGGGCATCGCCTTGAAGAACCAGATATGAACGACGGGGGCGGCCAGTTCGATATGGCCCATCCGTTTGCGGCGGACCCGGCTATGGGTGACTTTGACGCCGCAACGATCGCAGATCATCCCCTTATACTTCATGCCGCGGTACTTGCCGCAGGCGCACTCCCAATCCTTTTCGGGTCCGAAAATGCGCTCGCAAAACAAGCCGTCTTTTTCCGGCCGATAGGTGCGGTAATTGATCGTCTCGGGCTTCTTGACCTCGCCGAACGACCAACTGCGGATGTCGTGCGGCCGAGCCAAGCTGATCTTGACGGACGAATAGTCATTAATGCGATCGTAAGTCGTTTCACCGGTGCTCACGGGAAATTCCTTTTGTCAAAGCGCCGTTGGGGGTACGCAATACTTCAGAAAGCGGGCCGCCGGGCTCGCCTTCCACATTCTTCACGCCGATGGCCACCGCCATCAGACGCGGCGTTTCTCCAATTGCATGTTCAAAGCCAATCCGCGGATTTCATTGGTCAACACGTCGAAGCTGGCGGGAGTCCCTGCCTCGAGCGTGTTTTCGCCCTTCACCATCGATTCGTAGATCTTCGTGCGGCCTTCGACGTCGTCGCTCTTAACGGTCAACAACTCCTGCAAAATATAGGCGGCGCCATAGGCCTCGAGGGCCCAGACTTCCATTTCGCCGAAGCGCTGACCGCCAAATCGCGCCTTGCCGCCGAGCGGCTGCTGCGTGATCAGCGAGTAAGGGCCGGTCGAACGCGCATGGACCTTGTCGTCGACCAAGTGGTGCAGCTTCAGCATGTAGATGTAGCCGACCGTCGTCTCTTGCTCCATGAGTTCGCCCGTCCGCCCGTCGTGCAACCGAATTTTACCGTGCTTGGGCAAGCCAGCCTGCCCCAGCGCCTCGTTGATCGACTCTTCCGAGGCGCCATCGAAGACCGGTGTCAAGGCTTGGAAGCCCAGCAACGCCCCGGCCCAACCAAGGTGGGTCTCCAAAATCTGACCCACGTTCATCCGGCTCGGAACGCCCAGTGGATTGAGGAGGATTTGTAAGGGGGTTCCATCGGGCAAGAACGGCATGTCCTCGCGCGGGAGGACCTTGGAAATGACCCCCTTGTTGCCGTGGCGGCCGGCCATTTTATCGCCGACGGAGATCACCCGTTTGGCGGAGATGTAAACCTTGACCATTTGCAGCACGCCGCTGCGCAATTCGTCGCCGCGCTTCATCGAGTTCAGCTTGCGGTCACGGTCGTCAATGGCTTGCTCGACACTTGGCCAATGTTGCTTGTAGAGCTTTTCAACGTCCGCCTTGCGCTGCGGGCTGCGGATGTCGATCTTTTCGAGATTGAAGCGAGCGGCTTGCTCGACCACGTACTTGTGCTCTTGATCGCGGACGACGTTATTGCCTTCTTCGTCGGTGATCGGGCGTTGCAGGACCCCTTCCATTTCGGCAATCATCGCGCCGAACGTTTCCGCGATCCGCGCATTGCCGGTCGTTTCGGCCTCCGTCAATTCTTTCTCGAATTGGCGGCGCTCTTCCTCGGTCAAGCTCATCCGCCGCGAGAATTTCTGCGTGTCGATCACGATCCCTTCGATGCCCGAAGGAACCTCGAGCGAGTCGTTCTTCACGTCTTCGCCGGCACGGCCGAAAATCGCGTGCAGCAGCTTTTCTTCCGGGGTCAATTCGGTCTTGCTCTTGGGCGAGACCTTGCCGACAAGGATATCGCCCGGGCGGACAAAGGTGCCCACGCGGACGATGCCGCTTTCGTCCAGATTGCGAAGGGCCTTCTCGCTGACATTGGGAATGTCGCGGGTAAACTCCTCGCGGCCGAGCTTGGTCTCGCGGATTTCGATATCGAATTCTTCGATGTGGATCGAAGTGTAGGTGTCGTCCTGCACGAGTTCTTCGCTGATGATGATCGCATCCTCGAAGTTAAACCCGTCCCAGGCCATGAATCCGACCATTACGTTGCGACCCAGGGCCAGCTCGCCCTTGTAGGTCGCGGCCCCGTCGGCCAGCACGTCTCCCTTTTCGACCTTTTGACCGAGGGTCACGTTCGGCTTTTGGTTCTGGCAGGTTCGCTCGTTCAAGCCGGTGAATTTGCGCAGCCGGTATACATCGGACCCGACCTCGATTCGGTCGGCATCGACATAGGTCACCGTTCCCTTGCGGCTGGCGCGGATGATCAGTCCGGAGTTGCGCGCGACGTCGCGCTCCATGCCGGTCGCCACGATGGGCGGCTCGGTGATCAGCAGCGGAACGGCTTGCCGTTGCATGTTGGAACCCATCAGCGCGCGGTTGGCGTCGTCGTGCTCCAAGAACGGAATCAAACCGGCCGAAACGCCGACCATCTGGCTCGGAGCCACGTCGATGTACTGAATCTTGTCCGCCGGCACCAACGTAAAGTCGGCGCGATAGCGGGCAATGATGTTTTCGCCTTGCAAGTGGCCGTTCACGACCGGCGCGTCCGCCGGCGCCAGATAGGCCTCCGACTCCTGGTCGGCGCGCAGCCAGAGGACTTCGTCCGTCAGCTTGCCCTTGTGGACCTTCCGATAAGGGGTGACCAAAAATCCGTATTCATCCACGCCGGAGTAGATCCCCAGGCTGCTGATCAAACCGATGTTGGTTCCTTCCGGCGTCTCGATCGGGCAAATGCGGCCATAGTGCGAAATGTGCACGTCGCGGACTTCGAAGCCTGCCCGCTTGCGGTTCAAACCGCCCGGTCCAAGGGCCGACAGCCGCCGCTCGTGCGTCAGCATCGAGAGGGGGTTCGTCTGGTCGACGACTTGCGACAGTTCGCCGCGGCCGAAAAAGTATTCGATCGCCGCGGAGATGCTTTTCGGATTGATCAAGCTGCGCGGCGTCATGTCCGCCAGGTCTTTCAAGCTCATTCGCTCTTGCACGGTGCGGCGGAGCTTCAAAAAGCCCTTCCGCAATTCGTCGCAGGCCAACTCGTCGATCGTCCGCAGCCGGCGATTGCCCAAGTGGTCGATGTCGTCGACCTCGACTGAGGGATCGGCGTCGTACAGCTTGAGCACGTACTTGATGGCGTTGATCAAGTCTTCGGGCCGCAAGGTCATTTCGGTCTCGGGCGTATCGAGGCCCAGCTTGCGGTTGATGCGGAAGCGGCCGACGCGGCCGAGCCGATAGCGATTGGTATCGAAGAATTTTTCGTGGAACAGCGACTTTGCCTTTTCCAACTGCGGCGGATTGCCCGGCCGCAACCGCTGATAAATCTTCAGCAGCGCTTCTTCATGGCTATGGGTCGCGTCTTCCGCGAGGCTGTTGAGGACCAAGGGAAGTTTGATGTCAGGCATCACCTCGACCGTCGCCAAGCCGGAAGTGCAAATCGTCTCGGCGACGTTCTTGCTGATCTTTTGGCCCGCTTCGACGATGATTTCGCCCGCTTTTTCGCTATTGGCCGGATAGACAATGTCATCGACGGCGATCTTGCCTTCGATCTTCGTGACGCTGCGGCCGTCGACAATTTTCTCGACGCTCGTGTCGTAGAACACCCGCAGCAACTCGGCGTCATGGCTGTACTTCGGGTCCATCGCCCGCAGCAACGTCATCGCCGAGAATTTGCCGCTCTGATCGATGCGCACGACGAGCGTGTCTTTTTTGCTCACGTTGAGCTCGATCCAACTGCCGCGCTCGGGAATGATCCGGCAAGAAAAGTTGCGCCGCTCGCTGGTGGCTTCTTGGTCGCTGACGAAGTCGACGCCGGGGCTGCGATGCAACTGGCTGACGACGACGCGCTCGGCGCCGTTGATAATGAACTCGCCGCCGCCCAGCATGATCGGCATGTCGCCAAGATAGACTTCTTCCTCGACCGGCTCCTCTTTGTTCAAGCGCAGCCAAACCCGAAACGGCCGACCATAGGTCAGGCGCAACTGGCGGCACTCATGCGGCTCGTAGCGGGGCTTGCCCAACTCATACCGCACGTATTCCAACTTGAGCGTCTTGTCGTAGCTTTCGATCGGAAAGATTTCTCGCAGGACCCCTTCGATCCCTTGGTCCTTGCGCTTGTTTTGCGGCACTTCGTGCTGCAAGAACGCATCGTAAGAACGGGTTTGAATTTCGGTCAGGTCGGGAATCGCATGGATTTCACGAAGGCTGCCGAAGCGCCGAGTTTCCTTCGGGCGGAGACGTCGCTGGGCCGAGGTCGCCATAAAGGATCGAGCTCCTTGTCAAAAAAGAAACTAAATGGAACGCAGCGCCGGCAGCCTCACCGCGCCACGGAAACCGGTGAATCCAAACGGACCGCCAGCCCGACTCTCCAACCGTGCGGGCGGCTGGCGAGCGCGAAATGAGGAACTGCGTCGAACGCGGACGACTCATTCAGAGAATGCAACGAAATACGGTCCGTCTACTGGCCGGATTGGGAACCCCGGCAGGCTCTGTTTTTCCCCCCTCGACTGACAACACGTCCGCCGGAACAGGAACCATCCGGTAAGCCGGAAAAGCAACCATCCGTAAGCCGGAAAAGCAACCATCCGGTAACCCGGGAACGGGGACCATCCGGTAAGCCGAAACGGCGATTCCCTCCCGGGGACACGCTGGCCCCTGGACGTTTTCGCAAATTCGGCGTCACGCGGGTTGACAATCGAGGTGGCTGAAAAAACAGGGTTGGAATAGGAGTGCGTGGAGTGGAGTCTCGGACAATCGATCTGGCAGCCAACGGCCACGAGCCGCCGCGCGGCGCAGGCAAGCCTGCTCCGCCGCACGGTTGCTCCGGCGCCGGCGCGCTACTTGATCGCGACTTTGGCGCCGGATCCTTCCAATTCCTTCTTCAGTTTTTCGGCGTCTTCTTTCGAGATGCCTTCCTTGACCTTGCTCGGAACCCCTTCGACCAAGTCCTTCGCTTCCTTCAGACCCAGGCCGGTCGCGGCGCGAACGACCTTGATCACGGCGATTTTGTTTTCGCCGAAGCTCTCGAGGACGACGTCGAACTCGGTCTTTTCGGCAGCCGGAGCAGCCGCGCCGCCCCCCGCCCCTGCCGCCGGAGCCATCATCATGGCTCCGCCCGCCGCGGCCTTAATGCCGTGGACTTCTTCCAAGTAATCGCTCAGTTCCTTCGCTTCCTTGAGGGTCAGCTTGACAATCTTTTCTCCGAGGTCCTTGGCGCCGGCGGAGAATTCACGGGTAGCTTCAGCAGTTGACATCGCGATCCAACTTCCTTTCTCAATGGCGTCCGCGGCAGAGCCGCGACGCAGGGGCTAAACGGTTTGTTTTGAAAATCGACTGTTAGCGAGCTATTTCATCACCGGACAAGTCCGGCTGGTAACACAGGAATCGAAAGTACTCGTGGCACGCCGCCGGTCCCTTTAACCGGCGGGGGCCTCGGGGGGAGCTTGCGCCGCTGGTTCTGAGGCAGCTGGTTCTGAGGCAGCTGGTTCTGAGGCAGCCGGCTCGGCCGCGGCCGGTTCAGCGGGCGCCGCTTTCTCCAAATCCTCGATGCGGGTTTTGAGTTGGCTGAGCAGCGTGCCGCCGCCCCCTAGCAATTGACCCGACAAGGTTGCCCCCGGCGACAAGACTTGGCCCAGCAGCAAGCTGAGCTGTTCTTGGCGAGTGGGCCACTTGGCGACATCCTTGGCCTCGTTCGACGACAGCTTTTGGCCGTCGAGCACGCCGCCCTTGGCTTCAAACTTGGCGTACTCCTTGGCTTCGGTGATGCGCACGACCTCTTTGGCCAGCGAAACAATGTCTTCGCCGCCCCACAGCAGCGCCAGCGAACCGGCGGGGCCGTCTTCAAAGGCGTTCGCCAGAGGCGTGCCTTCGGTCGCGCGGCGGGCCATGCTGTTTTTGACGACCATGACGTGGATGTTCTTCTTCGCCAACTCGTTCCGCAATTTGGACGTATTGCCCGAGTCGAGGCCGACCATGTTGACCAACAAGGCGTCGTTGACCCCGGCCAGCCGCTTGCGAAGATGGCTCGTGATTTGTTCTTTGAGAAATTTGCTCATAACCGACTTCTGCGTGAATTCAAGACCGAAAACTGGGAGGGCAAAAACAGGACTATCACGAGACTGCGCCGCATCAGCCGGCGATGCGCAAGCCAGGGCTCATCGTCGCGCTCAGCGCGATCCCCTTCAAATACTGGCCTTTGACGGTGTGCGGTTTCAAGGTTTCAATCAGGTGCATGAAAGCTTTAATGTTCTCGACCAGCTTCTGCGCATCAAAGCTGATCTTGCCCACGACCGAATGGACAATGCCGCTGGCATCGGTGCGAAACTCGACCTTGCCCGCCTTGTATTCGCGCACCGTGCGGCCGACTTCGGGAGTAACCGTGCCGGCGCGCGGCGAGGGCATCAAACCGCGCGGGCCGAGCACTTTGCCGAGCGGGCCGACGAGGCCCATCATGTCCGGCGCCGCGATGCAAGCGTCGAAATCGGTCCAGCCTTCCTTGATCCGCTTAGCCAAGTCCTCGGCGCCGACTTCATCCGCGCCGGCCGCCTTGGCCTGATCGGCCAGATCGCCCTTCGCGAAGACCACCACTCGCTTTGACTTGCCAATGCCGTGCGGCAAGACGATCGAGCCGCGGACGATTTGATCGGCCTGCTTCGGATCGACTCCGAGACGAAAGGCAATGTCGACCGATTGATCGAACTTGGTCGTGCCGAATGTTTTCAATAGACCAACCGCCTCATCGACGGTATACATCTTCCCTTCGGGCGCCTTCGCCCGGAGCGCTTTCATTCGTTTGCTGACAATGGCCATGATATTTTTGTTAAATAGTGCCGCGTAGTTGAATTTACCGCGTCGTCTTTTC
>DASRSE010000078.1:0-19880 GCA_035656655.1 Pirellulales bacterium
TGGTGTTGCACAATCTGATGTATTTGGAAAGCACTCAAGGCAAACTCGAAGAGGCCGAGGCTTACGGCACGCGGAGCTTAAAAATTCGCGAGAGCCTGCTGGGCAAAGACCACCCTGATGTCGGCCGCTCGTTGCAAAATCTCGCTTGGCTGCGGCTTCGCCAGAAAGACCCCGCCGCCGCGGCCCCCTTGTTTCAACGAGCGCTCAACATCCTCAGCGCCCATCTCGGACCGGACCATCCGGATTTGGTGAATAGCCTTGCGGGGCAGGCCTGGATTCATCTTGCGGCCCAGGAGTGGGAGCCGGCGGTCGCCGATTTCGATCGCATCCGCCGTCTCGCGCGGCATTACATTACGCAAGTGCTGCCGGCGTTAAACGAGCGCGAGCAACTCACGTTTTTAGAAACGCGCGACCGCATTTCGTTTCATACTTGTCTGGGCCTGAGCCAACTGAAACCGGACGACACGAAGCTGGCCGCCCAAACCGCCGCTTGGCTGCTCAATGGAAAAGGGGTCGCCCAGGAGTCGCTTGTCCAGCAAGCGGCTCTCAGTCGAGACAGCGCCGACCCGCACTTCGCCAGCGTGGCCAAGCAACTCACGCAAGTTCGCACGCAACTCGCCAATTTGAACCATGTCGCGCCGCAGCCAGGCCAAGCCGCGGCGCGGCCGGCGCAACTCGCGCGGCTCGCGGCGCAAGAGCAAGACCTATCGCGGCAACTAAGCCGGCTGGGGGGGCTCGTCGCGCCGGCGCCGTGGATCGAGTTGTCTAAGGTCCGCGCAGCGCTGGCCAAAGGCGCGGTCTTCGTTGATCTGCTGCGCTATGAGCCGCGCCCGTTCACGCTCGAAGCCATTGATCGGAAAAATTATCCGGCCCACTACGCCGCCTGGATCACTCCGCCGGCCGGACGAGGCGAAGTGGCTTACGTCGATCTGGGCGAAGCCGACCCGATCGACCGCGCAATCCAACAATTTCAGGCCGCATTCCAGGAATGTCAAAATCCTGACCGGTCGAAAAACCCGCTGACGGCGCTGGGCGAGCCCGACGCGGAAAAGAAATTGTTTCCATCGCTCCGCGAAGTCGAGCGGCGCATTCTCGAGCCCTTGCGCCCGCACCTGCAAGACGCCGAGGAAATCATCCTCAGCCCGGACGCCAATCTCTGGCTGATTCCGTGGAACGCGCTGCCGATCGAAGCGAACCAGTACGCGATCGAAAAGTGGAATTTGCACTTTGTGATTAGCGGACGCGACCTCGTGACGGAGCGGCCGCAGCGGACCGCCAATCCGCCGCGGATTTTTGCCGACCCGAATTACGATCTTCCGGCCGCGGAGATCATGCCGGCGCTGGCCAGCGTCTTCGGCCGGCCGCTCCGAGCAAGTCCGGCGGAGGGTTCGGCCGGCCAACCGGCGGCGAACGCGGCGGCCGCCCTCCTCGGCAACCTCGACCACACGCAAAATAATCGCTCGGCCCTCCTGATCGGCCACGTTCCGTTACTGGCAGGCACGGCGGCCGAGGCGCGGGCAATCACGCCCAACCTCGAAAAGTATGCCGGCGCTCCGAAACAATACTCGGAGAATCAGGCCCTGGAAGGGGTCTTCAAGCGGCTCGCTTCGCCGCGAGTGCTGGTCCTCTCGACGCATGGCTTTTTTCTGCCGGACCAGACGATGCGCGGGTCCTCCGCCGCCACGGCCGATTCCTCAACGTCGGCCGCGCTCTTGAATCAAGAGGGGCATCCGTATGAAAACCCGCTGTTGCGGTGCGGCTTGTTGCTGGCCGGGTGCAATAATCGGGACAAAATCACCGATCCGGCTCTCGACGATGGCGTCTTGACCGGAATGGAAATCGTGGGCACCGATTTACGCGGCACCGAATTGGTCGTTCTGTCGGCCTGCGAGACCGGGTTAGGACAAGTCCAAAATGGCGAAGGGGTCGCCGGGCTGCGGCAGGCCTTTCATCTGGCCGGCGCTCCGGCCGTCGTTTCAACCTTGTGGCAAATCCCCGATCAAGCCACAGCCCTCCTGATGAACGACTTTTTCGGCAACTTGGCCGCTGGCCAATCGAAATCGGACGCCTTGCGCCACGCGCAGCTCACGCGAATTCAAGCGCGCCGCGACAAGTACGGAGCGGCCCACCCGCTCTATTGGGCCGCCTTCACTCTGACCGGAGAGTAACGGTGGAAGCGGCGCGGGGAAAAGAATTTTGGGCTATTCTCTGCCTGGTTGGGGTCCGAATTTGGGCGGACTTCGGCTAAATTCAATGCTCGGAAGTTTTCGCGCCAGATTTGACGCCGGCCTGCGTTTTCCGAACGAGCCCATTCTTTTTTGTCTGCCATGCCGAAGGAGCCTTTGTGATGAACCCTTTTCCTCGTGCCGCCCGGCTCGTGTTCGGCGGTCTGCTGTTAGGAGCACTCTGCCTGGGACTCGGACGCGCCGCTTGGGCCGCGGAAGGCAGCCCCTCGCCGGACGAGGCGAATCCAGCCGACGCGCCGAAAAAGGAAAAGGTTCACAAGGAGCCGCCGCTCGACCCGGCCAAGCTGGCGGCGCAAGCCAAAGCGATCTTGCGGAGCCGCTGTTTCGAATGTCACGGCGGCAGCAAGACGGCCGAAGGGGTCAAAATCCTCGACCACGAACTGCTGATCGCCAAGAAAAAACTCGTTCCCAACAAGCCGGACGATTCGCTCCTGTTTCAATTGATCACCAGCAGCGACGAGCCGATGATGCCGCCGCCGGAGCAACCGCGCTTGAGCGCGGAAGACATCGCCACCATTCGGCAGTGGATCAGCGTCGGCGCGCCGGCGTTTCCTGAGGACATCGCCAAAGTCGAAGAGGCGCATAAAGATCCGGCCCTGAAGGACCTCGTCGGCGTCGATTACGTTCTGAAGCGGATCTTGGAGCACGTCCGCTCGCTGCCGGTCGACGAACGCCCATACATGCGCTACTTCAGCACGAACCATTTGCTCACCGCCGGCGCCACTCGCGACGAGCTGGACCTGCAGCGCGACGCGCTGGCCAAATCGATCAACCACCTTTCTTGGGAACGGCAGATTGTCGAGTTGAAGCCGATCGACAAGCTCGAAACCGTGTTCGTCATCGATCTCCGCAAACTCGGCTGGCACAAGCAACCGTTCAGTCGCATGGCCGATGGCAAAGTCGTCGGCCGGAGCAAGCTTAATCTGTTCGATCTCGCCTTGCTCGAATATCCGTACGGCGTGATCTACGAAGATTCAGAAACCTTCGACCATTTGACCGAAGAGTTTCTCGAACCGGCCAACATGGCGCGGCCCATCCCCTTCATCCGCGCCGATTGGTTTTGCAGCGCGGCAACCTTGCCTCCGCTGTACGAAGATTTCTTGCAAATGCCGTTTGAAGTTTCCGATCTGGCGACCTTGCTCGGCGTCGATATCGAAGGCGATCGGACCAGCCTCGTCGCCAAGCGGGCAGGCATGACCGTCTCCGGCGTGTCGCACAACAACCGCGTCGTCGAACGCCATCCTGCCAAGTATGGCTCGATGTGGATCAGCTTCGACTACAACGGCAACAAGGGGCAGGCGAACATGTTCAAGGACCCCATCGACCTCCATCCGGCCGGGGGCGAAATGATCTTCACGTTGCCTAACGGGTTGCAAGGCTACTTTGTCACCAATCGTGCCGGCCGCCGCTTGGAAGTCGCGCCGACGAACATCGTGACCGACCGCTTTGCCGAAGACAAAGCGGTCCGCAACGGGCTCTCGTGCATGCGGTGCCACGACCAAGGGATGAAGGGCTTCGTCGATAATATCCGCGGCGCAATGGAGCGGCTGCCTGGCAGCGCCGGCTTCGACAAGCGCCAAGTCCTGAGCATGTATCCCAAACAAGCCGAGATGGACGCGTTTTTGAAAGAAGACAGCGACCGCTTTCTGGCCGCGATGAAACAAGCCCTCGGCAAAACCTCGACCGTGGAACCGCTCTATCCGGTCACGCACCGCTTTCTCGACGCGCCGCTCCAACTGAGCGCCGTCGCCGCGGAGCTGGGACTGGCCGATTCGGCCGGCTTGCAACAGCTCTTCCGCACGCCGCGATTCACCAGCTTGGGCCTGGTCCCGCTGACCTCCGGCGGAGTGATTCGCCGCGACACATGGGAAGATTACTACGATCAGGTCGTTCGCAGCCTGGGGCTGGGTGTTCCGGTCGTGCCGCTCGACGGCATCACGCGGACCGAATTTCCCTCGACCACCGCGCCCTTTGAAGTGGAACTGACCACCTCGAAGAAGAACAACATTTTCTCGCCCGGCGATGAATTTGCAATCTTCGTCGAGAACAAATCGAAGCACGAACTGCACATCGAATTGATCGGCACCAGCGCCAAGGGCGAACAAGTGATCGTCGTCCCCGCCACAACGATTGTGAAGCCGGGCGACAAGTTCCGCTTTCCGGAAAAAGGCTCACTCAAAGTGCAAGGGGGGTTGGGCAAGGAGCAAGTCACGCTGTTTGCGTCGCAGGCCGATTTTCCCGCCGGAGAACTGCTCCGCGGCAAAGGGCTGACCGACCGCGTGGTGCATGCTTTCTATCCGCTGCGGCGCCGCGGCGCCGCCAACCAAGAGACCTTCGATCCGAGTCAACTGATCAAGAAGACGATCGAGATCGAAACGAAATAGCGGCCGCTTGGGCGGCAGCCGCCGCGACCAATCGCCTCCGCCTCTGCAGAAACTCTGCAGAAACTCGACAGAAACTCGTCCGACCTGCGTTATCCCAATAGACTTGAACCTTCCGATCGATAAGGAGCCTTGCCATGAAACCATTCTGCCGTTTAATCCGGCCCGCCGTGCACCGGTGGACTTCGGCGTTGACGCTGCTGCTGTTGTTGGGCCTGCTGCCGTTGTCGCGTCCGGCTCGCGCCGGCGACCTTGAAAAGCAAATCGTCAAGCACTCAGCCGAGGTGATGAAGTACTTGCAGAGCAAAGGCTATCAGAATGTCGGCGTCCTTAAGTTTCGCGTGAAGAAAGGGAGCGAGCCGGTCTCCGATCGAGTCGGAACGCTGAACGGCGATCTGTCCGATCAGCTCGAAATGGCCCTGGTCCTGGCGATTCGACCAGCCCACGAAATGGGCATCATCCACGACGCCAATGCCGTCGCCGCCAAAATCCGCGGCGCGAGCCACTTGACCGCCGAGGGCCGCCAAAAATTCTTCGACGCGAAATATCCGCTCGCCTGGGGAAATGCCAAGGTCACTCCGGACGCCTTCGTCACCGGCGTGGCGATCATTAGCGCGGACCTGAAGGAAATTACCGTCGGGATCGTCGGCTTCGACAAAACCGGAACGGAACTGGAGAAGATCGCCCAATTTACGGCCAAGATGGACCCCAGCAAACTTTCCGAGGCCGGCGAAAGCTTCGTCTTGCGAGGCGTCTTTGACCAAGGGAACATCGAGCAGGTTGCGTTGAACGACGCCGCCAAAACGCATGAAGCTCCCAAGGAGAATCCGCCCCCAGTCCAAGCCGCCGACGCGCCGGTCGATCTGCAAATCAGCTACAACGGCAAGCCGGTCGCGGTGGAAGTCCGCGATGGCAAGACCTTCGTCCGCGAGCCGGAAGAAGGCGAACAAGTCTTGTTCACTCTCAAGCGAAAGAATCCGAAAGACGCGAATCGCTATGCGGTGGTCCTAAAAGTGAACGGCGAAAACACCCTTGGCAAGCAAAAACTGCACGACCTGCAATGCCGCAAATGGGTTCTCGAACCGAAAGATCCGCCGATCGTCGTCCGCGGCTATCAATTGGACAACAACCAGGCCGAAGCGTTTCGCGTTCTCTCGAAGGCCGAATCGAAATCCAAGGAGATCGACTATGGCCAAGACGTGGGCCAGATTTCGCTGGTGGTCTTCAAGGAGCAAAAAGGCCCCGTGAAGCCCCCCTCCGATCTGCCCAGCGACGACGCCGAAGATATCGCCGCCCTGACCCGCAGCGTGTTTCCCGCCAAGCCAGCCGAAAATCTCGCCGCTTTGCAAGCGCAGTTTCGGGCGGACGGGGCGCGCGGTCTCATCTCGCAAGGCGAAAAGATCGGGTCGGCCGTGACCACGGTCAAGTTTGAAGCCGATCCCGTCCCGGTCATGACCCAAACGATCGTCTATTACAAGGCCCAATAGGCGCCGGTTGCAGACGGCGATCGACCGCCAGGCCGCCTATTGAAAAATGCCCTCGTGGCATTTGTCAACCTCGCCAAGTGCAGAGCATAGCTCCGAACGGCTCGCAAAATAACGACTTGCGTCGTCATTTTGGCATCGCATCCTGGCGATGACGCAGCCTGATGAATTCTTCAACAGGCTGCCTAGGCCGCCTTGATGGGCCACGTCGCGCCGCCGCTGCTCGCCAGCGTCATGCCGGGCACGAAGTGCGTTTTGAGCGTCTGCCGCGGGCGTCGATCGAGTTCGCGGAGGATGTATTCGACCGCTCGCTTCGACGCGCCGCCGTGGGCGATCTTGGCCTTCAACTCGGCCAACTCGGCGATCCGCGCCTCGCGCTGCTCGGAGTTCGTCAGCCAGCAGATCGCATGCGCCGCAATCTGCGGCGAGCGGTCCTCGCAAGTCAAGTATTCCGGAAACAACACCCGCTCCGCATCGTGCGCGTCGGGGTCGAACGTCCGATAGCTTTTGGGAAACAGTTCCTTGGTCGTGAGCAAATTGACAAGCGTGATGTACTTCGTCTTGCGAAACCAACTTTGGACGTGGATCGCGAAGCGATTGATCCAATACAACACGACCGTCGGCTTTTTCTGATAGAGCAGCTCCAGCGACACCGACCCGGAGACCGCCAGACAGCACTCGGCCAACTGGATCAGCTCCGGCGTCTTGCGCAGAAAAACATCGACCTGCAACCCGCTCGCCGCGACCATTTCTTGCGCCATTTGCGCCTGCTGCGGCTTGAAGCTGGCAATCGCCAACCGCACGTCCGGAACCGCGCGCTGAATCCGCGCCGCGGCCTGCAAAAACCACGGCAGATTCAACGCCACCTCTTGCGTCCGAGAGCCGGGCAGGATCGTGACCAACCGCCCCGGCCGAGCGCGCTGCTGCGCCAGAAAAGCTTCGTCGAACTGATGATGGCGGACCTCGTCGAAAAAGGGATGGCCGACAAACGTCGCGCGGCAGCCGCGCTCGCGAAACCAAGCCTCTTCAAACGGCAGCGAGCAGAGGACGTGGTCGACAAAGCGGCGCATCTTCTTCACGCGCCACGTCGCCCAGGCCCAAACCTGCGGCGGCGTGTAATAGAAGACCGGAATCCCATGCGCTTTCGCGCGCCGCGCAATCCACCAATTGAAGCCAGGATAGTCGATCATTACAACCGCATCCGGCTTGTGATGGCGAAAATAGCGATCGGCGCGGCAAGCCAGCCCCCAAAACTTATGAATGTTCAGCAACACGCGCAAAAACCACATCACGGCGAACTTGGTCAGGTCGGCATGCAGCTCGCATCCAGCCGATTCCATTTGCGGGCCGCCATATCCCACGCATCGCAGGTCCGGCTGGCGGCGGCGCAGCTCGCGGATCAGATTCGCGCCGTGCAGGTCGCCGCTGGGCTCGCCCACCGAAAAGAAAATGTTCATGTTCGACCTGTTCTCTCTGGCGACCAGCGACTTAAAAACCGCGCCGCGCCGACCGCTTGGCAGCCTGTTGAAGTACCCAACAGGCTGCGTCAGCGCACGGATGCGATGCCAAAATAACGCCCGTCGTTATTTTGCGTGCCGTGCGAAGCTCTGCTCGGCACGTGGCAAGGTTGAAAACTGCCACGAGGTTATTTTTCAACAGGCGGTAAGCCCCCTTCCGTTCATCCGGCGGCGCGGGGGGCGAAGTATCGCAAATTGGCCCCTCGCAAGCCAGGGCAGTTCTCCGGCGACATCAGGCGAAATCAAGCAACACCAGCAGTTGAAAATTGGCAAACCGGACGGCATTTCACACCGCCCCTTCTCGGCCGCCGTCCGGCCGCGCGGCCCGCAGACGTTGCTTCCCGGCGGCAATCGTCCTGCTCGGATCGGAGCGCGGCGGCTCGCGAACGTCCTCTTGTCGGCGGAACGCCCGCCCCGGCGACCCTTCGGCTGCAAAGCGTCAGCACGTTCCGCCACAACCATTCTTCTCCACGTGCGATAACTTAAATCGGCGGCGCGCCCTAAAAAGAAAGACGGAGGCTTATCCCGGCTGGGAAAAGCCTCCGTCAGGTTGCGGTTTATTTTAGTCGGACCAAGGACGCCGGGTCATTCGAGCACGCCGCACCTGCGCGGCCGGCGGCTCGGACGAATCGGTTCACCTTATTTCGCCGGCTTGAAACCCTTGCTCGTGTCCTTAAACACCAAGTCGATCTTCTCGTCGCCGGTGGCCTTTTCGACCTTGCCCTTGCAATTGTCGCAGCAGAACGCCACCTTCACGCCGTCGATCGTCACGGTCTTGCTGGCGTCAACCGGCTTGCCGGTGATCGGGCAAGCAACTTGCTTCAACTGCCCCGACTGCACCAATTGCAGATTCGCCTTGCCAGCGTACTTGGCGGTATCCTTTTCAAACGCCTTCGGGCAGTTGTCGCAGCAAAACTCCACCTTGCCGCCATTAAAGGAAACGACGTGGTCCGGGCTGGCCGGCTTGCCCGACACGGGGCACTTCAACTGCGCCACTTTGTCTTCGGCATAGACAAACGCGACGCACATCAAGGCGACGAAACACAACGAGCCCAAGATACGAGTCTTCATACTTCAAACCTTTCAAAAAATGAAACCAC
The DNA here is from genome assembly GCA_035656655.1 of Pirellulales bacterium. GTDB lineage: Bacteria > Planctomycetota > Planctomycetia > Pirellulales > DASRSE01 > DASRSE01. The sequence continues at coordinate 8,729 of DASRSE010000078.1, forward strand.
CACAAAAATTGAGAACGACGACATAACCTCGCGGACCGAAATCCAAATTGCATCTCGACCGCGGCCAGACGTATCCGGCGGAGCGCCTCTGGTTGCGAATGGAATCCGCAGCCGAGGCATTTTGAAATCTTGCGGCTCGCTCCTCAGAAAAGGGACCACCGGACCTGATGATCGGCGCGGACTGGAACGAGCACGAAAGCGATTTAACCCAGACGCACAACTCGCTGCGAAAAAGGTGAAACGCATTCGAGGCTACGCCCACCGCTGGCCCAATTTTGAAGCCAGGCCGAGCGGCTGCGCGCAGCGCGAAACACGCACTTCAAATCTGCCAAGAGCAGTAGCAGACGTGGAGAGAAGGGCCAGGCGGTTGCACCACCGAATCGATCGCGGCGATGGGCCCCGGCGAGAGGCGCACGTGGGAGGTCGGCGCCGGCAAGCAGGCCACGATCGCCAGATCGCGGTCGCGGCTTGAACCGTTTGAATTCGGCGCTACTGGCAGCGAGGAGAACGGCGCGCGCGAGCCGCATTGGCAAAGCCGATCAACGCTCGGAATTCCTAACCGGCGCGCGTTTAACTTCGCCAAGCAGCAGGCCTTGAGCCGCGCCTGACAGCACGGCGCCAAATGCTGGCTGCCCGGACAGTTCGCACAATGGCATTCGCCGCCGTGACAACAACATGGTTTGGCCGGGGCGAACGAGGCTTGCAGCGCCGCGGGAAAGGCGAGCGTCGCCACCAGCGCCATGACCAGCCCCAGCCGAGTGAGGCGCAGGACAAGCGACGGCAGGAGCAGGCAAGCTGGCATGCCCGTAATTATCGGTGTACCGGCGAGCTGAAATCAAGACCGGCTGTTAAGATTTTCCGATTTTCTGGTCTGGGAAGCCAGAAGGTCCAGCCCCTTGGCACGGCGCGAAGAAGCGCGGCGGCTGCGCTAATCCTTGCGACACGGAGGACCGTTAGAATTTGAACCGAATCGGCGCAATTTACGTACTGGAATGAGCTTGGCGACCCTGGGCAATTGCGCAAAGCAGGGGTAGAATGCACTTTACGTCTTGGTCGAGCGTTCGCCGCCGACTCTTCTTTTCGAATTTACTCTCTCCCGTTTTCCCGCGATCGAGGCTTATTTCATGACTTGTCTTCCTTCTCCCCCGCGCGGTGTTCTCCGCTCTTGGACTGTTTGGACCTTGGCCGCCGGCCTCTTGCTGTGCGGCTGGGCGACATCCGCCTCGGCGCAGCAGCAAGTTCAGATTCCGAAAGTGGAAGACCTCATTGGCAACTCGGTTTCCGACGCCAGCGCGGCGAACTATCCCGAAGTTCAATCGGCGATCAAGCGGTTTTTTGTCGAACGCGACGTGAACGGCGCCCGGGCCGACTTGGAAGTCGCGCGGAGCAAGCACCAAACGCTGCCGCCGGCGGAGATCATGATGGCTCAGTTTTTGGCGCTCGCCCAGCAAGTGCCCATGGCTCGGGCTGAGCTCGAGCTGGGGGTGAAAAAGGAGTTAGAGGGAAATAAGCCGGTCGATCCGGAGTTCTATCTGATTTTTGGCGACGTGGCCTTTCAAGAGCGCCGCTTTACCGACGCCGAATTGCTGTTCGCCAAAGCCGAAGCGCTGATCTCCGACTATAGCCTCAACGCCATCCGCAAGCGGAACCTCAACCGCCGGGCGTTGGCGGGCGAAGCGGCGGTGGCCGAGGCCCGCGAAGATTGGGCGACCGCGCAAAAGGATTTGGTCGCCTGGTTGCAGATCGACGCGGACAGCGCCCCGGCCCATCAACGGCTGGGCCGCACCTTGTTCAAGTTGAACAAGCCGGCCGAAGCCGAAGCGGAGTTTCAAAAGGCGGCGGAAGCCGACAAGAAGGTTTTGCCCGCGGAAATCATGATGGGCCGGCTGTATGAAGAGGCGGAGGCGCATACCACGGCCGCCAAGCAAATGGCGAAGGCGATCGAGAATTTGAAGAAGCTTCCTGCCAGCGACAAGCAACTCTATGTGAATATCTGTTTGGCGGTGGCGCAATGGGCCGTTCAGACAGGCGACTTGAAAACGGCCAAGGTCGAAGCCGATAAGGCTCTGCAGCGCGACAGTTCTTCGCTCGAGACGCAGATCGTGAGCGGCCTAATCGCCCGGCTCAACAACGATTGGTCGACCGCGGAAGCCGATTTTGAAAAGGCGCACGACCTATCGCCGTCGAACTTCATCGCGTCGAACAATCTGGCGCTGGTGCTGGCCGAAAACGGCGCGAAGGCCAAAGACGACAGCAAGCTGAAGCGGGCCAAGGCGCTGGCCGAAGTGAACGCGCGCCAATATCAGCAAAACGCCGAGGCAATCGCCACGCTCGGTTGGGTCTACTACAAGATGGGCAAAAAAGACGAAGCGAAACAAGCGATCTTCGCCGTCGCGAACTCCGGCAGCGTCTCAGCCGATTCGGCCTATTATGTCGCCCAGGTCCTTTCCGATATGGGCGAAGCGACCAAGGCCCAGCTCGTCCTTGCTCAGGCTCTCAATAACAAGCAGCCCTTCGCCATGCGCTCCGCGGCCGAGACCCTGAAAAAGGAAGTCGACAAGAAGGTGGCGGACGAAAAGGCCGCGAACGACAAGAAATAAACCAAGCCTGCCCCGGCGAAAGCCGCCGCCGGCCGCGGCGCGGCAATTCGGGCACAGGCTCTCGGTTCAGCGGATCGCATTCCAGGTGAGGCCGGCGGAATTTTGTTCCGCCGGCCTGTTTTATTGAGCCGCACCATAAATCCGGCCCACCCGGCGAAAGTTAAGGTTTTTCGCGGTTTTTCTCCCGGCGCAATCCTTTTTGAGGTTTTTTTGAGGCCGTGCGCCAGATTCCAGTGCCCCGGGCGTTTTCTTGGTCAGAACGGGTCATTTCGACTCGGCCAACCTGAAAACCTCGAATCTTAAGGAACTGGATCATGTCGCTCGGAAAAAAGCTCGCGAAAGTGGTTGCCTCCGCCGTGTTGAGTCTCGGAATGCTCTCCGCCATTGGCGGCAGCGTGTCGGCCTGCGATTACGGCTATCACACGGTTTACGTCACCTCCTATGTCACGCGGCAAGTTCCTTACACCGCGTACGTCACGCTCTACGACTCTTGCGGACGGCCCTATCAAGCAGCCCAGACGTGCTACCACACGATCACCGTGCCGGTGCAACGCTTGGTGACCGTCGCCTATTAATCTGCCGAAGGCTTCAACCGGCAGACGCGGAACGCAGCCGAGCTCGCGGCTGCGTTCCCATCGCGGTCAGCACGCCAATCGCTCGGCCGCACGGTCAACAATCGCCGGCGGAGTCGAGTTTCCTCTTGACGAGGAGTCGCCGCGAATCGGAAACTAGGGGCCATGGGCACCTCGCTTACCGATACCGCGCTGGACGAACAACTGGCGAAGACTGTCTCGCAAGAATCCTTGCCGGGCGGCGATCGCGCAGCGGCGGGGAGCGCATTCATGCAACTTTACGAACGGCACGAGCGGCTGCTGCTGGCGTTTGTGGTCACCCGCGTGAATCCCAACGATGCGGATGACGTGCTGCAAGAGATCTGGCAGAAAGTGTGGCGGTTTTTGCCGACGCAGTTCAAAGGGGGAAATTTTCGCGCCTGGCTGTACGAAATCGCACGCCACTATTTGATCGACCATAGCCGCCGGCAGAAACGGGTCGCCGAAGCCAGCGAGGAACTCGACCAACGCGGCGACCATCGCCAGCGCGACGCCGACGAAGCGCTGGGCGACGCCGAACGGGCCGCCGCCCTGCGAACCTGTCTGGATAAACTGGAACATGCCAATCCGCAGGCTGCCGAACTCGTGCGCGAGCGCCTGAGCGGCAAGAAACACGCCGACGCGTGCCAGCTCATCCGGATCGATCCGCAGCGCGGCTCCGAGATTTTTCACAAAGCAAAAGGACAGCTTCAAAGCTGCGTCGAACAAGCTCTATCATGAACCTCGTGGCGCTCGACATTCCTGACGAACCGACGGACTTGCCGCTCTGGCTTGAGCGGCGTTTGGTCGGTTTAGACCTCGCGGCGCTGGTCGCGGAGTTGTCGGCGGTTCATGGACCGGCCGCCGGTCCCGAGCCGAGCTTGGCGAAAGTCTTGGGCGACCGCCGTGCGGCGGTCCTGAGCGACGGGCTGACCGTCTTGCCCGACGAGGCGCTACAGCAACTGCTCCGCCATCCGGCATTGTTGCTCGATTTGCAAGACGCGGTCCTGAGCGCGGGCGAATCTTACTGGAGCGATGTGGCTCAGCAAGAGCCGCTCCGCTTGCGTTCGGCCCGCGGCAAGCGCCGTCTGGAACGCTTCTTGGCCGAGGCCGAAGCGGGCGAGGCCCCGGCCATCGCGGCGCGCCCGCGCCATGCTGCGCGCTGGTTCGCGCATCCGGCCGTGGTCGGCCTGGCGGCCGCGGCCGCCATCTTGATCGGCGTGTTTCTGTGGGGCCAGACTCGAAGCAATGGGCCAGGTGGCGCCGTCGCTTGGGGCTGGGCGAAGCCAGGCGGCATTCCCCAGGCCACGTCGCGCGAGGCTTATCTGAACGGGTTGGCCGACAGCGCGGATCAATGGTTCAAACAGCGGCCGACCGAACCGGCCCCCTTGGCCAAGCGGATCAACGAGTTTCGCCAAGGCTGTTCCGCCCTGCTCCTCTCGGAACACAAGCCGTTGCCTGCGGCCGACAAAGCATGGCTCCTCGAGCGGTGTCGCGCCTGGGCCGGCAAGCTCGATGCGCAACTGGCGGCCCTGGAAAATGGCCAAGATGTCGCCACCGTGGAAGCGGCCACCGACGAAATCGCCCACAAGCTGAGCGATGCCTTGCGAACGCGCGCCAAACAGGGCGCGGCCTAGCCGCCGATCTGAGGTCCTTCAACCGGGTCCGTCGCGCATCGCGGCTTTCTAAGATCATCCGGCTGAACCGCCACGGCTTAGTCGGCGGAAACCGGCGACTGGCGGCTTCTGGCATTTCCAAAGTTTCTGGCGATTCCGGCCGAGATTCTCCGCTCGGCTGCGTTTTCCTGGGCAGATCAGTCCGGCGACCGCCCCCAACTTCGAAATGCTCGAGCCGGGGTTCAGCCACAGCCAGGAGAACGAGCCATGCCAGACGGAAGCCGCAAACGTCGCTGGAGCAGCAATCAAGCTCGCCGCCAATGGTACGCGCGGCATCGTTCCCAGCGCTTTTCGCGCCGCTTCGGCCTCAATGCCGCGTGAGCTGGACGATGCCAGCCTGTTGAACAATGTCCTCGTGACCCTCGTCGCATTCTCAACCTCGCCCCGTGCAGAGCAGAACTTCGCACGGCGCGCAAAATAACGGCTGATGTCGTCATTTTGGCATCGCGTCGGTGCGCTGACGCAGCCTGTTGAATACTGCAACAGGCTAGCTAAGATAAAGCGAGCCGGCGGCGGGCTGCCGGCGTGCGGCGGATGATTTTTTGGTTGTCTCCGGTGATGGTCCTTTCTGGCGAGTTGCAGCGATGAAAAAATTGGGATCGGTTTTGATGGCGCCGGCGTGGGCGCTGGCCTTTGCAGTCGTGTTCAGCGGCGCCGCGCCGAACCATGGAGCAACCGCTCCGGGCTCGGACGCGGCGGCGGCCGGCGCGAGCGCCTCGACGGCGAATTCCGCGAATGCCAGCAATCCCGCCGCGCCGGCGGCGAACGCTCCGCGCGCGAATGGCGGAGCGCCATCGATCTATCAGCCGCAAGGCGCGCCGGCCGATCCAAAAGTGCCGATGACCTGGAACCGATATCGGGACCATGCCGAGATTTCGGCCGTCTTGAAAGAGTTGGTCAAGGCCTTTCCGAAGCTGGCGAAACTGCAATCGCTCGGCAAGTCTTATGGCGGCCGCGAGATGTGGGTGTTGACCATCACCAACTTCGAGCGCGGCCCCGACACCGCCAAGCCCGCCATGTGGATTGACGGCGGCATCCACGCCAACGAAGTCCAAGCGGTCGAGGTGACGGTCTATACCGCTTGGTACTTGCTCGAGATGTATGGCCGTGTGCCGTTCATCACTCAATTGGTCGATGAGCGGACTTTTTACATCATGCCGATGATGAGCCCGGACTCGCGCGACGCCCACATGCACGAGCCGAACACGACCCATTCTCCGCGGACCGGCCAACGGCCGTTCATCAACGAAGAAGGCGAGTGGACCGCGCAGCCGGGCGAGCGCGACCTCGACGCCGATGGCAATATAACGCAGATGCGGATCAAGGACCCGAACGGACGCTACAAGCCGAACCCGGAATATCCGAACCAGATGGTGCGCGCCGAGCCGGGCGAGTTGGGCGAATACACCCTCTTGGGCCAAGAGAACTTCGAGAACGACGCTGACAGCAAGATCAACGGCGCCTACGATCCGAACCGCAATTGGCCCTGGAATTGGCAGCCGAAATACGTCCAGCGCGGCGCGCACCACTATCCGTTCTCCTTGCTCGAAGACCGCCTCGTCGGCGACTTCATCATGGCCCATCCGAACATCGCCGGCGGACAATCGTTCCACAACACGGGCGGGGTGATCCTGCATGGCCCGGGCGCGAACGACGACAATTGGGACCGCCAAGACCTCGCCATTTATGACACGATCGGCAAAAAGGGCGAACAGATCTTGCCCGGCTATCGCTCGATCAACATCGCCAAGGATTTGTACGAAGTCTACGGCGGCGAAATCGACTGGCTGCACCAGATGCAAGGAGTGTTCACCTTCACCAACGAACTGTTCACCCCGTTCAACTTCTTCCGCAAGCCGGCCGATGGCGCGATCATGGGCCGCCAAGAAGAATTGAATCAATTCAACCGCTGGCTATTGTTCGGCGAAGGAATCGTTCCGTGGCATGAAATCGAACATCCGCAGTTCGGCAAAATCGAAGTTGGCGGGCTGAAGAAGAATTGGGTCCGCCAGCCGCCTTCGTTCTTGCTCGAGGAAGAATGCCATCGCAACATGGCGTTTGCGCTGTACCACGCCGATCAAATGCCGCAGGTCCAAGTGCAATCGATCAAGGTACGGGCCTTGGCCGGCGCGGTGAACGAAGTCACCGCCGTCGTGGTGAACCACAAAATCATCCCGGACCATTCGGTCGCCGATCTGCGACACAAGGTCAGCGGCCCCGACCTGATCCAGCTCAGCGGGCCGAACGTGAAGGTGCTGGCGGGACTGCACAGCGAAGACCAGTTCTTTCAGGACAATCCGATCGAACAACCGCGCCAACCGGCCGAGCTAAAAATCGACCGGATCGGCAGCATGGGGGTAGTCTATTGCCGCTGGTACGTGACGGGGAACGGCCCGTACACCGTCCGCATTCATTCGCCCAAAGGGGGCAACGACGCGCTGACAAAATGAGCCGCGCCGCGAGCCGCGGCTTTTTGCAAACCGTGGAATTGGCTCGGCATGCTTCGTGGGGCAGGTTTGCAACCTGCCTTCCTCAATAGAATCTATTTCTAGGCAGATTGAAAACCTGCCCCGCCCGAGTCAGGCTCGTTTTTGCAACAAAGGAGTGCCGCGAGGTATTGCCATCGGCATTCGGTCATAGGCCGAGGAGAACTGCCATTGTTCCGGCAATTCCACGAGTCCTGCTTTCACCGGGTTGGATTCGACATAGTGAATAATTCTTCCCAGCTCGCTTTCGTCCCGAATCCATCGGTCGTACGACTCGTCTTGCCAAAACGTGCCTTGAAGCCCGAGCCACAGATTGCACTGGCGCGCGGTGTGGCGCTTGAGATCATGCATGATGCGCTCGCGTGGAGACCGTGAGCCGTCGGACTCGCTCGCGCGCGCAACATCTTCCCGCGGGCGAAACACCCAGTGCAGATGGCTCGGCATGACAACATACGACAGCAGATCGTACCGTCTGCCCGCGCCGTAATAACACGCGTCGGCCACAATCTTTGCCAGCGCCGTTTCGCCCAGATGCCGTACGGCGGGGCGGCTGTCAAGCCAGCGTTCTCTGGCAACAAACGCCTGCTTCCAGCGGTTCGGGCGCGGCGGCGTGCCTCCGCCGCCGGGCAATCCGCTGCGCGGAAGCAGTTGGGTTTGACGGCGCGCGATCTCCAACAAGCCTTCAGCCGGAATGCTGCCGGCCAAGCAAGTCGTCACGAAGTAAGTAGCATCCGGCAAATCCCAATGCGGCAAGCGGCGGCGGCGAAACTCGCCATGCTCAAACAAGGCTGAGCCTCCTTTCCGTGGGGCAGGTTTGCAACCTGCCTTCTTCAATAAAATCAATTATCGAGGCAGGTTGAAAACCTGCCCCACGAGGCGATTTCTTATCGAATTCTCATTCACGCGAAAAGAGATACCACATCGTCTGGTAGCGCGGCGCGAGATGAAACTTCGTGCGGCCGGCGAAGGCGGCCGAGGGGGGCTCCGCTGGAACTTCGGCGCCCAACAGGCCCGCCGGAGTCAAAGCGTGACAACGCCACTTTGAGCTGCCAGGCATGAAGAAATCGGCGTCGACCGCCTCGATCCGCGCTGGATCGGTTCCCCAACTCTGGCCGACCGTCCGCCGATCGGCCGAAAACTGCTCGCCCGCATTTTCGCACCGCGCACAAATCGCGAGCAGCCAGCGATGGTGCGCCGCGCCGGGCCGAGTTCGCGGTTCGCCGTCGAGCGGCGCCAACAAGGCAGCCGCAAACGGGGCTTGTGTCACGCAGGAGGCAACTTCAGGACTCGCCCGTTGCGCCTGCGGCGTAAAATGGTGCTCGATCATCAACCAACCTTGCGGTTGCTCGAGCGTCGCGGCATGACCCGCCCCGGCAGCGCTCGTGCGCAAGATAAACGGAGCGCCGCTGGGCGATGCAGCATCCTTCGGCAAACGCGCGGCGGCATTGGGAGATTCGATGGTCAGCGCATGAAACTCGGTCGTCGTCGCGGCCTCTTGCTTGACGGTTTCCGCCCAGGCGGTGTTTCCAATCGCGTTTTGAACCGCGCTGCGCAGCGACATTTCTGACGTGGCTTGAGCCGCGAGCCAAGAAGATCCCTGGGGGGCGGAAAATGCGCCGAGCGAGACGATCTTCCGCGGCGTTGTCGGCGCGATCGCGCCGCTACGGAAAGCAATTGCGCCAGGGACGAAGAAGCCCCATTTGGCCGGATTGTTCTTCATATCGAAGAAGCTATCGAAGTGCTGTTGATCCCAGCCTTGATCGTGGCTGTAGGCGAAGAACCAAACCCCGTCCCAATCTTGGGCCGCGCCAAACGCCGCCAACAGCGGAACGCACTCTGCTTGAAAATCGTTCGGCGCCGGATGGTTATATTCCGAGACGGTGAACGGCTTGCCGGCCAGTCGGCTGCACGCCAACTCGGACAGCGGGCCGCCGTTCGGCTCGTCAACGAGCGCCTTCTGCTCAATGGTCCAATGATTCAAGTCCCAATCGCGGCCAGGAAAGTTCGGGTGCTGCCAATAGGCATGCGCGTCGATGTAGTCCATATCCTGCTGTGCCCAGAGGCCCAGCGGCCCGAAGACGATCGTCCCGGTCACATTGGCGCGGCAGCCTAGGTCGTGCTGGAGATAGGCTTTCATGCCGTCAAAAAACGCTTTCTCGGTCTCGGCGAGAAATTGCAGCCGATCGTGCAGTCGCGGAGCCGGCTCCGTCTCTGGAAAGAGCGCGATGTTGCCGGCTTCGAGCGACTCGGACGGGCCAAGCCCCGCCCCGCCGCCGGTTTGAAAAGTCACGGCAGACAGTCCAACCGCGGCGCTATTGCCGCTGAATTGGAAGTTGAGCCGGCCATTCTCGTCATCCGCCGCGGCCGTGAAGCCGGCCCTGAAGGTTTGCCAGTCTGTGGTGAGCGCGACGGTTTTTTGCAGGCCGAGATTTGCCCAAGGTTCGTGCGCCATGCCGACGTTATAGCTGAGCGTGCGATTCGCATCGGCGCGAGCGACGAAGGAGACCGTGTATTGCTCCCCCTTTTTCAATTTCAGCCCGGCGTGATTGAATTGAAGATGCCAGCTTTCTTGGTCGGCTTTGACGATATTCAGCTCGACGACCGCTTCGTTTTTGATCGGTTTCGAGCCGATCACGTGGGCCTGACATCCTTCGTGCTGCTCCAAGGCCCAGCCCGACGCGGGGCTGGCGGACACCGCGGTCAGCAGGTTGGGTCCTAGCGGCGTGGCGTCGCGGTTCCAATCGGCCCGCAATTTGTCGGTGGTGGAATAGCGGCGTTTCAACCAAGCGAGATAGTCGGCTTGCAAAATCTTCGCATAAAACTTGGGCAGCTTGGGCAGTTTTTCGGGCGCGGACCACATGAACAAGCTGTCTTCGTTGGTGATCTCGACGAAGCCGACGGCCGGATCATCGGCATATCGCACCTTGCGATAGGCATTGACATGCCCCAGCAATTGGCGGGCATACGCGCGCTGCGCCTCGATTAATTGGGGCGTGAAGAGATCGACCATTTTGTCGTAAGATTCATTGGGCTGCGGCAATTTGAGCGCCGCGCTGTGGCTGCGGCCGACGTGCAAATTCAGGTTCGCGTAAATTCCGCGAAGTGCAAGCTGCTGAATGAAATAATCAAGCCGCTCGAGCGCCTCGGAGCTCAACTCGTTGGGACGGCGCGGGTCCCAAATGCCGCTAGGATAATCTTGCGTATCCAGGTGATGAAAGCGGACGGAGTTGACGCCGGACCCCGCCAGCCGCGCCGCGACACGTTCGGCGTCGCGGTGCGTGGGAAAGTTGGCGGCGAAACACAAGTTGACGCCCCAAACTTTAAATCGCTCTCGGCCGCGAAAAAACTCGCCCGCTTTCACCGTCAGGCGCGGGCTATCGGTCTTGATCGCATCGCCCGGCGGCAGCGCAATGAGCGACTTCGCGCTCGCCTCGGCCGGAATCACAAACGGGACGAAATCGTCGGCAGCCGCGGCCTGCGCGAGCCCGCCAACAACGACGGCCACGAGCGCGAGGGAATAGAACGGACCCATGCTCTGAATCGCGCGCGACATAAGGTCTCTCTCTCAGGTTGAAGGGGTTAGCCGGCCGGCGCGGCGGCTTGAATCAAACCGCTGGCCCAAACTTGATCTTCAGGCGCGAGCGGTGAGCGGCATGGTTCTTGATAGCGGATCCGCTCGCCATAGCTGCCGGCTTCGTAGGTCTGCGCGATCAAGGCTTGTAGATCGAGCCGCACGTCGGGGTCTGCTCCGGCCAGCGGAATCTTGATCCGCGGCAGGCGCGATCGCAACGATCGCGGAT
>DASRSE010000079.1:0-20484 GCA_035656655.1 Pirellulales bacterium
AGATTGACAAAATGTTTGTAAATTTTACCAACGAATACGGTCGCCATCGAATTCACCTCCGGGCCAACAGGTTGCTAGCATCGCGATCTCACGCGAGACCACTTTCCCGGAAGCTCCTCCATGCAATAATTGAACCAGCGACCCGACACTCGATTGCCCTGCATTTGCATACGATCTGGACTCTGCCGCATGGCGATGCGGCCTATCCATTGCGGTGGATGCGAATCAAGGAGGAATTCACGAAGCATTGGCTGGCAGGCGGCGGTTCAGAATTGGCCCAGACTGGTTCGCGGATCAAACACCGCCAACGCGGGATATGGCACAAACGGTATTGGGAACACACGATTCGCGATGAAGCCGAACTAAAACGTTGTGTGGACTACACGCATTGGAACCCATGCAAACATGGACTGGCCGCGCGGGTGCGCGATTGGCGATGGTCGACGTTTGCACGCTTTGTCCGAAACGGCGAATACACGTTCGATTGGGGCGCAGCCGATCCCGCTCCCGATTGGAACGATCCTGAATGGGGAGAATAAGTGGAGACTCCAAGTTCATCGCAAGCGGAGGACCAAATCCAATAGAGCGCCTTCGCTCCGATGCGCGATGCGCTGTTGGGTGGGACCAATTCGCACAGCGAATGCAGGCCCACCAGCGGAACGCGTGGCCGGCAGATCCGGCCGGAGAATCGTTGCGCTAACCGGCGAGCAGGCGCATTCTCGCGCAAAACCAGCGAGCCGGCGAATCCCCGCGCCAGCCAGCGCATCGCCAAATCAACTTGCCGGCTGCCCCAAACGCTGGTGGGCCCGCACACGGCTGCGCCGTGTTTGTCCCACCCTACATTTTGCACTGGCAGCGAATCTTGCTCCGACGCGCTGTAGGGTGGGACCAATTCGCGCAGCGAATGCAGGCCCACCAGCGGAAGACATGGCCAAAAAATTCGGGCGGAAAAGCCTCGCGCAAACTAGCGAGCTGGCGAATCCTCGCGCTAACTGGCGCGCCGGCGAATCCTCTCTGGAGCCGGCGCGCCGCCAAATCCACTTGCCGGCTGACCCAAACGTTGGTGGGCCCGCACACGGCTGCGCCGTGTTTGTCCCACCCTACGTTCGCCGCGAAAGCGAATCTTGCTCCGATGCGCAACCCGCTGTAGGGTGGGACCAATTCGCGCAGCGAATGCAGGCCCACCAGCGGAAGGCGTGGCCCGGCAAACGAGGGCGGAAAAACCTCGCGCAAAATCAGCGAACCGGCGAATCCTCGCGCAAGCCGGCGCATCGCCAAATCCACTTGCCGGCCACCCCAAACGCTGGTGGGCCCGCACCCGGCTGCGCCGTGTTTGTCCCACCCTACGTTCGCAACATGGTCTTACTGTGACGCGGCGATACGCGGCGGCGTTGTCATTATGCTGGGCTTCGCTGACAGCTCGCCGGGCAGCGCTCGCAACTCGTGGTTACTTCAACGGACGGCTAGGGCTTGTCCGGTTCTTTTGCCAAGGGCTTGTCCGGTTCTTTTGCCAAGGGTTTGCCGTCTTCGTCGATGGCCCCGGCGGCGACGAGAATCATGTGGCTCGGATCGAGATATTTCTTGGCGACTTCAAACACGTCATCGACGGTCACCGCTTCGACCGCGCGCTCATAGTCGCGCAAATAATTCTCGCCGAGATGATACCGCTCGATCTCCAGCAGTTCGGCTGCCAGCCGGTCGCCGGTTGACGACTTGAACGGCAAATTGCCGGTTAAATACTGCTTCGCCCCTTCCACCTCGTGCGCTTCCGGCTTGGCCGTGATGAATTTATTGATCTCTTCCAGCAAGAGCGATTTGACCTTATCAAAATTCTTGGGGTCGGCGCCGATGTGACAGATAAACATGCCTGGCTGTTCGGTGGCCGAAGAATGGATGTCCGCGCCGACGGAATAGGCGAGCCCATTGCGATCGCGCAGGCGGCTCGACAGCCGGTCGGTGAAACCGGGCCCAACGCCGAGCACGTAATCCATGACGAGGAGCTTGTAATAGTCAGGGTTGTCGCGGCGGATGCCGACATGCCCCAAAAACAGATGCAGTTGGGCGGCATGCGGCAAGGAAATGATTTTTTGTTCGAACTGCGCCGGCTTTTCGACTTTCGGCAGCACCGGCAGATCGATCTGGCCCTTCTTCCAATCGGCCGTCAAGCTCTTGATTTCTTGAATCACGTCGGCCGTGTTGAAATCGCCGACGATCGCGACCGCCGTATTGTTCGGCACAAACATCCGGCGATGAAATTTAAGGCAGTCCTCGCGCGTGAGCTTTTCGACCGTTTCGGTGCGGCCAATTTGCGGCCGGCCCAGCGGGTGGTCGCCATAGATCAGCTTGCGAAATAACTCTTGGGCTTTGACCTCCGGCTGCTTCTCGTGCTCCTCGATCTCGGCGAGCATCTGGCCTTGGCTGCGCTCGAACGCATCCTGGGGAAAATCGGCATTCGCCAAACAGTCGAACAAGACCTCGAGGCCGGCGTGCCGATCTTGCGCGAGCATTTTCAGCATTCCGCTGGAGGGATCGAACGCGATCGATCCGCCGAGATCTTCGATGGTCTCGGCGACCTCTTCTCCGGTGCGCGTGGCCGATCCTTCCTCGAGCAAGTCGCCGACCAAAGCGGCGATGCCTGCCTTGTCGTCGGGTTCCACCAGCCGCGTTTTGCCGACGTACGACTGCACGGCGACAATGGGCAGCCGGTGATTTTCCAAGAGCAGCAGCGTCAAGCCATTGTCGAGGACCACGCGCTTGGCGCCTTTTAAAATCTCGGTCACATCGGCCGGCTTAGCTCCTTCGGTGGCGATTTTGCTGGCGGCCCTCCGTCCGTGAGCCGCGCGGCTGCCCAACGGCCCCCCAGCGGGCGCGGCCGGCTGGCGCGGCGCGGCGGCGCGTTTCGCGCTGGGTTTTTCCGCCGACTTCTTGTTCTCTCCGCCCGATTCGGCCGGCGGTTTGTCGGGTTGCGAATAGACCGACACCCGCTGTTTCGCGTCGAAATACTTCTTGCTGACGCGCTGCACGTCGGCCGGGGTGACTTTGATGATGTTCGGCAAGTAATCCTTGGCGAGATTCAGATCCTTCAGCACGACGTTCTGGGCGATGTTGTCGGCCAGCTCGTGCACTCCTTCGCGAGTAAACAGTTCTTGCGCAACATACATCGTCTGCACGCGCTTGAGCTCGGAATCGGTAATTCCGTTGCGGCCGAGTTGGCGCAGCTCCTCAAGCACGATCTTTTCCACGTCCTCGATTTTCACATCCGGCAGCAAGGTGAGCTGAATCGAAAACCAGCCGGGATAGCGGCCGCCCGTGTTGATGCACGTTACGTCCGTCGCGACTTGCAACTCTTCGACCAGCTTTTTATAAAGCCGGCCGGTCTTGCCGCCGGTCAGCAGGCCTTGCACGATGTCGAGCGGATAGTAATCCGGATCATCGCGCCGCACCGTGTTAAAGCCAATCAGCAGACGCGGCGCCTCGAATTTCGACTTCATGTCCAGATGCGCGGGACGCTCCAGCTTTTCAGCCGAGAGATCTTTCCGCGCAGGCAATTCCACCTGCGGAATCGGGCCGAATAATTCTTTCACCTTAGCCAGCGCGGAATCGGGGTCGAAGCCCCCGCATATAATCAGGCACGCGTTGTTGGGATGATACCAGCGGTCGTAGTACGCTTTGATCGTGGCGGCCGTCGCCCCGCGGACGTGTTCGGTCACGCCAATCACCGGATGGCCGTAGGGAGACTTCGCGCCGAACAGCAGGGGCAAGATCGCCTTTTGCTCCAGGTCCCACGGCTGATCTTCGTCTTGGCGCAATTCTTCGATGACCGCCCCTTTTTCTTGTTCGAACTCATGCGCGGCGTCGATACGCAGGTTTTGCATTCGATCGGCCTCGACCGCCAAGGCTTGCTCCCAGCGATCGTTCGCGAAATCGAAGTGAAAAATCGTGTGGTCCTCGGCCGTGTAGGCGTTGTTCGCCCCGCCGTTGACGAGCGTCATCCGATCGATGTCTCCGGGCTTGAGCTTCTCCGTTCCTTTGAACATCAGGTGTTCGAGATAGTGCGAGAGACCAGTATGGTCGAGGTCTTCGTCGGCCGAGCCGACGCGATACGCCACCATCGTGGTGACGGTCGGCGCGCCGGCAATCGGCTTGAGGTACACCCGCAAACCGTTGGATAGCGTCTCTTCACGAACGCCGCCATACAGCGACTGCGACGCCTTGTAGACGGAGTCGTCAATCGAAGGGGCCGCGGTCGCCGAGGGGTTGCTTGACGAGCCAATCGCCGGCGCGGCAGCGGTCGAATTCGCGCCCGTTCGTGCGGAATGGCTGGAGGCATCCGTCGTCTCCCCGGCGGCGGACTTTTTCGCTCCATTGGCGCCTGGGGCAGTCGCCGCCGCGGGCTTGCTCGGCGCGGGGGTCGCGGCGATTGGATTGCACGCCGAAACGCAAAAGAGGAGGCTTAACAGGCAGCTCAGCGCGAGCAGCGGCCGATGCGAGTCACCGTGATTTGACATGCGTCTAGGGAACCTCAAAATTGAGCGGAATCGCAGCCGAGTCCGCGGTTGCAGAAAGTTTGAGCGGCACCACAAACACCACGCTGCCGATTTTGCACAGCCCTTCGGCTCCCGCCTGACAGTAGTTGTACGTCATCGAGACTTTAATCGTGTCTTCGCCGGACGATGCCGTTGTCGGCAGTGCGACCTCGAACTGCGCCTTCGGCGGATCGACTTTGCTGGTCTTGCACAGCGCGGATCGATCCACGACTCCTTTTTCCGCGACGGCTTCCGGATAATATCGCATCGGCGCGAGCGCATTAATCTTGTATCCCGCCGGCAATTTCAGTTTGATGGCGAGATGGAGTTGGCCATCAACCGCCTTCACGGTCGTGAGCGGGACTTTCACTTCGACGGCCCGCGGAAACGACGGCTTGTCCGTGTTGGCCGCGAGCATGACCGGCGGTTTTGGCGGACTGAGGCCCTGAATGGCAAGGGTGGAAACCTTGTTGTTCGCTGACAAATCTACGGTCCGAATCAGATGATTGTTCGTGTCGGCCACATACAGTTTGCCAGCGGCATACGACAAGCCGGCGGGTTGGTTGAAGGCGCTCGGCTCGTCGGTGGCGCCGGGTTCGCCCGCGCCGGCGATCGTTTTTGCCGTTTCCGCTTTCGGATCGATGACCTTGATTTTGTTGTTGTAGGTGTCGGCGACATAGATCAGCCCATCGTGCGCGACCACGCCGAGACAATGTTGCAGGCGGATGTCGTCGCCCTTGCCGTCAACATCGCCAAACCGGAAAAGACGGCTGTTGAATAGCTTTGAGGTGCCGACGATCGTGCTGACTTCGCCTTTCGGATCAAAGGGGACCGAGCGAATCGAACTCCCCTCGCTGTCGGCCACGATCAGCGACTTGCCGTCGCTAGTCAGGCCGCTCGGTTGAGCAAAGCTAGCGAATCCTTGCTCGTATGGTTCCGGGGCGAGCGGGCCATCGACAATGTCCTCGCGCCCGTTGCCTGCATACACGCCGATCTCCGACTCGTCCAGCGGCATCGTCCAAATCTGATGCGGCCCAGCCATCGCGATATACAGCGTCTGGTCGTGAATGTAGAGCGCCCACGGACTATTCAATCCGGTTTTTAACGGCGGCCCATAAAACCGTTCGGGCGCCGCCCCGCCGTTCTTGATTGCCGTGAGGTCGAGCCCGGGCCATTCGCTCCGCGCTTGCTTGCCGGTGCCGGCAATTGTGACCACGGTTTTCTTGTCGAGATCGGCCTTGCGGAGCAGATGATTCTCCGTGTCGGCCACATACAGCAGATTGCCATGGAGCGCCATCCCTTGCGGATGATTGAATTGAGCCGTGGCAAACTCGCCGTCCGCGTTGCCAATGCCGCCATTGCCGATCGTGTCGAGCAAGGTCCCGTCGAGTTTGGCGACAATGATCCGGTTGTGGTTGCTGTCGGCAATGAACAGCCGCCCGCTCGCTCCGTCGGCCAGAATCTTGCCGGGAAAACGCAGCGGCGTCGGCTTGGCCGGGTTGCCCTCCGACCCGAAGTTCAAGGGCTGGCGGTTGAACGAGCCGCGCTTTTCGTAGTATTCGCTCTTGTCTTTCAGAAAGCGATCGAGATCTTGCCAATTGAACTCGGCGCTCTGGCCTGCCACCAGGTATCCCTCAGGGTCGATGACGCGCAGCGATGGCCACGCTTGCACTCCAAAATTGTCCCAGATTTTTTGATTCGCGTCGTTGACGACCGGGTGCTCGATCTCGTAACGCTGGATCGCCTCGGCGATGTGCTGCGAATCTTTTTCCGCGTCGAACTTGGCGGAGTGGACGCCGATCACGACCAGATCATTCGGATGCGCATGCTCGAGCTTCTTCAATTCCGGCAAGATGTGCATGCAATTGACGCAGCAGTACGTCCAAAAATCGAGGATGACCCACTTCCCCTTCAATTCGTGGACATCGATCGGGCGACTCGAGTTCAGCCACGCAACGCCCCCTTCCAGCGACGGCGCTTTGATCCGCGCGCGGAACGGAAAACCCTCAGGCAGCTTGTCGTCGCCATCGTCCGCCGCCGCGGCGGGAGTGACATCCGCCGCCGACTTGATACGTGGCTGCGCGGGGTCGGCCGATGCCGTGGCCGCATCCGGAGCTGGATTCGACGGAGCCGCGCTCGCCGGAGAAGCCGGCGTGGTCGCGGTAGCGGGGTCGCTCGGCGCCACGCCTTGTTTAGCGTCTACCGGCCTTGTATTCGGCCGATTATCGGCGCCAGAGAACGACCCCGCCGCCGCCGGCGAAGATGTGGCTGCCGAGGGTGACGCGGGCGAAGAAGAGGGCGCTGCGGAAGGCGGGTCGGAGGTTCGAGAAGCGAGCCGCGCGGCGGAGCCGGCGGCAATTGCAGGATCGGCCGCGTTATCGGAATGCGAACAACCAAGGCAGCTGGGCAGCGCGATGCCGACCATCAGCAGTGCCGCAAGTCTTGCGTGGATAGACCATTTCAGCCAATTCATACGCCTGCTCCTGTCCAACCTTAGCCTGGGCGAGATTTACCGAGTCTTAACGAATTACGCCGGAACTGTCCCATCCTAGCCGATGGCTAGGGGAAGAGAAAAGCCAGGGGCCTACTTGCTCGGGTTTTAGCGGGATTATGCGAGGTGCTGGCTGTTAGGAAAAATAGGCCAAAGAAATAACTTGTACCGTGTACAAATCTGGCTGCCGACAATAGTTCATGGCGGCGGGAGAAAAATTTCTTCTCCGCGCGGAAAAGCCTTACAATGCGGAGAGCTGCCGGCCGCTTGCCAAACTTGCCAAAAAAACGCAGAATACCGCGATTTGGCGATTGGCGTTGACTATTCGGGCGGAACAAACGTAAATTCGGACAGCGCCTGTTTTAGTCCGATTCAGTGTATTCGAATGTGAACCTTGGCACGGCAAGTGCTAAAATAGCTAAGACGGCGTATTTCCATAAAGAGCGGGTCTCGACCTGCTTTGCGGACCCTCTTGGGAGGATGACGGCTGTGATTCGTCCACTTTTGACTGCCTCGCTCGTGTTGTTTTTGGTCGGTTCCGCCTCCGCGCAGGAATGGGCCAAGAAAATGTTTGAAACGACCAGCCACGATTTCGGCACGGTCGCGCATGGGGCCAAGGCTGAGTATCACTTCCAGTTTACGAATCTCTACGAAGAAGAGTTGCACGTCTCCGGGGTCGGCTCGAGTTGCGGTTGCACCACGCCCGAATGCCCCAAGCCCACCCTGACGCGGCTCGAAAAGGGCGAGATTATCGCCGTGTTTAATACCGGCACCTTTACCGGCTCGCGGCATGCGACCCTCACGATCAAATTTGACAAGCCGTTTCCGGCAGAAGTCCAGCTCAATATCACGGGCACAATCCGGACCGATCTTTCGATGAATCCCAACTTTATTGATCTGGGACAAGTCGATCGCGGACAAACGATCGAAAAGCGGATGCAGATAAATTACGCGGGAGGACGGAGTGATTGGAAGATCATGGATGTTCTCAGTCTGAACCAAAATCTCGAAGTCGAAGTGAGTCCGGCCAGTCGCGGCGGCGGCCAAGCGACGTACAGCCTGCTGGTGCGTCTCAAGAAGGATGCTCCGGTCGGCTTCATTAAAGATCAGCTTTTGCTCGTGACAAACGAAGGCAAAGGAATTCAGATTCCGGTCGACGTGGAAGGCCGAGTCGTGCCGGAGCTGACCGTGAGCCCAACCTCGCTCTTTTTCGGAGTCGCGCAGCCTGGTCAAACCCTGACCAAGCAGATCGTTGTTAAAGCAAAGAAGCCTTTTACGGTGACCGACGTGCAGTGCGATGATCCATCGTTTAGCTGCACATTGCCGAGCGAGAAGAAGGCGCTGCACCTGATTCCGATCACGTTCACGGCCGGTCAGACTGGCAAGATCAGCCAGAAAATTCGGGTCAAAACCGACTTGAACGACGATTCGGCGGAGATCACCGTCAGCGCGCAAGTGACCGCGCCGCCAGCCAACGTCGCCGGCGCCAGCAACTAATCTGGCCGGCGATTAGCTCGTACACGCGGCATCTTGCCGCATTCGTGCCTCGCTAGCCCGCTGCTGTACACACGGCATCTTGCCGCGTTGGCGCGCCGCCAACCCACTGTACACGCGGCATCTTGCCGCGTTCTTGCCTCGCTAGCCCGCTGTTGTACACGCGGCATCTTGCCGCGTTGGCGCGACCCAAAAGCTGCTCCGGCCCTGAACCCCTTGCCCGTTGCACCGCGACCCATCACGCTCGCGAATTCTTACCTTCGCTGGTTGGCAGCATTTCCAGCGAAACCAGCGCAGGAGTCATCGCGGTTTGTTTGCTCGCCGGACAATGCCCACAGCCACCACAACCACCGCTGCGGCGGCGCGACCAAATGACCCACGTGCGCCGGCCAAGGTAAATGCACGCGAGCACAACCAGCAGGATGGCGAAGGCGTCTTGCATAGCTTGGCTCGCAAAGGGCTAGCGATACATGGTGAAAGCCGTAACACGGAATCGCGAGAACACAAAGATGGTGGATAACGCGGTCAAAGCATTCCTCCCCGCTTGCGTCACCGGCTTAAAGCACGGTTCGCCGCCAGCGGGGCGCGATCTATGGATCAAGCTCTTGCTGGTTCATGCGAAAAACATGCCGATGTGATAGGTCGCAAAGGCGCCGACATAGGCCAGCACCGTCATGTAGGCGAACGTGAAAATCGGCCACCGCCAAGTGTTCGTTTCCCGCTTGATGATCGCCAACGTCGAAGCACATTGAGCGCAGAGAGCGAAAAAGACCATGATCGACAAGGCGACAGGCAGATTATACACCGGCCGATCGGTGCCGTCCCATTTCGCGTCCTGCAGCGTCTTGTGCAGCGACTCGTTTTCTTCCTTCACGTCCTTGCCCATGTCGTAGATGACTCCGAGCGTGGCAATCACCACTTCGCGGGCGGGGAAAGAGGCCACGACCGCGCAGCCGATGCGCCAATCCCAGCCGAGCGGCTTCACCGCCGGCTCGATAAATTTGCCGGCCTGGCCCAAATAGCTTTGCTGCTGATATTGGCCCGCGATTTCGTTCTGGATGTTCGCCTTTTGGTCTTCGAGGTCTTTCCGCTCGGAGCTCGGCTCGACTGTCTCGGGCAGTTGCGCCAGCTTGGCATCGATCTCCGCCAGCGCCGCCTGGTGCGGACCCTCCACCGCCGCCGTGTTGTGCGGATAATAGGCGGCGGCCCAGACTAAAATTGCGACCGCCAAGATGATCGTGCCGGCGTTGCGAATAAAGCTCCACGCCTGCTCGAACATCCGATGCAACACAAGCGCCGTTCCGGGCCGTTTGTAGTTCGGCAGTTCCATGACAAACGGCGGGGTTTCGCCGCGAAAAAAGGTCCGCTTCAAAACGAACGCCACCAGCATCGCGGTGACAATTCCCAAGACATAGAGGCCGAACATGGTCAGCCCCTGCGTCGTGAAGCTCCAGCCGAGGTAAAGGTCCAAGCCAAAGAGATGGACGTTCCAACCGCCGATTTCAAACAGCGTCTTGCTGGGCACGAATGCCAGAATCAACAGCGTGTACACCGGCAGCCGCGCGGAGCATGTCATCAGCGGCGCGACGAGCATGGTGGTCAAGCGATCGCGCCGGTTTTCGATCACGCGGGTCGACATAATGCCCGGCACGGCGCAAGCAAACGACGACAGGAGCGGGATGAACGACTTGCCGCTGAGGCCGACCTTGACCATGATGCGGTCCATCAAGTAGGCGGCCCGCGCCATGTAGCCGCAGTCTTCGAGCACGGCGATGAAGAAAAACAGAAAGAAGATTTGCGGCAGAAAAGTCACGACGCTGCCAACCCCTCCGATCACGCCGCTGACGAGCAAGCTGCGCAAAGCGCCAGGCGCGAGCAAGGCATCTCGATCGACCCAGTCGGCAAGCTTGTTGGTCGCCGTGTCGATGCCATCCATGAAGGGCTTCGCCCAGGTAAAGACCGCCTGAAACATCACGAACATGACGAGGGCGAAGATCAGCGTCCCCCAGATCTTGTGCGTCAGTACGCGATCGAGTTTGTCGCCGAAGGTTTTGGGACGCTGCGCCGGGCGCGTGATCACGCCTGCGAGCACGCGGCCAACCCATTCGTAGCGGCTCATCGCCTCGACCGCCGGAACTGGATAGCCCGCCGCGGCCAGTCGCGCCCGCGCCGCAGCCAGCCAACCAGGCATTTCCGCGCCGAGTCCGGCAAAGGTGTGATGCTCCAAGTATCCGCCCGTGTCGAGCAGCAGCCGCTCGATCAGATAACGCGGGATTGGCGGGTGGCCGTTTCGCGCTGCGGCAATGGAATCCGAGAGGGCTTGAACCTCGTGGCAAAACTCGGCCGGAAAGGGGCTTGCGGGCGGGCTGGTTTTTTTTCCCGCCGCATCGGCCAAGGCCTGTTTCAATGCCTCCAAGCCGATCCGCTTGTTGGCTTGGACGGGCAGGACCGGGATGCCCAGTTGTTTCCGCAGCCGCGGCAGATCAAGCTTCAGCCCGCGCGTCTGGGCAATGTCGGTCATGTTCAGGGCCAGAACCGTCGGCAGGCCGAGTTCCAGAACCTGGCTCACGAGGTACAGATTGCGCTCGAGATTGCTGGCATCGAGAATGCAGAGCACCGCGTCGGGCGAACGCGTCTCTTGACGGCGGCCGAGCAGCACGTCCACGGCGACCATCTCATCGAGCGAGCGCGGCGCCAGGCTGTAGGTGCCGGGCAGGTCGATCAACGAAAATCGTTGTCCGGCGAACTCCAGCTGGCCGACTTTCTTTTCGACCGTCACGCCGGGATAATTGCCGACCCGCTGGTGCACCCCGGCCAGCGCGTTGAAGAGCGTGGACTTGCCGGTGTTGGGGTTTCCGAGCAGCGCGACGGTCACAGTTTTGGAAGCGGTGGCGAGCATGGCGCGTTAACAAGGATCGATTTCGACGCGATCGGCTTCGGTCCGTCGCAGGCTGAGGCGGTAACCGCGCAGCTCGAGCTCCCACGGATCGCCGAGCGGCGCTTTGCCAACGAGCGCGATTTCGACGCCCGGCGTCAGGCCCATTTCGAGCAATCGCAGACTGATGGCATCGGTCCCCTGAACCCGCACGATCCGCCCTTTCTCTCCGACTTGCAGTTCGGCCAAGCGCATGGATTCAATTTCCGGCTGCTGCCCAAGAGAAACAGCGCTCGAGGAGACTTGGTATCAAGTCGAGCTAAGGTGGGGACGAACGAGCACGCGGAGCATTTCGGCGGCGCGGAAACAGAGCGAATTTCCTTGGAGCTTGATAATGCACGGACTGCCCGACTGCACCATTTGCACGCCGGTTCCGTCCCGCAGCCCAAGTTCTTGCATCCGCAGGACATCATCCGGCCGTCCCAGAACTTGCACCACGTCCGCCGTCTCTCCGACGCCGAGCTGATGTAGGGGAATCAACGCATGGACAGCCAAGGCGTTCATAGGCAGGCTCACCGGACGAAAATAGAACTGAGACTCATTCTCATCATTTCGGTTGATTCTAGAGTCCCCCTCCACGATTTGCAATCGGATGAAAGAATTATTTCTGCTTTCCGCGGCGCGTCCGCTTTGCGACCGCAAAAGCCGCTGCGTCAGCATGCTACTCCAGAAGGCCGCCCCAGAAAACCCGCGAACCGCCGCCGGCGCTGCTCAGCCGCCGCCTCACCGCCCTGATTTCAAATGGGTGGGGTTGGCGACCCTTGATCTAGCGCCGAGAGCAATTGCAGCACGAGGTCGTCCTCTCCAGGCGGAGCGGCCACTTGCACCGCGATGGGCAGTCCGGCGCTCCCTTCTTCCACGCGCCGCGCCGCTTGTTCGGCCCAATCGCGACTAGCGGGGCGATCCGATTCTTCGCCCGCCGCTACCTGCGTGACCGTGACCACGCCGCACGGGACGCCCAGCAGGTTCATCAGCATGCAATAGCTGGCGGCGGCCGGCAACAAATCGCTGGAGCCGTGCAGCAATGCCGGCAGCGAATAGGGCGGACAGAGCAGCGCTTGATATCCGCCGCGGCGAAGACCCTCAAAAAACGCCGTTCGGAATGTCTGTTGATTTTGAACCAACCGTGCTAACTCCGCTGCCGTCGACCGGCCGCTGTAGCGCAGCAATTCGCTCAGCCGCGCCCGGCCGCGGACCGCTGCATACAGCGCCATCAGCTTGCGCAGCCAGCGCGGCACGGCGCTCAGACGCAACAACCGTTCGATCCGCCAATCGACCGGGCTATCGCCGAGCAGTTGATGAAAATGATCTCCCCCGTCGGCGCTCAAGAACCCAAAGAAAAGCCGGATCGCCTGATGCATGTCGGGCGGCTCGATCAGATCGACCGTCACGCCTTGCGCGCGCAGCCGCGCGGCCGATTCATGCACCGCGCGCCGGATGGCGGGCGAGCAAGCAAAATAGCCATCGTCCACCCACATCGCGACTTTCAATCCGCGCAAGCGAACCGTCGCCATGGGCCGATCAGTGAGCGCCCGCATGGCCAAGAGCAGGTCGTCGACGGTCCGCGCCATGATCCCCGGCTGGACGGCGACGGCGTCCATGCCGCTGAGGTTTGACCGGATGCCCGCGGTCGTCAGCACGCCCGGGCTGGGCAAGAATCCGTGGATGCCGCACGAATGCGCCGGCTGCCGAATGCTGCCTCCTAAATCGGTCCCGAGCCCCAGCGGAGATCCGCCGGCGGCAATCAGAGCCGCTTCGCCGCCGGAACTGCCGCCGCAAGAGCGATTTCCATTCCAGGGGTTGTTCGTCCGACCATAGAGCGGATTGTCCGACTCATAGTTGAGCATGAGTTGCGAGACATTGGTCTTGCCGAGGAGGATCGCGCCGGCGGCTTTGAGCTTCGCGACTAGGGGCGCGTCGGCCGCGGCAACTTCTTGCGCAAGCCGCGCAATGCCTAGTGTCGATGCCGTGCCTGCCACGTCGAAACATTCTTTCGCCGTAAAGGGAACGCCATGCAGCGGCCCGAGCAGACGGCCTTGCTGCAAGGCGTCATCCGCGCGCTGCGCGTCGCGGCGAGCTTGGTCGAAAAGGGGAACCACCAACGCGTTCAGCCGCGAGTGGATTGCCGTAATTCGCTCAATGTGAGCGGCGATGACCGCCTGTGACGTGATTTGCCGGGCAGCGATCTGTCGAGCCAACTCCGCGGCGCCTAACGCGATAATCTCTGCCTGCGGAGTGGTGTCCAACGACATAGCTGCTCCGCAACGGGACCGCACGCAGCCCGCTCAGAGGGCCCAAAACAAGGCGGCGAAATCAAAAAACGCCCCAGCAGATCTGACCAACGCCGGCCCCGCGTCTTGCAACCTCGTCCGCGCGGAAATCGCCTCCGGGCTGGCACGGCCACCACGCGGCATCCGCAGGGAAACTATCCCTTTCAGACAATCGGCCAAAAACTATTTCGCCGGCTCAGTTCCTTTGGTAGGAATCGAACCAACTGTCCAAATCACTTGTTTTTGGTCTCCCTTGAAACCTTCAATCGCCGTTGCGGGTTGATCGACAATCACCCCGACTAAGAGCGCCGTCGAACCCACTTCGGGCAGCCCTTCTTTGCTGACCACCGTGTAGTTCAAGAAATCGGCGGGACGGCCTTCAGGCAAACCGCCGGTAAGGGTCACTTTCGCGACGTTCAAACCGTTCTGCTTTTCGATGCTATTGATGGTCGCGTTGAGCACGATCCCCCGCTCGGCAGGGTCGCGCCGTGGCGAGGAGATCCAATAGGCGGCGATGCGCCCCAGCGGATTGAGCGCGTCCGGAGTCGCCCCCCCGCGCAGCACGAGTTGTTTCAAGGTGTCCATGGCGGTATTCGCGCCCGGCTGCTGCGGCGCGAGCGCCACCTTTTCCGCCAGCGCAAACAGCTTTTTGTAATAGGCCTGCTTTAAGGCGGCTGGAGATACATCCGCGGCCGGCTCATCGAGGGCTTTGGCCGCCTCGCTCGCTTCCTTTGCCGCCGTCTCCATCTCCGGTTGCGTCACCAGCGGCGCGTTCTTCAGACCAGCCGGCTTCGTTTCCGGATTCGGCTCGGGCTTTACCTCTGGTTTCGTTTCTGGCTTAGTGTCGCCAAATGGATCGGGCTTGGTTTCCGGTTTCGGTTCCGGCTTTACTTCTGGCTTCGTGTCGCCAAACGGATCGGGCTTGGTTTCCGGTTTTGGCTCCGGCTTGACGTCGGGTTTGGTGTCTGGTTTCGTGTCACCAAACGGATCGGGCTTGGTTTCCGGTTTCGGCTCCGGCTTTATGTCTGGTTTTGTGTCTGGCTTCGCGTCGCCAAACGGATCAGGCTTGGTTTCTGGCTTCGGCTCCGGCTTGACGTCGGGTTTTGTGTCGGGCTTCGTGTCGCCAAACGGATCAGGCTTGGTTTCCGGCTTCGGTTCCGGCTTGACGTCGGGTTTTGTTTCGGGCTTCGTGTCGCCAAACGGATCAGGCTTGGTTTCAGGCTTTGCATCTGGCTTGACGTCGGGTTTGGCGTCGGGCGTCGTCGCATCAGGCTTCGTCGGCGTTTCAAAGTTCTTGTTCGGAAGTTCGCCGATCGCGCCGGGCATTTTCTTATCGGCCGGCGTGCCGGTCTTTCCGCTCTCCGCGGGCGGTTTGGTGTTATTCGCCACTTGGGTGCCAGTGGTGGCAGGGGGCTTGGCCAAGTCGCGTTTCAGTTCCGCCGGCAACGCAAAAGCTAAAAACTTGGGGAACCACGGTTTATCAACGATCTGGAAAACGTCTTTCTTGGTAATCCACCAAGTTGCCGGCACAACGATCGCAACCGCCACCAGCAAGCCGCAGGCAATTGAAATGATTTTGCCGATGGCACTGCCCCCTGGAGGCGGGCCGCGGCGACGCTTGGCCGGCGACTTTAATGGCAAGCTGGCCTTCTTCACTGCGGCGGCGACATGCGGCGCTTCGGGACGATCGACCGGACCTGCCATTGCGAACTCTTCTTCCGCGGCCATTTTTTCAACTTCGGCCGCTTCAGGATTGGCCGGCTTCGCGCCCGGCGCGAACCAATCGTCAGCCATCGGCGGCAGTTCCGCTGCTTCTTCGCCCAGCGGCTCTTCGCCGAATTCAGTCGCGGAGATTTCTTCCGCCGGTTCCTCTGGTCCGAACTTGGCTTCCATTTCCGCTGCATGCTCGGGATCGAACAATTTTTCCGGCACGGCGACGTTTTCCTCCGGCTCGGGACGAAAACCGAGTTGCGGTTCCGCATCCGGTTCATGCGCGTGGAACAGCGACTCGGGTTCTTCCGAGGCGGGATGGGGCGTCTCATGCGCGGGAAGCGAAAAATCGGCCGGATCCGTTTCGGCCTGCGCGCCACTGGCCGCATGAAAATCCGCCGCATGAAAATCCGCCGGCTGATAATTGGAAGTCAAATCCTCCGCGGAAGCACGCGCAGCGGCCTCGGGCTCATCGGGCCAAGCGATGGGCGCGACATGAGGCTCTTCGGGAGCGAGATGAAAATCGGCGCCTTCGTCGAGCGCAGCGCCAACCACCTCCAAGCGAGGCGGCGCATATTCGATCGCTTCACGCAAGGAATACTGCGCCTGGCAGAGGGGACAACGGACCGTGTCATGCGGATTGGCTGCGACCGGCAAGGAGACCAGACGATGACATTTTGGACAAGC
This sequence comes from Pirellulales bacterium, assembly GCA_035656655.1. Classification (GTDB taxonomy): domain Bacteria; phylum Planctomycetota; class Planctomycetia; order Pirellulales; family DASRSE01; genus DASRSE01. The sequence goes on from DASRSE010000079.1 coordinate 16,114, forward strand.
CGATCCCTGAGACATGACAGAATCTCCGAATGGAATACGGGACTTAATTCAAACCGCGCCAATGCCCTGTACAGCGATTTGAACCGATTGTGCGAAAAGAGCCCAAGACGATCTCAGGCATTCTAGTCTAGCATTCCCTGCAAGCACGGGACAGTATCCGCGAAACGGCGACTGGCGTTTTTACTTCGGCGCCACGGCCGGGGCGAGCCGGCGGCGGCCAGCCGCGCTGCGCCATCGTGGCGGTCGTGGACGACAAAAACGGCGCGGCCGCCCTGCCATTCTGCCATTCTGCGAGACGTCCGACTGCCGCCATGCAGCCTCGAAATCGACCTTGCCGACATCCGGTGCGCAGCCGGCATAACCGTACTCGGCGCCGTGCCCAGACCAGACTGATGAACTCGCCCAAAGCGATGAATTCGCCTCAAGCAGCGCCAAGCGCCACAGGCGTTTCAAAATAACGACTTCCGCCGTCATTTTGCCATCGCATTGGTCTCCTGACGCAGCCGGTTGAATACTCCGACAGGCTGCTGTGGCGGTCGGGAGGTTGGAATCGGATCACGACGCGCGCGCAACCGAGATCGCGTCGCCACGGCGGTGGCCGCAGCTCGCCCAGATCAGGAATCTTAAAAAATCGGAATTTTTTAAATTCTCACTGCATCAATTATAATAATACTACGATCGCCTGCGACAAATGCTAAAAATGCCGCAAGTCGTTTTAGGATAATCATTAACGTAAATGAGGCAGCTTTTGATGTTTGCGGGTTTTCGTCGGATAGGTTTAAGGTTCGCTATTGTCCGAACGCCGGTCGCAAGCAATACTTGAAAGAGAATGAGGCAGAGCGGTGCCTGGCTAGGACGGCTGGCAACCCGACTTGACGACGGTTAGCTTCCTTTCGCCCTTACCGGCTCGTCCTCAACAACACGCGATCTTTTCCAACTTCTTTCGGCCTGCTCGCGCCGGATCGCACGGAACCCTGTCCCCCCGCTTTTTGGACGGAAAAACTCGCTCCGTTCTCCGTCGCCGCGCAGGAGATGGAGGACGAACGATGTCCGGTGGACGTGAGATTATTTCGCTCGTGGCGGAGCGCCAAGACCTCGAGCAATTTCGAAAAAAACACTGGCAAGGGACGCTCGAACAGTACCTCGACTTGGTTCGCAAGGAGCCCCAGGTTACTCGCAACGCGTTTCAGCGGGTATACGACATGATCATGTCGTATGGGACCGATTTCTACGAAGAAAGCCGAGAGAAACATCTCCGCTACCGCTTCTTCTCCGACCCGGACAACGAGGGGCGCGACGCGGTATTCGGCTTGGATCACGCGTTGCACGCGCTGGTCAATGCTTTCAAAAGCGCGGCGCAAGGCTACGGCATCGAACGGCGGGTTCTCCTGTTGCATGGCCCGGTCGGCAGCAGCAAGAGCACCATCGCTCGCGTCTTGAAAAAGGGACTGGAGCGTTATTCCCAGTCCGACGCAGGCGCCGTTTATTCCCTCGGCTGGGTCGATCTCGACGATGCGGAAGTCGTCCATTGGTGCCCCATGCACGAGGAGCCGCTGCATCTCATTCCGAACCGCTTCCGCGAGGAAATTGAAAGCAATCTGAACGCTGCTCGCGGCTCGAACGACTATCCTATCAAGATCACGGGCGAGTTGTGCCCCTTCTGCCGCTACGTCTATGCCGAGCGAAGCAAAAAATACGAGGGCGATTGGACTCGCCTGATTCAGGACGTCCGGGTCAAGCGACTCTTGCTCAGTGAGAAAGATCGCATTGGCATTGGAACCTTTCAACCGAAGGACGAAAAGAATCAAGATTCGACCGAACTGACCGGCGACATCAACTATCGCAAGATCGCCGAATATGGCAGCGACAGCGATCCGCGGGCGTTCAATTTCGACGGCGAATTCAATGTCGCCAATCGCGGGATAATTGAGTTCGTCGAGGTTCTCAAGCTGGATGTGGCCTTTCTGTATGACTTGCTCGGCGCCAGCCAAGAACACAAGATCAAACCGAAGAAATTCGCGCAAACGGACATCGACGAGGTCATTCTCGGCCACACCAACGAGCCGGAATATCGCCGCTTGCAGAACAATGAGTTCATGGAAGCGCTTCGCGACCGCACGGTGAAAATCGATATCCCGTACGTGACGAAGCTTTCAGACGAGATCAAAATCTACGAGAAGGATTTCAATCGCAATCGCGTGAAGGGCAAATTCATCGCCCCGCACACGATCGAAATGGCCTCCATGTGGGCGATTCTGACCCGGCTCGAGGAGCCGAAAAACGCCGGCCTGACGCTGCTCCAAAAGCTGAAGCTATACAACGGCAAGAGCTTGCCCGGCTTCACCGAGGACAACATCAAGGAGCTGCGTGAGCAATCGGCGGATGAAGGAATGCACGGCATTTCTCCGCGCTATGTCCAGGACAAGCTCTCCAACTCGCTGGTCGCCCATCCCGACTCGAAATCGATCAATCCCTTCATGGTGTTGAACGAACTCGAGAGCGGGCTGAAGCACCATAGCCTGATCACTGAAGAGGAGATTCGCAATCGCTACCGCGAGTTGCTCAGCGTGGTCCGTGAAGAATACACGAACATCGTGAAGAACGAGGTACAGCGCGCGATTGCCGCCGACGAAGATGCCTTGAAACGGCTCTGCGCGAACTACATCGACAATGTGAAGGCCTACACGCAGCGCGAAAAAGTTCGCAACAAATTCACCGGCATGTACGACGAGCCAGACGAGCGGCTGATGCGCTCGATCGAAGAAAAGATCGATATCCCCGACAGCCGCAAGGACGATTTCCGCCGCGAGATCATGAATTATATCGCGGCTTTGCTGATGGACGGCCGGACGTTCGACTACAAAACGAATGAGCGGCTCTATAAGGCCCTCGAGCTGAAGTTGTTTGAAGATCAAAAGGACACGATCAAGCTGACGAGCCTCGTCTCGAAAGTGGTCGATGCCGATACGCAAGCCAAAATCGACGTGGTCAAAGCGCGGCTGATCCGCGACTTTGGCTACGACGAAGAGAGCGCCACGGACATTCTCCATTACGTGGCGAGCATTTTTGCGCGCGGAGACGTAAAACGCTGACGCCCGCCGCGCGGAGCGGTCGGCGCTCCGGACGAGTGGTCGCGCGATGGAATAGAACGCTTGGTTCCGCCATGACACGAGACCTCCTTCACTTTCGAAATTTCCTTTGTGCCTCCGGGGAGCCGCCGCGCTTTTCAGGCGGTTTTCCCAATGCCCCGGTTTGACCCATGGTTCAGCGCATCGACCGCGATCAATCGCGCTTCAAAGAAATCGTGCGGGGAAAAATCCGCCAGAACCTGCGTAAATATGTAACGCAAGGCGAGATGATCGGGCGCAAAGGGCGCGACTTGGTGAGCATTCCCATTCCGCAGTTGGATATCCCTCACTTCCGCTACGGCAAGAACGGTTCCGGCGGCGTGGGCCAAGGCGAAGGCGAAGTCGGCAGTTCGCTCGGGCCAGGCGAGCAAGAGCCCGGACCAGGACAAGCCGGCAGCGACCCGGGACAGCACATTTTGGAAGTGGAAGTTTCACTCGACGAATTGGCCGCCATCCTCGGCGCCGAACTTGCCTTGCCGCGGATCGAGCCCAAGGGCAAAGCGAACATCCAGCAGGAGAAAACCAAGTACTCGAGCATCCGGCGGACCGGGCCCGAATCGCTGCGCCATTTCAAACGAACCTACATGGAAGCCTTGCGGCGGCAGATTTCCACCAAAACCTACAACAGCATCGATCCGCGCGTCGTGCCGATCCGCGACGACAAACGGTATCGCAGTTGGAAAACGCAAAAACAGCCCGAGGCGAACGCCGTCATCTTCTATTTGATGGACGTTTCCGGCTCGATGACCGACGAGCAAAAGGCGATCGTGCGAACCGAATCATTTTGGATCGATACCTGGCTAGCGAGCCAATATCAAGGAATCGAGATGCGGTACATCATCCACGACGCGGCCGCCCGCGAGGTGGACGAGTACACGTTTTATCACACCCGCGAAAGCGGCGGGACGCGGATCAGTTCGGCCTACAAAGTCATGTTGCAGGTCTTGGAGAAGCATTACCCGCCGGACGAATGGAACATTTACGGGTTTCAGTTCTCGGATGGCGACAATTGGGGCGAAGACAACGAGCAAAGCCTGACGCTGCTGCGAGAAAAGATTCTGCCCAAAGTGAACTTGTTTTGCTACGGCCAGGTCGAAAGCCCCTATGGCAGCGGCGAATATCTCCGGGCGCTCAAGAACGCTTTTGGGGGCAGCGAAGAAAAGCTGATCCTCTCGGAGATCGACAACAAAGAGGCGATTTACGAGTCCATCAAGTTGTTTCTCGGCAAGGGAAAATAGAGCCG
>DASRSE010000080.1:0-18860 GCA_035656655.1 Pirellulales bacterium
ACCGCTCGCTGGCCGTAACCTTCATGCCGCAAGCCAGTTTGACGGCCGCTAGATTTTCGTGCGATAGGTCGTCGGTCGTCGAGTTGCGTCCCAGCAACCAGGACAAGGCGTGAATGGCTTCCATTCGATTCCATCGTCTGGCTTTGGGAACCTTCATTTCCTCGGCGGCTCGGTGGTAAAAACAGGCCAGGGAAAGCGGGTCTTGGATCGCGGCGAATTGCTGCTGACGGCGAGATTTTTCCTGGGGCGATTCTTCGACGGGAGTTATCGGCTTCGGTTTCGGCTTGGGTTTGCGAGTAACAAACTTCGGGTTGATCTTCCGAACGATGGGCGGCGGCGCAATCGTCGTTGCGCCCAATTCGTAAGCGAAGCGCCAAACTGCTTCCAGAAGGGCCAATCGCGTTTGAACGGTTGGCGGCGCATAGCCTTCCGCCCGTCGCCGATCGCCGTATTGGTCAACCGCAGGCTGGTTCAAGTCGGCCAGGGTCGCCGTCTCGCCGAGATGGTTTCCGAAATCCATAACGGCCAGCCGAAAAGCCGCAATCGAGCTTAGTTTCAAATCGTGACAGGCGAAATAACTTTGCTCCAAAAAACTTCGCAGCGGCATCAGGGGCGTTTCGGGAACAGGAATCATGGCAGCCTCGGCGGCGGCGACTGCGGCCCGTTGCGAAGCCACTCGACGGGGAATCTGTTTCAGGGGAAACCGCTTGGCTGCGTAGGTCCATAAAATCGTAAGCAGTTCCAGAATCTCATTTCTGCCGGAAGTCTTTTTGCCCTTCTTCGGCTTCTCGCGAAGCGGTTGCAGGTTCTCTTGTCGCAAATCGTCGATCGTCGCGGGTCGCCCGCAAAGCAGACTGAATTTCCGGACGGTGGTACGGAATCGAGTGACGCGAACGGGCGATAGGTGTCGTTCGCGCGCGTATTCGTTCGCCAGCGTACTCAGCAGCATCGCCGCCGGCTTGCGGGTGGTTTTGGCGGGCTTCATGCGGCACCCCCTTTCGGCTTCTCGGTCCCTTGCGGGCGGCTTGATTGGCTGCTGCGGGATCTGTCGTCGCTGGCTATACGGCCGATGCGCGCCGGGCGGCGTTCCGATCAGGCCAAGTTGAAACGCGAACCGCCACAGCGTGACCATTTGATATTCCGTGCCCGCCGCGTCCTTGCGAGTCGCGCAGAACGCGGACAAGTTTTCTTCGGTGAAGTCGGTCAAGGTCGCTTCATGGCCAAGCAGCTTGGAAAACGCCTTGATCAGGCCGCGGTAAACCTTATGGTTTGCCGCCGGTTGCGGGTGCGCGGCCAAGTAGGTGTCGCGGAAGAACGTCGCCAGCGTGATAGGATTTCGCTTTATCATTGCGCACCCCCTTCGATCAGCAGGGCCACGCCTTCGACCAGGAGGGAGATTTCCTCGGCGTCGATCGGCTGGTTGTGAACCGCTCGGCCGCCGATCTTGGCCAATTTGTAAATCAACTTGCCGGCGGGCCCATTGATGATGCGGGCCTGTTGGAGCGATTCCGCGAATTCGCCAATGCAGTCGCGTTTTGGCCGCGGCAAGTTGTGCTGGGCGTGAAGCTGTCGCAAGTAGCAATCAAGGGCCGCCCGGGCCGTCATGGCCGCGAGAATAAATCGCCCTTCGCGATGCAAGTTGCGAGCATCGATTAGAAGTTCGCCGACGGAGCGGACCGGCAGCGGGTGTCGCGTGCCAAGGGGAACCATGTTGGCCTTTCCGGCGCAGAGTGCGCATGAAAAAAGCCTCCGGCCCGCCGGCTCCCCCTAACCGCCAATAACAGCGGTTGGCGTACCTTGCTACCCGGCTACCCGGATCATCGCTCGGCGCACGCTCAGAAGTCGGCAGGCCAAAGGCCTCTTGTGGAAACATGGTCAACAATCCGCGTTATTGTGCCCTTGCGGGCTTTAGGTTCGCTCATTCTGCCGAATCGGCTTGCGGCTGTCAACTAAATCGCTCGATGGGGAATCGGCCGGCAATGCGGGCCAAGTAACCGGCGGCCGGAGTTGTCGGCCAGGGAAAGGGGCTTCTTCGGCCGCGGCGTCGGCAGGAAAACTTGCTCCCCCTCCTGGTCGAGATTAGGATTCTGATGAGGGCGGCTGATTGAATCCGGACGGCTTAACGGGGTGTGCGATGAATTGTCCAAACTGCGGCGGCGTTTTGGCAGAAGCTCCGGACCTGGTTGGGCAATTGGTTTCGTGTCCGATTTGCCGACAGGCATTTGGGATTCCCGCCGCAACCGTCGCTCTTCCGCCCGTAATCGCCAAAATCGCCGCGACGGCAGCAGGCGTTGCCACGCCCGTTGAAACCTTCAACCCGTATTCCTTTCCGAGTCGGGCCGGTCACTCAATCGCGAAACCAAAGAAAAGAGGCGGGGCTAAAACGTGGATGATCGCGTTAACCGTGCTCTGGTTTCCCTGCTGCGTCCTGGGGTGGTTTATTGCAGGCGTGCTCTTCACGCCCACTGAACAATCACCGGCCGGCGGCGGAATGGTTATGGTCGGAAAGCAGGGCGGCGGATTCATGCTTGTTTCCGAAAGCGATTTGGCCAATTACATCTGGTCGCACGCCTGGAGTGGCGTGTGGGTGGTGACCGTCGGCTACGCGGCCCTAATGTTTATGCTATTCGTTTTTTGGTTCGCTTCGACCGACCATTCGACTAAATGATCAGTTCCGGTGCCCACATGTCGATATCGGGTTCAAACTGATTGTCTAGCGGAGTCTGAACCGTCCATGGAAGAGCCCCAACGCGCATGTTTTCGCTGTCATTCGGTGGTCGACTCATTCCGTAGGTAAGCTGAGCATCGACCGAATAGATTTGCCGCTTCCCGTCGCTGGTCGGATGGGGGGCCTTGGGGTCGAAAGTTACCGTGTCGATCAACACGTAACGAATCCCGCCATCTTCAAAGTCGGCGAATGTCGGAATAGTCGGCCAAGCGCCGATTCGCTCGGCTGCAATACGAACGACTCGATGAGCGGTCTTGGGTCCAAGCGTGCCGAAATAGACTGTATCGCCGTCATTCTTTGAAGATGAAGCAATCGGCAGCGCTACTTTGTGTTGATGAATCAGATACTTGGATTCGATCTGATAAAAATTGTAGATTGCCTCGCCCTGCTCACTGCTGTACCGATTCGCCGGAAAGACGGGCACTTTGCCGACGTCAATATTGATTTTGCTGTTTGACGAACCGCTTCTCTCATCGCCGGTTCTCGTGGTGTCCGCTACGGCGCTGCCGGACAAACTGTTGCCAAGTTGGTGCTGCCGCAGATCGGTTACACAAGGCGTTTGGAGATAAACGCGAAACGCGGATACTAAGGCGGAAGACGTGCCGTATGGGCCAAGATCAATCATCCATTGGCCGTCGTACTCTGGAATGTCAAACGGCAGTCCGAATCGCGAAAGAATGACAGCGCCGATATTGCCGGCTCCGTTATAGTTGACGTCCGGCGTGTGCTGAACCCGGGCGCGGACCTCAATCGCATTGCTTGAGTCCGACAGGTAATCCGTGATGGCCAAGTGTTCGATTTGAAGGCTTTTCCTGGCCGAGAATATTTGCAGCTTCGCATCGGCGATTTGCATGCAGCGTTCAACGAGTTGCAACTTGTCGGCATTTTTCGGACCTTCCAGCCTAACCACCAAATCGCCAGTGCATGACGCGCCGCTGATGTCTGTTGCTTCCGTGTGAGAGCCGGATATCTTGGTCGCCGGGGCCGGTGCCGCGTAACCCGAAATCTCTTCGTGAACAAGGGTGTAGCTAAGTTCCAATCCGCTTGGGTCAACCGTGAAGCTGCCGCGTCGAAATTTGAAGCCATTGGCGAGCGTCGGAACGACAAGCCCGCGAAACTGCTGTGGGTCTTGTACGGCCGTGCTAACTCGCAGTCTGCCTTGCCAAGTGCGAACGGTTCGGAAGTTATCGTCCATGTCGTCGGACATTGACCAGCGATTATTAAGAACGGCCGGCGGCGTTCCCTGGTCGCCTGTCGTGTCGCAACAGATCTTCGAGACTTGAATTCCGAATTCGATTCTGAAAAGGTTTCTGGCGATGTGAACGATATTGCAATGAATAACCTTGGGTCCATTATTGCAGTCGCTCGCTAGACCTCCCGTCAACAGCGAACCGCGAAAGGCTCCGTCCAGGTGGCCAGCGTCGTAGCCGGGACGATCAGTAAACATGTAGTAGTCCAGGTCGCCGCGGTCTTCGGCCAATTGGCAGCGAATTCGCTTCATGGTATCGACAATTGTTTCCCCATCAACGATTCCCGCTCCCAACGCGGCGGCAGTGTCCAGTACGTTGGGGTCCACGATTGACTGAATCCGTAAGGTGTACTGGTGAAAGACTTGATCGGTTCCGCTCGAATCGCGGACGGGAACCTGGCTGAATTCCAGTGTCTGAACATTACGAAGCAAGATTCCGTTGTAGCGAAGATACGTGCTCATTTTTAATCGTCGTCCCTGGCGTGCTCAAGTTGACTATGCCTGCGACCGCGAATCGCTGGAAGCGGCGGGATTTTTCGACCGCCGATATATCCGCGCGAGATTTCGTGAATCAGATAATTTACCGGATGGGTATTTTTGTCGTGGATGGCCTCTTCCCGTGCCTGTTGGCCTGGGTGCTTGCCGTCATCGATATTCTTCGCAACGGTCGCAATAAACGACAAGTTTTTCAGAATGCCGATTTTCAGTTCGTTGAAGCTTTGAGCGGTCTCGTTAGCAAAATTGGTCCAACTGATTTCGTACGGCTGCCTGGCCTCTTCTAGGCGGTTTTGTGAATCGAATAGCCCTTTCGCTGTTTCGGAAGTCGCGCTTCCGAATTCGATCGCTCTCACGGTGCGACCGATCAACAATTGCGCGCCGGCCTGAGCGATCGTCCCGTTGTATTTTGCATATCCTTGCATCAAGTCGACTTGGGCGCGTGCTAGATTATCGGTAGCCTTCCATAGTTCCGTAAAACCGCTGACCAATTTACCAATAGGTCCGGCCATTGCCCCAAGTTGGCTGACCGTGCTGGCAGCGCCGCTAATTCCATTTCCAACAGTATTCCCAACAAGATTGGCAATCGCATTATTGGGCTGCGTGCCGGATATACGGGCGGCCAGGGAGGAAACTGGATCTCCGCCAGCGGAGCTTTGCGTAGCGCGGCCAACGGCGGCCTTAATAGCTTCTTCGAGTCCGCTGACCGTTCCAAGAAACTCAGACAGGGCGAGTTTTAATTCTTGGGGGTTATCCATGCTGAATTTTCTCTAGACAACATAGTGCTGGCGGATAGGTAATCGTTGCTGCATAGTAACTGCCGTCGCTAAATCTTGCGGCCATGCCTCCGCAGTACGGTTTCGCGGGCCTTCTCGAACGACATTGGCCGGCCTGCCTGCCGTTCCCGCAACACCATCTCGCGGGCCTCCTTGGAATATTGAACCCGCTTATCCATCGACAACGGCGGCTCGGCCTTGGGCGGCTTGCCGTTCGCCGGCGGCTGGCCTTTGCGTGTCAGGTTGCCCAGCGTTCGATTGTGTTCGTTCAGCCGGGAATCAATGATTTCCTCGACCGTGCTGCGAATGATCGGCTTCAGGGCTTCGGTGATTTGCAGGAGTTCGGCGCGGGTCAGCATGTGGATTCCTTTCGGGCTGATGGAAAAATCGAAGCTCGCGGCCGGTTCGGCTCGATACCTCGTCATTCAGTGGCTGGTGTTGTCGCTGCTCATGCGGCGGCTGGTCGTGATTCGCGTGGTTGTCCAATCACTGGATTAGCGATTTCGCTTGATGAAGTCGGGCAAGTACTCCTTCTTCTGGTCGTTCGGCATAACCAGAAATCGAACCGTATATTCGTCAAAGATCGGTTCGTCCGGCCCGTGCCAGGGCGAGTAGACCTGCCGCTTGCTCACCTCGATGATCGTCGGATTCTCGACCTCGAGCGTGTTACCGCGAAGGTCGCTGAATTGCAAGAAAACCGGCTCGCTGTCCGGCTCTGGCAACTTCGATGGGCTGGCTTTGGTGGGGGCGGTTAAGGTCTTACTCATGGCTAGCGTCCTCCGGTTAAAGTGATAAAAAAACGAAAAAAGCCCGCCGAAACTAACCGATTTCTCGGAAAGCTTCGACGGGCTTGGTTGTTCCAATACCCAGTGTTAAGTTATCGACCAAAAAAAACAGGCACACTCAGTAGCGGAGGCGAATCCATGTGAGAGCGTGCCTGTTGCCTTGCGGCATTTCTACTGGTCGGTTGTCATGAATCGCCAGTTACGTTTCTAGCAAACTCACTCATTACTTGGCAAGCTTAATTTTATTTATTTTTGTAACTTGACTGCGATTCCGGCGGGAACGGACCGCGCGGCTTCGGTCGGGCTCGTTGCCATTGCGTCAATCGACAGCGCGGCCCGGTGGTCGTATAATCCGCGAATGACGATCAGCCAGCAGCTTCGGGAAGCGATTCGGAATTGCGGGGTCGGCCTAACGGAAGTCGCGAAGGGGAGCGGCGTAACAAGGGCCGCTATCTGGCGATTCTTGGCCGCGGACGGCAATCATCGGGATATTCGCCTGGAAGGGACCGCCGACAAGTTGGCGAAGTATCTCGGCCTGGGATTGCAAGCCGATCGCGACAAGCCGGCGGCCGCGAAGTTGGTCAAGGCGAAACGGATCAAGGCGAAACCGATCAAGCGGCGATCGATCAAACCGAAACCTGCCAAACCAAAGCCGGTCCGGCCGGCCAAGCCTAAACGCCGGTCAACCTAAACGCCAATCATAGGGAAAACGAGCATGGACGGGAAAACGATCATTGACGAAACGGAACAGCGAAAACTCTTCGGTCGGCTGGCTTTTCAGTACATCGAATTGATACGCACGATGGATATTCCGCCAGGAACGGAAGTGTTTATCCTGTTTCACTGCCTTGACAGCGACGGCCGGCATCTTCCGCCGTTCCGCGAAGAGGCGACAAGCTGCGGCTCGGAAGAGATTCCCGGCGAATCTGACGTCGATCAGCAGCAAGCCGAAGAAGATCGGCGGCAAGCAATCGAATCGCGGGTCAACTTGCGTATCCGTGAGTTGCCGGCCGGCTTCTTCGACCCTCGGCGGTTCTTTATCCGCAATGAAGAATGCCGGGCTCGGACCGAATCGGAAGTGTTTGTGGAATCGGTGACGCTGGAAATCTTTCAGCCGGCCGAAAAGTCCAAGCCAGGCGAGAAGCTGCAAACGGGTCCGCTCGGCGATGAGTTTCCGTTCGTGCTTTAACTCGATCAGGCCGGCCCTCGGCGGCGGCGGTCTCGACCAGGGAAAGGGGTTCTTTCGCTTGGCGGCGAGTCGAGCGGTTCGCGTTGACGTTCGCCGGTGTCGCGGCTCGGTCTAGCCTACTCGGGCGGCTCTGATTCTTGCCATTCCTCGTCGCATTCCGGATCGTATTCGTCGTCCTCAAGCTCATCTTCTGGCGACGGAGGCGCGTCGTTGGCCGGATTGTATTCGTCTTCGCGGTAATTTTCGTACCTCCACTCGTCCAGTGCCGCTTGGTAGGCGTCCCGTTCTCGGCGCAGATGCGCGACCGCCAGAGAATCATCGTCAAAGTCGCTGAATCGCGTCATGTTGTTGCGCGAAGGAAAAACCCACGCCAAGCCACTCGACCATTCATCGTGGCAGCCAAGCGCCCATCGCTTCTGGATCGCTGCCAGGGCGTCACGATAATTCGCAAACTCGGTCGGCTCATTGGGCAGCGGATCGTCCCACAACATACTGAGCACGTAATTGAATGGATAGTCTTTTGGGTTCGGCTTAGGGGTCATAATCGCGATTCCAGGTCAAGAATTGAATTGCAAGTCGTCCGGAATTCAATCGCTTCTTCCAACATTACTCTTGATCGACCAGAAAAGCGAACTTCCCCTCCTGCCCGATCTCCGCTAACCGCCGCTAGCTCCTCCGCCGCTTTTTCGCGGCCGTCGCCAATTTGACGATCTGCTGCCGGTCGGTCGCCGTCAGCCGTGGCCAAGCTTCGATGACCTGCCGCAAGTCCGGGTCGCCTGCTTGAACCTGCGCCACCGGCGCGCCACTTTGGGTGCCACCCCCTGTTTTTCCCGGCAAATCGTGCGATTCTTCGAGTCCAGTAACGCCCACTTTTCTTGCCGGGCGATGGGCGGTTAGCTTAGGATCTTGGTGACGACTTCGCCGGCGACGTCGGTGAGGCGGAAGTCGCGGCCTTGATAGCGGTAGGTCAGCCGTTTATGGTCGATGCCCAACAGATGGAGCATCGTGGCATGCAAGTCGTGGACATGCACCACATCCTCGACGGCGTTGTAGCCAAGCTCGTCGGTTGCGCCGTGGGTGAGGCCGCCTTTCACGCCGCCGCCCGCCATCCAAATGGAAAAGCCCTTCATGTGATGGTCGCGGCCTGACCCTTGGGCCATCGGCGTGCGGCCGAATTCTCCGCCCCAGATGATGAGCGTATCTTCGAGCAAGCCGCGCTGTTTCAAATCGGTCAGCAGCGCGGCGCAAGCCTGATCGACTTCCGGCGCGATGACTTTCATTTGCTCTTGCACGCCGTTGTGGTGGTCCCAATCGCGGTGGTAGAGCTGGATAAAGCGGACGCCGCGCTCCGCGAGCCGTCGCGCCAAAAGACAGTTGGCCGCGAAGCTGCCGTCGACTTTATTCGTTCCATAGAGCTTGAAGGTGCTTGCGGTCTCATCGGAAAAATCCATCAGGCCCGGAACACTGGCCTGCATCTCGAACGCCATTTCATATTGGCTAATCCGCGTGAGGATTTCTGGATCGTCGGTCGACGCATGTTCGATTCGATTCAGCGACTCGACCGCGTCGATCAACTCGCGCTGCTGGTCGCGGCCGACGCCGGCGGGATTTTTAATGTAATGCACCGGATCGCCTTGCGAATAAAAGCGAACTCCTTGAAAACGGCTTGGCAAGAAGCCGGCGCTCCATTGGCGCGAGGCAATCGGCTGCTTTTGGCCGGCGCGGCCCGTCGAGGTCATCACGATAAAGCCGGGCAGATTGTCGCACTCGCTCCCCAGCCCGTACCAGGTCCACGATCCCATGCTCGGCCGGCCGGAGATCAGCGTGCCGGTGTTCATGAACGTGTGAGCCGGATCATGATTGATCGCCTCAGTCACCATCGAACGGACAATGCATAACTGGTCGGAGACGCCGCCAATGTGCGAGAACAACTCGCAGATTTCTTGGCCCGACTCGCCGAACTTTTTGAAGGGGTGAGTCGGTCCGAGGCATTTCAGATTGCTGTTGCCTTGAAGTTGGGCGATCGGCTGGCCCTTGGTGTAGGACAGCGGCATGGGCTGGCCGGCGAGTGCGGCCAACTTCGGTTTGTAATCGAGCGTCTCCAAATGCGATGGGCCGCCGGCCATACAGAGGTGAATGACTCGTTTGGCTTTGGCCGGATGGTGGAGCGGCTGCACAATGCCAGGCCAACGGTCGCTTTTTTTGGCGGCGGGGGGAACTCCGGCGGCTAAAACTTCCTTCGCGAGCAATGACGAAAGGGCGGCCGAGCCGATCCCGGTCAGGCCTTGCCCCAAGAAGGCGCGGCGTGAAACCTGACGGCGGAGAAATTCCAGATCGTGCATGATGAAGCACCGAATCAATTCAGAGGAAGGACGGAATGGCGGTCGAATTGCGCGGACGGGCGCGCGGCCCCGAAGCTTTAGTTGCGGGTAATCGTTTCGTGGAGATTCAAAATCGCGCGAGCAACGCCGGTCCAAGCGGCCAACTCTTGGCGGTCGAGGTCCGCAGGAATCGGCGCATCGCCGACGCTGAGAACCGCGTCCACGGCCTGATGGTTCGCTGCCCAAGGCTGTTGATACTTTTCGAGCAAGGCCAGCAGGACCGTGGTCTCCTCGGGCTCGGCGTGACGAGCCAGCGCCTGCGAGTATGCCCACTGAATTCGTTCTGCCGGTTTGCCGCCGCCGTGCCGCAAGATATTCTCGGCAAAAACGCGGGCCGCTTCGACGAACGTCGGATCGTTCAGCAGCACCAGCGCCTGTTGCGGGATGTTTGCCCGCGGCCGGTCGGCCGTACATTCTTCGCGGCTGGGCGCGTCGAACGTGAGCATCATTGGATGGGCGAACGTCCGCTGCCAATAGGTATACAGCCCGCGGCGATATTGATCGGCTCCCTTGTCGGCGATCCAATCGCGGGTTGGAAAGTTGAGATAGGCCCAATAGCCGGCCGGTTGGTACGGCTTGACGCTGGGGCCGCCGATCTTGTCGACGAGCAGACCGCTAATGGCCAAAGCATTGTCGCGGACGAATTCAGCGTCGATGCGAAAGCGATTTTGGCGAGCGAGATAGACATTCGCCGGATCGACCTGTTTCTGTTCCGCGGTTGGAACACTCGAGCGCCGATACGCTTCGGACAGGACGATCTCGCGCACCAGCCGCCGCACGTCCCAGCCGTGTTCCATGAAATCGCAGGCGAGCCAATCCAGGAGCGGTTGATCGATCGGCCGCTCGCCTTGCCGCCCCAAATCTTCCGACGTCCGCACCAATCCCGCGCCGAAATAGAGTTTCCAAATTCGATTCACAAAGACGCGCGCCGTCAAGGGATTGCGCGGATCGACGATCCACTTTGCCAAATCAAGCCGCGTGGCGCGGCGACCTTGGATTTCTTCCGCGGTGATATAGGCCGGCGTCGCCGGCGTGACGAGTTGGCCCGACTCGTCGAGCCAATTGCCGCGGGCGAGAATTCGCACCGGGCGCGGGGCGACTGCTTTGCTGACGAGGGTCGTGGGGATTTTGGCTTGGAGTTCCGCTCGCGCCGCTTTGAGCTTTTCCAAGTTCGCCCGCGGCGCGGTTAATTCCGCCGCCTGTTTACGATAATGCTCCAGCAACGTCTGACGCTGTTTTGCCTCGCGCTTGGCTTCCGGAATCGACAGAATCGCGGCGATCGGCGCGGACAATTTTTCGCCGCGATAGTCCGGATCCGTGACGAGCGACTCCCACTCAGGAAGCGCCAAATCGACATCCGACTCTGCCTGATCGAATTGGGCTTGGGCCCCTTGGACGGCGGCCTCGAGCGCGGCCAACTGCCGCGACTGTTCCGGGGTGGGAAATGAAGTTTGATCTTGCCGGCCAACCGCTTTTTCATCAACGTCGGCAAAAAACGCCGCCATGCGATAAAAGTCGCGGCTCGTATAGGGATCATATTTATGGTCGTGACATTCGCAGCAACCGAGCGTCAGACCAAGCCACACGACCGAAACATTGCGCACCCGATCGGCGGCATACTTCGCGGTGTATTCGCGCGGCTGCGCGCCTCCTTCTTCCGTCGTCATGAGCAGGCGGTTGTAGCCCGACGCAATCCGCTGCTCATCGGTCGCATTGGGCAACAGATCTCCGGCCAATTGTTCGATGGTGAACTGATCGAACGGTTTGTTGTCGTTAAATGCGCGAATGACATAGTCGCGATACATCCAAACGTCGCGGTGATTGTCGCTGTGATAACCGCAAGTGTCCGCATAGCGAACCAGGTCGAGCCAGCTCAGGGCCATTCGCTCGCCATAATGGGGCGAAGCCAGCAGGCGATCGACTTGCTTTTCATAGGCGTCGGGCGAACGGTCCGTGACAAATGCCTCGACTTCGGCCGCCGCCGGCGGCAAGCCGAGCAGGTCCAGCGAGACCCGCCGCAGCAAAGTGCGCCGATCGGCCGCGCCGGCCGGGGCCAGCTTTTCTGCTTGAAATTTCGCGGCCAAAAAGTGGTCGATCGGATTCGAGGCGGGCGCTCCGGCGGCAGGAACGGCCGGTTTCACGGGCGTGATGTACGACCAGTGACGCGCGAAGTCTCCGCCGCCGGCAATCCACCGCTTGAGCAACTCGCGCTGGGCCGAGTTCAGCGGCTTCCCTCCGTCGGCCGGCGGCATCTGCACGTCGGCATCGGTCGAAAAGATCCGTTTGACAACCTCGCTCTGGTCCGGCTTGCCGGGCACGATCGCCATTTTGCCCGACTCGGCGGGCTGGCGGGTGGAGGCTTGTTCGTCGAAGCGCAGCCCGGCCTTGCGCTCTTTGGCGTCGGGTCCGTGGCACTTGTAGCAATGGTTCGCCAAGATGGGCTGAATATCATGGTCGAAATCAACGGCCGGTTCGGCGGCGAGCGCCCGCGCGGAAGCAAGCCCGAAGTGGACCACACAGAGACCGGCAAGAACGAACAAGTGCGAGCGGGACATGGCGGTTCGCGGCAGGTGGGTTGGGCAGATTCGCGAAGAGGCACGGCGAGGGCTTTAATATACCGACCGATTGCCTTGGCGGTCAATTTTATTGCGTTGCGGCCGGCGACAGCGACCGGCAAAAATCTTCGACCGGAGCGATTTCCGACGCTATAATCCAGGGCAATCGCCGCCGCGACGCGCCGCGAGTTTTCCGCCGATCTTCCCACCTGTCGGAATCCCATTGCCATGCGATTACGCGCTACTTCGCAGATCTTGTTTCGCTCGTTATGGATCGTGCTGTTCGCGGGACTGATGTTCGCGGTTGCGCGGACCGGCCATGCCGAAACGCCGCGGGTGCTCGAGCCCGGCCATTTGCCCGACGACGCGCGGCTCGGCGAGATGCGGCACGTCAACAGCTATTTTCCGTTCACGCCTCCCACGTCGAAGGCGCAATGGCAACGCCGAGCCGATTGGGTGCGGCGGCAGGTGCTCGTGGCCGAAGGGCTTTGGCCGCTGCCGGCCAAGACGCCGCTGAATGCCATTCGGCACGACCCGGTCGACCGGCCCGGCTATACCGTGGAGCGCGTCTATTTGGAAAGTGTGCCCGGCCACTTCGTGACCGGGAGCTTGTATCGGCCTCAGGGCAAGACCGGCAAGCTGCCGGGCGTCCTGTTCGCACACGGCCACTGGGACGACGGCCGATTTCACGAAGAAGGGACGAAGGCCGTGCAGCAACAAATCGTGACTGGCGCCGAGCGATTTGAGAACGGCGCCCGCTATCCGTTGCAAGCTCCTTGCGCGCAGTTGGCTCGGATGGGCTGCGTCGTCTTCGCGTGGGACATGGAAGGTTACGCCGACAGCCAACAACTGGCGCACCGGCCCGGAGTCCGAGCGGAGATGAACACGCCGACCAATTGGGGCTTCTTCAGTCCGCAGGCCGAACTGCATTTGCAAACCTTCATGGGCTTGCAAACGCTCAATGCGGTCCGCGTGCTCGACTGGTTCAGCGCGCTGCCGGAGGTAGATCCAAACCGGATTGGAATGACCGGCGCGAGCGGCGGCGGCACGCAAACCTTTATTCTGTCCGCGCTCGATCCGCGCATCGCCGTGGCATTTCCTGCGGTGATGGTCGGAACGGCGATGCAAGGAGGCTGCACTTGCGAAAACGCCGCCTATCTGCGCGTGGGGACCGGCAACGTCGAAATCGCCGGGCTAATTGCGCCGCGACCGCTGGGGATGACCGGCGCCGACGACTGGACCAAGGAACTCGCGACGAAGGGACTTCCGCAATTGCAGCAATTGTACGCCTTGCTGGGCGTTCCCGACCGCGTCATGGCCAAGGTTTTGGTCCAGTTCCCGCACAATTACAACTACGTCAGCCGCGAAGTGATGTATCAGTTCATGAACAAGCATCTTAAGCTCGGCTTGCCGGACCCGGTCATCGAAGAAGACTTCAAACCGCTCAGCCGTGCGGAGATGACCGTCTGGGATGACGCTCATCCCAAACCGGCGGGCGGCCCGGCGCACGAGCGCGCTCTGCTGCGCGAGTTGACCGCGGACGCGCGCCAACAAATCGCGGCGATCGAGCCGCATGATGCCGAATCGCTGAAGAAATATCGCGAGGTCGTCGGCGGGGCCTGGAGCGCGATGATCGGCAAGTGGCAACCAGCGGCCGATTCGACCGAAATGCCATCGTCCGAAAAGGTTGGCCAGTATCTCGTGACGAAAACGCATTGCCGCCAAAAAGCCGACGGGATCGATCTGCCGCTGCTGGTCCTGAAATCTCCCACGGCCGGACTGGGAAAGGGGGCCGTGATTTGGCTCGACGGCAATGGCAAGTCCGGCATGTTCGAGCCGAATTCCAACCGGCCGATCGCGGCCGTGCAAAAACTGCTCGACGCGGGCCGGATTGTGTACGGTCCCGACCTGCTCGACCAAGGAGAATTTCTCGCTGACGGCAAGCCGCTGTCCGCCGCCCGGCTCGTCGACCGGTCGCTGAGCTACGGCTCCAACGCGCCTTGCTACACGTTCGGTTACAACCCTCCGCTGTTTTCGTCGCGGGTCGGCGACGTCCTGTCCTTGATCTCGTTAGTGCGGAACCAGGATTCGCGGAATGTAATCCGGCCTGTCACCCTGGTCGGCGTGAACGGCGCCGGCCCGATCGCCTTGGCCGCGGCCGCCGAAGCGGGAACCTTGATCGATCGAGTCGCGGCCGACACGGCAGGCTTTCGATTTGAAACGCTGACCGATGTCAGCGCCCTCAATTTTCTGCCGGGCGCGGTGAAATATGGCGATTTGCCGGCACTTTTGGTGCTTACGGCACCGCATCCGCTGTGGCTGGCGGGCGAAGGGGCGGCATTGCCTCCGGTTGCCGCCGCGGCCTATCAAGCAGCCGGCGCCGCTTCTTCGGTTGAACTCTACCGCGGCGAGCCGGGAAAAATGCTGGAGGCAGCCGCCGACTGGCTGGTTCACTGAGCCGGTTACGGCTGGTTTCTTTGAGCCGATTACGGCTGGTTCATTGAGCCGGTTACGGCTGGACGATTTGGGCCGGCGGTTTCTGGTCCGAAGGACGAAGTTTGCCGGGTCGAGCGGGCCGAAACGAGCTTCCGAGCGAAAATTTCGCGGCAGAATTTGGAACCGGTTTGCGTCTTCGCCGTCAGCCGGGTAAACTGCTGGTGAATCGCGGGAAGATTGCCAGTCGAGTTGAGTGGCACGGCTCCCGAGCCTATGCGGAAAGTTCCCATGCCTGAAGGTACTATCAAGAAGTTGACGGACAAGGGTTTCGGTTTCATCAAGACCGATTCCAAGGATTTGTTTTTTCACTCGTCCAACGTGCAAGGCTGCCCTTTCGACGAGCTCCAGGAGGGACAGAAAGTGTCCTATACCGAGGGGCGCGGCGCGAAAGGTCCTTGCGCTGAGAACGTGACGCCTGTCTAGCGCTTCCGGCGCGGGCTTCGTTCTCGGGCGACTGGCTGAATCTGGCCTTGGCGCTGCACGCCGAGGTCCATCGGGACGAAGGGCTTCGTCCGGCGGGGGCTGCGCGCCCTTCGCCGGACAAACGAAAGTCAGCCGTCTTTTCGGCCGGAGTACCGGTGAAATGCCTGACCGGGGTACCGGTGAAATGCCTGACCGGAGTACCGGCGGATTGCTTGGCTAAGTAGCTGCTTGGCCGGATCGCCTGTTCGGCCGCGCTCCCGGAGCGTTTGTCTGCCGGAGCAGCGGCGATGCTGATTTCTGCTGTACGGCCAGGAAGCGCTGCGAAGCCGCCCAGGCGCAAGGAGCGCGTGTTTCTGTCGCTGGCCAGCGGCTGCGCATTTCCGCGATCGGCAGGCGCACAGCGCGAAATCCGGCGGCTGCGAGCGCGGTTCGCTTGGCGCGCGGCGCTTCGACGTTCGCGCGGAACGTGATACACTGAATGAACCAAGCCCTTCATTCGAGCGTAGCAGGAGTGCGCCGTGGCAGAGACTGAAAAACCGATCCGCGAGGATTCGTACTATCACGGGCGCGTGCAAGGGGTCGGATTTCGCGACACCACTCGCCGCATCGCCAAGGGCTACCCGGTCACAGGCTTCGTCGAAAACATGCCCGACGGAACGGTCCGGCTGGTCGTCGAAGGCCAGCGCGATCGCGTGACCGCCTTTCTGAAGGAGTTGGCGACGACGATGCGCAAGAATATCGAGCACGTCGAGACGGACGAACAGCCCGCGACGGGCGAATTCAAAGACTTTTCGATTCGGCGCTAAGGCCCGGCCCGCTCACGACGTTTTTCTCGCATGACGACTTTCTTGCCGCTGTTTGCGATCCAGTCGGTTTGGCTCACGCCGTTTTGGCTGTTCACGCTCGGGGTCACGCTCGGCCTGATCGGCTTGGCCCTGATCGGCGGATTGCTGTTTGGCGCGGGCAAGCTGCTGCCGAAGATTCGCCCTTTCACGAGCGAAGTTCCGATTGCGGTGCGCGAAGGCTTGCTCATGCCCGTCCTGATTGTCGCGGCGATTTTGGCGGCGTTGACCGTGCTGCCGCCGGTTCTCGACCTGATCGATATGCCCACGGTGAGTTACGGCGGCTACTTGCGCTCGCTGGCGCGGCTACCGCTGGTGCACGATCAGGAATTCAAGATCGACGTGGCGGCGAACCAGCAGCCGCCAGGCGCGCCGCCGGCGCCGCAACGCATTCCGCTGCAATTTCGCGCAGCCGAGGTGGCTTCGCTGGAGTTCAAGTCGCCCCAAGAGGCATTGATCAAGATTCCGGAGGATAGCGCCACCCGCGCGAACGAGGCGATCGTCCTGACCCCGACCGGATCCTGGAAATACGTGCGCGGCTCCAAGGTGGAAAATCCCTTCGCCGGCAACGTGACTGCAATCGACGTCCTGACCGACAGCAAGCAGCCGTTCACAATCGAAGCCGTTGTCCGGATGGACGTGGAGTTTCCGCAAGTTCGCTTTTCGCTAGAGATTGCCGCGGCCTTTTTGATCTTTTTCGCGGGGTACTTGCTCATCCGCTTCGCGTTCCGAAAAGTGTCGGCGGTGGCAGTCGCCTCTTGCAAAGAAGGAATGGGCCAACCCCTGTTCTATTTGCTCCTCGCGCTCGGGCTGTTTTGCTTGCTGGCTTTCATTTTTCTGCCGCAATACACGTTCGGCGAAGATATCAAGATGTACAAGTCGGCCGGCTTGACCTTGATCTTGATTTTGACGCTGCTGGTCTCGTTGTGGACGGCGAGCGGATCGATGGCCGAAGAAATCGAGGGCAAAACGGCGGTAACCGTCCTTTCCAAGCCGATCGGCCGCCGCCAGTTTGTCATCGGCAAATTTCTCGGGATGCTGGGGACGGCCGCCGTGATGTTCATCGTCTTGGGGGTCTTTTTTCTGCTGCTCACCTCGTTCAAAGTTGTGTACGACGCGCGCGAATCGGCCAAGGGAAATGTAATCTGGACCGAATGCTACGCGGAAATGCTGAGCGTGATTCCCGGCTTGCTGCTGGCCTACATGGAAGTCTGCGTGATGACGGCGATCAGCGTGGCGCTCTCGACCCGGCTGCCAATGTTGCCGAATCTGTTGATCTGTTTTTCGATTTATGTGCTGGGGCATCTCGTTCCGCTGATTGTAGTCTCGTCGATTGGCAAGTTTCCGCTGGTTGCCTTCATGGGCCAGCTTTCGGCGACGGTCCTGCCGGTGCTCGACCATTTCAATATCGAGGCGGCCATCTCCAGCGGCGCGGCCGTGCCCACCTCTTACTTGTGGTACACCGGCGCGTATTGTGTGCTATTTAGCGCGATGGCGCTGCTGGTCGGCCTGTTTCTGTTTGAAGACCGCGACGTGGCTTAACTCGCGCTGGAGTTTCCAGCAGCGCGCCGGTGGAAATCGTTCCGAGCGGCCAGGCCTCTGCCAGGTTTGCATTCGCCGCGGCTGCGATGACGGGCTGACGGATCGCAAGCCTTCAGCCAGTTCGCGGCCTGGCCCGAACTCGCCTCGTACGCAAATTGCGGAACGGTTGCGTTGGCGGTCAGTCGCGGCAGGCGGGCGCTTTTGCTCGGCCCTGGTCGCTCGTCGGCAGGGGGAATTTGCAAAGCGGCACGCTCTTCGTCGGTTCCGCCAGAATTTCGAACAGCGTCGTGCTCGCAAACGCGCGCTCCACTTCCGCCAGCGCGTTGTCCAGCCGCTTGTGCAGCGGACACAGCCGCACGCCATGCGCCTTCAGCCCGAGCGGGCAGGTGCGAATCCGCTCAATCGGATCGACCGCGGTGACGACTTCCAAGATCGTCAACTCGCGCGGCGAACGCGCCAGCGAAAAGCCGCCGTGCTTGCCGCGTTGGGCCTGGACGATTCCGCCGCGGCTCAGGTTTTGTAAAACCTTCGAGAGATAGGCGGCGGGCACCAGCGTGGCGGCGGAAATCTGCTCGTTGGTCTGAGGCGCGCCGATTTTGCTCGCTAGAAAAACCGCTGCGCGGAGGGCATATTCGACCGTTTGCGAGAACATGCGATTCCTTTTTTTCTTTTTAGGACGTTGACATCCAGTATAGAAGGGCTAGACTGTGCCGTAAAGAAGACAAGAATGTCCAGTTATCCTGTTTCGCCGCCGCCGGGGTTGGTTCCCCTCGCCGCGAAGCCGGATTCTTCCTTTATAAATCCTCAAACGAAAGGAATTTCTCCCATGAACCGCCGCTCGCTTGCTGGGTTCGGTTGCGGAGCGCTCTTCTTGGCCGGCGCCCTCTCTTTCGCCCTCGTCAACCAGGCTGCCGAGCCGGCAACGCCTCCGCCGGCCGCCTCGTCGCAGGCTTCTGCGAAAGCTCCCCCAAACACGTCGGTCGAAAGTGCCCGACGCGAAGTACGATTGGTGGACGATATTTACAAATCGGCGATCATTCTCATTACCAAGAATTATGTCGATTCAAAATCGGATTTGGCGGCCGGCAAAGCATTCAAGCTGCTGTTCCAAAGCGTGAAAGAAAAGGGTTGGCATGAAGTCCGTCTACTGGACGGGCTCGGCGAGCCGATCAACGAAGAAGACATCCCGCGCGATGCGTTTGAAAAGACCGCGATTCAGCGGATTATGTCCGGCAAAGACTACTATGAGGAAATCGCCACGAAGGACGGCAAGCAATATCTCCGCGCGGCGACCGCGGTGCCGATGGCCATGGAGAAATGCACGCTCTGCCACGATAATTATCGCGGCAAGAAGGTCGTCGGCGCACTGAGCTACACCTTGCCGCTGGAATTGAAGCCC
>DASRSE010000081.1:0-26459 GCA_035656655.1 Pirellulales bacterium
AGCGCTTCGCCCGGAATCGAGCTCACCGCCAGCCGCGCCGGGGCTTGCATCACTTCCGCATCGACCGTGCTGCCCGGCGCCCAGGTGATCTGGCCGCTGTTGGCATACACGTCGACGAGCAATTGGCTCGGAGTTTTTTCGGGGTTCGAGCCAGGCGTGTGATACGGGCGAACTTCGATCGCCGCTTCGGACGCGCCGTCGCCAAACGTAAGCAAGCCTTGGTGCTCTCCGTAGCGAATTCGCATTTTTGTCCCCGCCTTGCCGGCTGCCGTCAAAATGATGCGGCCATAGGTCAGGTTCAGGCCGGGAATCCCATCGGCATCGGCCGGTTCCAGCGTGAGAAACGTTTCCCCGCCGATCTGTAGCGAAACACCGAAGTTGAGCAGGACGGTCGGGCGATAGGTCGGAAAGGCCAGCAGCGCGTCGCCAAAACTGACCGGCGCGCGAATCGCCACACGCTCCCAGAAACCATTCGTGTTCCACTTCATCAACACGTCTTCGTCGGAAACGAACACGCCTGCCGGTCCGCCGGCGGGAACCACCGCCGGATTGGCCGGCGCCGGCGTGTCGCCAGTCAGCGCTGGCGCGGGCGGATTCGGTACGGGCGGCTTCGGCACCAGCGGATTCGGGTTGGCCGGAATGGGCGGGTTGCTATTGCTCGCCACGTCGGCCGGATTCGGCGTCGGCCCAGGAACGTTGTCGGGCGCCGGCGGATTGGTCGGGGGAAGACTCGCGGCGCCCTCTTTGTCGGGAGATATCGGCGCCGCACCATTCGGAGTCGGGCTGGCCGGCGTTGCGGCGTTTCCGCCCGGCGTGCCAGCGCTCGACTCGGTCGGTCCCGGCGGCAGGTCGGCCGGGTTCACCAGCGGAACCGACGGGTTCGAGTTCGAGTTGTTTCCTTTGGTGTCGGCGCTGTTGGGATTCGCGGCCTCTGGGTTGGTCGCGCCAGGACTGGCTTCCTCTGGCGTCGGATTGCCGCTATTCGTGCCGGACGGCGCATTGGCATGCGCGCCGTTGGCATCTTGCGTGACATTGTCGTTGGAATTGGCGGCGGCATTGGCCCGCGGATGCTCGTTGTGAGCGACAATCGAACTGGCGGGACCCCAGCCCAAGAACGTCGAGACTTTTTCGGGCCCGACCGCCAGGACAAGGCCCCCGCCGACGACCGCGGCCAGCAGCAGGATGGCGGCGGCGGTCCACAAACCGGACCGTTTCGTGTCGCGCAAATAGTCGGGGATTTGGGGTTTTTCACGGAGCGGCACGGGCTTGTGGCCAGGATCAAGTTGACCCGCTTGATCGGCGCGGAGGTGCGGGCTGTCGACCCCGACCGACTCGCCCGAGCCAATCTGATACATCCGCCGCCGCAACGTCGGCTCGACTTCGGCCGGTTCGCCCAGGACGAGCGTCAGGACCTGATGACAAGCGGCCACTTCCGCGAGATGAACATCCGATTCGAGACAGACTTTTTCAAAGTCGGGGACGCGCTCGGCGGACAGCGTATTGTCGAGATATTCTGCAACGGTGTTCGCGTCGAGGCCCATTCCGCGGCCGGTCAGCTTCGGCGCGCCGAGCCGTAGCCGCTGCGTCGTGTCGCGGATGCGATGGACGAGTTTGGTGGCGAATTCGCTGTCTTCAATCTTCTTGCCCAAGTCAGCCCGATCGTCCGGCTCGAGGATATCGTCGAGATAGGCCAACATTGTTCGCAAAGTGAGTCGCATGTTTATCTCCGTGGAATTTTAAATAGGGCCGCTGCGACTGATTTGCGCTGCCGCCTGCGTGGGGGGCGAAGAAAGCGAAAGCCAAGCGAGAAAGGCGCTTGCTGTCCTTATTAGTGGCCGCGGAGCCGAAAATCCGTACAAGAAAATTCCGAAAAGCGCAGGCCGCGGTTCCCGTTCGCTCCCAAGCGGCAGCTACGGCACGAGTTACGCCCCTTGGCGCGGCTCAAAAAAAATGCCGGGGTTTGTGCAACCGAGCTAAAGGGGGTTAAATGGCAAGGAGTTGGAAAGCCTCGCGCGGCGATTTCGCTGGGAACGAAATCGGTGAATGCAGCGCCGCGCCGCGGCTGATTTCCAGCCGTTATCCACATTCGCTCGGCGCCAGTTAATTCCTCGTTTGTATCGCGCTTCCGCCTTGGCGCGGAATCGATCTCCCATCCTCTTCGTTTCGGTTGCTGTACTTATGGCCTCGGTGATTACGCTTACCTTTCCGCAGCCCGACTTGGCGCTCCTGACCTTCGATGATCCGCACAAGGGAGCGAATGTTCTATCGAGCCGCGTCCTCGATGAATTGGCGGCCCATTTCGACGCGCTGGAATCGCGAAGCGATTTGGCTGGGTTGATCCTTCGCTCCGGCAAGCCAGGCTCGTTCATCGCCGGCGCCGATCTGCGCGAGTTTGCCGCGTCGCTCGACATTCCTGCCGCGCAGACTGTCGCAATGTGCAATCGCGGGCGGCGGCTCTTTCAGCGGCTGACGAAGATGCCGTTTGTAAGTGTCGCGGCAATCGACGGAATTTGCGTCGGCGGCGGCGCGGAGTTGGCCATTTGGTGCGACCGGCGCGTGATGGCCGATGATGCGAAAACGAGCTTCGGCTTTCCCGAGGTGAAGCTCGGCTTGTTTCCCGGCTGGGGAGGAACGGCCCGCGCCTCGCGCCTGGTGGGCTTGGCCAACGCCGTCGATCTGGTGACGACGGGCGAATCGATCGACGGGCGGGCCGCGGTGGAACTGGGGTTGGCGAGCGACCTCGGGCCTGCCGCGCGACTGCTCGACGCCGCCACCGCGCTGATTCGCATCGAGCAAGATTCCAAACAGTATCAACTCGATCGCACCCGCTGGAGCCAGCCGCTCATGATCGACGAAACGGAGCTCGGCTTCCTAGGCGCGACCGCATCAGGATATATCCAGCAACAGACCAAGGGACACTATCCGGCCCCGCTGGCAGCGCTCGAGGTCATGCTCTCGGCGGCGGGGCTCGACATCGACGCCGCCTGCGAAGCGGAGGCCGAAGGAATGGCGCAGCTTTTCGGCTCGCCGGTCAATCGCGCGCTGTTGAATGTCTTCTTTCTGACCGATCGCAATAAGAAAGATACGGGGGTCGATCGGACCGATTTGCAGCCGCGCCCGATCAAGCGAATTTCGGTCGTGGGGGCAGGCATCATGGGCCAAGGAATTGTCGCCGCGAATTTGAAGCGCGGCATCCCGGTAGCGCTGGGCGACGCCCTGCCTGAGGCGCTGGATGCGGGCGTGCAAAAGGTTCTGGAAGAAGTTTCGTTCGACAAGAAAACGGGCGGACCAAATGTGTCCCGCGCGGTAAAATTCGCGCCGCTGCTCCATGCGACTGCCAATGATCAAGAATTGGCGGGCGCCGATCTGCTGGTGGAAGCGATCGTGGAAAACGCGGAGATCAAAAAGCGAATCTACGCGCGGCTCGAGCCGCTGCTCTCGGCAACAGCCTTGCTGGCCTCCAACACGTCGACCATTCCGATTCGCAAATTGGCCGAAGGGTTGCAGCAGCCGGACCGCTTTTTGGGAATCCATTTTTTCAATCCGGTTCGCAAAATGCCGCTGGTCGAAGTTATTCGCGGGCCGCAGACCAGCGACGAGACCGTCGCCACGGCGGTCGCCTATGCAAAATCGCTCGGCAAATCGCCCATCGTCGTCCACGACGGGCCGGGCTTTCTCGTCAATCGGCTGCTGTTTCCCTATATGAACGAGGCTCTGGAGCTAATCGCCGAAGGAGCCGAAATCTCCGCGATCGAGAAGGCGGCCAAGCAATTTGGAATGCCGATGGGACCGATCACGCTGTACGATGTCGTCGGCCTCGATACGGCGATCTATGCCGGACGCGTGATGTGGGAAGCCTTTCCAAACCGGACCATGCTCTCGCCGATCATTACCAATCTGGTCAAGCAAGGGCGCCTCGGCCAGAAGTCCGGTGCCGGCTTCTTTCGCTACGACGACAAGCAAGGGCGCGGGCGGCCCGACCCCGAGTTGCCAAAATTCCTGGCAACCTATCTCCGCGACGAAAAACAGACCTTTACGCTCGAACAATTGACGCACCGGCTCTTTTTGCCGATGCTGATCGAAGCGACGCGGGTGCTCGAAGAACAGTTGGTGCGCGATGTCCGCGACGTTGATTTGGGCCTGATCTTTGGCCTGGGTTTCCCCGCGTTCAAAGGGGGACTTTTGTTTTGGGCCGACACCGTCGGCGCGGGACAAATCCTCGACTGGATTCGGCCGTGGGAACAGCTCGGCGAGCGTTATCAGCCGACGCCGCTGCTCCGCGAAATGGCGGCGCAGCAGAAGAAGTTTTACGATTTGACCATGTCCCGCCAGCCGCAACCGTAAAAACGCCGGGGGCGCCAGCCGTGTTCCGCGGCGGAGCTGATTTTTTCCGACCGGCATGGCGAGAATAGCGTACTCCCATTTTAGACTTTTTCGTTGGCGCCGGTGCACATGGGTTTTGGCAGCCTGCTCTCGTGGTGGCAATGGGCGATCTTGGCGGCGATTCCTCCCGCCATTGTCGCGCTTTATTTTTTGAAGCTCCGCCGCCAGCCGCTCGAGGTGCCGAGCACCTATCTTTGGCGGAAGTCGATCGAGGATTTGCACGTCAACAGTTTTTGGCAACGGATGCGCCGCAGCGCGCTGTTGTTTTTGCAGCTCGCGTTCGTGGCGATCTTGGCCGTGGCCCTCTGGCGGCCCTATTGGGAAGGCGATCGGCTGATTGGGAGCCGCTTTGTCTTCTTGGTGGATAACTCCGCCAGCATGTCCGCGCTTGATGGCGCTAAAGGCGCCCATCGCACTCGGCTCGCGGAGGCGAAACTTCAGGTCGGCAATTTGATCTCGCGCATGAAGCCCGGCGATGCCGCCCTCTTGATCAGCTTTTCCAACACCGCCCGCGTCGAACAATCGTACAGCGAAAATCAGCACGATTTGCAGTCCGCGCTGGCGGCCATCGCGCAAACGAACCGGCCGACCGACATTCGCGAGGCGCTGCACGCCGCGGCCGGGCTCGCAACCCAGAAGCCGGCCGGCGACGAAAAAGCGCCCGAGGCTGCCACCGATCTCTACATTTTCAGCGACGGCAAGTTTCCCGAGATCGAGGACTTTCCGCTGGGAAACCTGCACCCGATCTTCGTGCCGCTCGGCGACCCCGCGGTCGAGAACGTCGGCATCACCGCGTTCAACGTGCAGCGCAACGAAGAACATCCCGAGCGGCTCGAGGCCTATTGCGCGCTCCGTAATTTTGGGAGCCAAGAGCGACGCGTCCAGGCGGAGTTGTACCACGATGCGGCAACCTCTCCGCTCGATGTGAAGCAGCTCGTGGTCCCGCCCGGCCAGACGAGTGGAGAGTTGTTCGATCTCCGCGACATCGACCGTGGCACGCTCCGCTTGCAGTTGGCCGACCACGATCTCTTTCCGCTCGACGATGAAGCCTTCGCCCTGGTGGGGGCTGCCCGCCGCAGCGAGGTGCTACTGGTAACGCCTGGCAACGAGGCGCTGGCCTTGGCGACGAGCACCGCCGACGTGCAGCTCTTCGCCAATGTGAAAACGAAGGCGCCGGAGTTCCTGCCGAAAGACGCGTACCAGCAGGCCGCGGCGGCCGGCGAATATGATCTGATCATCTACGACCGCTGTGCGCCGACTACCATGCCGCAAGCGAATACGCTGTTCATTGGCAGCCTGCCGCCTGCCGCTTGGCAAGCCGATGAGCCGGTGACCAATCCGATCATCATCGACGAGGACCGGGCCCATCCGCTGATGCAGTCCCTTGAGCTCGGCGACATTCTGATCGGCGAAGCGCGCCCGCTGAAGCCGCCGATCGGAAACACGCGGCTGATCGAATCGCAAAAAGGAACCTTACTGGCCATTGTTCCGCGAGAGGGGTTCGAGGACGCGGTGCTCGGCTTCGAACTGATGGGAACGGACGCCGCCGGCGCCAAATTCGCCAATACGAATTGGACCATCAAGCTGAGCTTTCCAGTCTTCGTGTTGAACGCGCTCAATTATCTCGGCGGCCGCCATCGCGATCCGGCCGCGGCCCAACTTCGGCCCGGCACACCGTTCGAGTTGCAAACGCATGCCGCCGGCTCGAGTTTGACCATTCGTTTGCCGGACGGCCAAACCCGGCCCGTGGAGCGCAATTCGCGCGGAAAGTTTCTCTTCCAAGGGACGGAGGACTTGGGAGTCTACACAGTGCTCGATCAGGGAAAAGAGGTCGAACGGTTCACGGTCAACTTGTTCGACCCCAGCGAAAGCGACATTCGACCGCGAACCGCCGAGGGAATCAAGCTCGGCTCGGCGCCGGTCGCGGCGACGACCAAGTGGGAGCCGGCTCGCCAAGAAACCTGGAAATGGTTAGCCGTGGTGGGCCTATGTTTGCTGTTCTGGGAGTGGTATATTTTCAATCGTCGCATCCACGTCTGATGCCCTCCGACCTGTTCCCTGCGCCCCGCCATTCCGCGCGACGCCGCCGGGGCTGATCGCTTCGCGAGCCGCTTTGATGAATCGCACGACGCCGACTCCGAAGAAAAAGAACACCTCGACATCGCGCGGGCGAGGCGTGTTCAGCCAATTGAACCGGATGGTGGAAAATGATCTGATTCGCCAGGTCAGCTATCCGGAATATCGCAACAAGGTTCGCAATGTCTACGCCGGCTCGAAGGGCGCGCTGCTGGCGACATGCAGCTTTCTTTCGCTCCACTCGCCGCTGGGAGAGCGGATCTTTCGCCAGCGCAAATTCGATCTGCGCGGCATGCATCGCATCTTGGATGTCGGCAGCGGCGCCGGCCAGCTGGCCAAACATCTTTTAAAATATGCCGAGCCTGAAGCGCAACTCATTTGCGTTGATCTCGCGCCGGAAATGTTGAGCCGCGCTCGCCAACGGTTGAAGAGCGCGCGGCCGCGGTTCGCGGCCGCCGACTTGACCCATCTCCCGTTTGCGGACGGCACGTTCGACGGCATCACCTGCGGCTACGTCCTCGAGCACCTGCCCGACGCGCGCACGGGCCTGGCCGAACTGCATCGGGTGTTGTCGCCGGGAGGAAGGTTGTTTTTGCTGACAACCGAAGACAATTTTGGCGGCGCCTGGACGAGCCGCTTCTGGTGCTGCCGCACCTACAATCGCGACGAGCTCAGACTCGTCTCTTACGACGTCGGCTTTCAATGGCACAACGAATTGTGGTTCACGCCCATTCATCGGCTGTTCCGCGCCGGCGGAATTTGCGTCGAACTGCAAAAGCTGCCCTTGCCGAACGGGCATTGATCTCGCCGATTTCTTCCCCGGCCAAGCACGCTTTCCAACGGATGCCCGCGCCGTTGGTGTCTCATGCCGCGAGGCGAGCCTGGGAAACCGCTTGTTGGGATTCGATTTCGTCCTGACAGTGTAGTTCTGGAACGATCATAGTCACGGACGCGCCGTTTTCGGGCGATGTCCGTACCCCGGGCGAGATTGAGTCTCATTCCGCTTTTCAAGGCAGCAGCAAGCGGTCGCGCGCGGGGTCCGTAGATTCAAGGGCACGCGACCGCGTGCCGCGGCTCCGCCATTTTGGCGATCGCTCCGAAAGCGGCAAGCTGTCCCTTGGATCGCGGCGAAAAATGCCGAAAACGATCTGGAAGGCGAGCCTGATTTCGCCTAAGTTGACAACAGAGCGACTTGCGGTCGGGCGCGCGTGACGCCCTTTTTGACGCGTTTTCTTTTTTGACTTGAACGAGGAGTAGCCTGTGTTAATCAGCCGTGAGTTAGCGACTGCATTCAACGAACAGATTGGCCATGAATTCGGCGCGAGCATGCAATATGTGAGCATTGCGGCCCATTTCCAAGAACGCTCGTTGAAGCTCTTGTCCAAGCTGTTTTTGGATCAGGCGGAAGAAGAGCGGATGCACGCGATGAAGTTCGTGCAGTATCTGCTCGATACCCAAGGCGGCTTGCAGATTCCGCCGATTCCCGCGCCGAAACCGACCTTTGCCACGGCCGAAGAAGCGGTGCAAGCGGCCTACAATTGGGAACAAGAGGTAACGCGGCAAATCACACGGCTGATGGATTTGGCCGCCAAATCGAGCGACTACCTCGCGCAAGGCTTCTTGCAATGGTTCATTGATGAACAACTCGAAGAAGTCGTCAAGATGGATCGCATGTTGAACGTCGTCCGTCAATCAGGCGAAAAAAATCTGCTGATGGTCGAAGCCTATTTGATCCACATTGAAAAAGCGAACTGAGCACCGCGACGGCATGTTGTCGGCACACGCCCGCAAACTTATGTCTGGCTGGCGGAGCCGACCTCGGGCTCACGGAAACCAACGGCCTGTTGTCATTTGCCGCCGTGACATTCTCCAGCATCGCCAAGGGCAGAACATCGCTCCGCACGGCTCGCAAAACACCGCGTGCTGAGCGTGACACGGGAGCAACCTCACGCCGCGCCCGCAGCGAGCCAGACGATAGGAGTCCCTGGAGCCTGTCGCCGGCGACCGCAGCCTGCCGCGCTCCGGCACGGCGGGAGCTTTAGTCGCGGCGGGTTACGACGAACTCGGTGAGATTCTCCAAAAGCAGCTTGGCGGGGGAGAACGGCAAGCAGTCGAGCTGCTGCAAGGCAAGCGCCGCGAAAGCAGCCGCTTTCTGGTGCGCATAGGCGAGCGCATCGGTCCGCGCCAGATAGGGGGCCAGAAACTCGCGCCGCTGCGTCGCGGGCGATTTCAAGGCGGCCACGACGGCGGCGCGTTCGGGCCCAGGCAGCTCGGTTAGCAAGCGAATCAGCGGCAGCGTCGGCTTTTGCTGTTCCAGATCGGTTCCGAGCGATTTACCGACTTGCGCTTCGTCTCCCCAAACGTCGAGCAGATCGTCGGCGATTTGAAAGGCGATGCCGAGGTTGCGGCCGAACTGCTCGAGCGCGGCGGTCGCGGCTTGATTGGCCCCGGAATAATGGGCGCCTAAGGCACAACAGCAGGCGCACAACTCGGCTGTCTTGGCATCGATGATGCTGAGATAGTCGGCTTCGGTCAGATCGAAACAGGCCTGGGTATGAATCTGGCGAAGTTCGCCTTCGCAGACGACGTTCGTCGCGCGGCCGATCTTGCGGCACGCGAACGTGCTCGACAAGGTGCTGGCGAGATAAAAGGCATGCGTGAAAAGATAATCGCCGAGCAGGACGCTCGATTTGTTTCCCCAGCGAGAGTTGACCGTTTCCAGATGGCGCCGCAACGTCGCCTCGTCGAGAATGTCATCGTGGACCAGCGTGGCGGTATGGACCATTTCGACGACGGCGGCCAGCACAATATGGTCTGGCTGCAAATTGCCGCAGGCCTGGGCCGTGAGCAGCACGAGGGCCGGTCGCAGGCGCTTGCCCCCGAGCCGAAATGCATGCTGGGCCAATTCGTCGACGCAAGGGTGTTCGTTGCGAAGCTCCGCCCGCAAGAGCTGCTCGACTTGTTCCAGTTCCGCGGCGACCGGCGCGTAGAGCGATTTGAGCTTCCGCCGCACCACTTCGCGCTGGGTTAAAACAGGGGCCATGGAAATCGCTCGCGCAAGGGAGCTCGAGCCAAAACGAAGACAGGATAAACTACGACTCAGAGGGCGCGGTCAAGGGCAACGACTCTCGTTTCCAGAGGCCGCTGCGGCCTCCCGATTTTTCCTCCAAGCGAACGGCGATGATTTCGATGCTCCGGTCGATGCTCTTGCACATATCGTAAACCGTCAGGCCGGCGACGCTGGCCGCGGTCAGGGCTTCCATTTCCACGCCAGTTCGCGCGGTCACGGCGACGGCGGCCTCAATCCGCAGCGTGGTCTCGTTCACGATCTCAAAATCGATCCGGACGCCGTCCAAAGGGAGCGGATGACAAAGGGGAATCAGATCCGGAGTTCGCTTGGCAGCCATGATGCCGGCCAGCCGTGCGACCTCGAGCACGTCTCCTTTGGCAAGGCGCTTGTCGCGGATCCGGCTCAAGGTGGCCGACGCCATGACGACTTGGGCCGAGGCCCGCGCCGTTCGCGGCGTAACGGCCTTTTCCGCGACGCTGACCATCCGCGTGCGTCCCTGCTCGTCAAAATGCGAAAGCTCGGCCATGGAGCCCTTCTCTCTGAGGGGTGCAATTCAAATTCGCGGACCACGCCGAATCTCAACTTACCGTCTGCCGAAACGCGACAGGTGCTTCATTCTAGGAAAATGAAACATTCCGTCGAGGGGCCGTCCGGCGTGCGAGCCGCCGGATTTCCATTCCTTTGGCTCCTGCTGCCGACCGGCTTCCGCACGGGCGAGTTTGCCTGCGGAATTGCGGAATCGACGGGGCGAAGTCGCCCTGGTGGCTTAACCGCGAGCCGGCCGCTTGAATTAACCGGCGGCAACCGGGGCGGAGCGGGCCGATGGCCAACGAGCGAGGCCGAGAAGACGAACTGAGGTGGCCGCCGGCCGCGCGGTTCGGCCGTAGCGGCCGCCGGACGGCGCGGGAGGGCAACCACCGCGCAAAAAAAACCGTCGCGGGGGTCTGCCGCGACGGGTTGTTCGTGATATGCGATGGGTCAGCCAGGCGAGCCAAACCAAGTCGGACGAGCGGCGAGAATTCTCGTCCGACTGGAGACTGGTCTAGACCAATTCTTTGCGTGCGCCGATCAAGGTCCGCAGACGTTCGGCCAACAGGGCCGCGTCGAACGGTTTCTTGAACGTTTCGTTGATCGTCGAGCGATCGAAGCTCGTCGAGCTGCCGTCGTCGGGCAACAAGGCGATCAAGATCGTTTCGCCGTACTCGGGATTGCGACGCAGATTATGGCAAATCTGCAACGCTTCGATGCGGCCGATCGAGAAGTCAACGATGATGCAATCGGGATGGAAGCTTTCGGCTTGAATGCCGGCTTCAAACCCGCTGGCGGCGACGGCCAGCTTGAACGAGCGCTCAGGGGGCAGTTCGCGCTTGAGGTTTTCGATCAGGACTTGGTCCTGGCCGACCACCAGCACTTTTGCCATGGCTTCGTCTTCAAGGTCTCCCAAGGGCATGCCATGCTCTTTGAGGAACTTGATCAAATACTCGCGGGGGATGCGGCGATCCTGGGAACCCGGAATGCGGTATCCCTTCAGACGGCCGGAATCGAACCATTTACTGACAGTGCGCGGGGCCACTTTACAGATCTTGGCGACCTGTCCGGTTGTGAAGACCTTCATTGCAGGCTCTCCAATACTCTCGCTGGTAGGGTGGGCGCTCCGGCGGAAGACCAGTCTTTCGCGGAGCTAAATTGCCCCTTGCTTGCGGTAGCACGAATGATCGTGACATTCCCTCGTGCCGACTGTGGGGCAGTCGGCCGAACCGCAAACATCTGGGTCGGGGCCGTACGTTAAATTGGCTCTTTTCGGCTCTGGCTCAGTTCCCTCTGACAGGCGCCTAAATATCACATCGGCAGCCTGAGGATCGGAAATAGGGGAAAAACCGAAGTCCGAAGAATCTTCCGATTCCTCTGCACGATCAGCTTTCC
This sequence comes from Pirellulales bacterium, assembly GCA_035656655.1. Taxonomy (GTDB): domain Bacteria; phylum Planctomycetota; class Planctomycetia; order Pirellulales; family DASRSE01; genus DASRSE01. Next base: position 11,453 of record DASRSE010000081.1, read on the forward strand.
CAAATCATCCGAATTCACTCGGCTGACGCAGGCGGCATGGGGGTACAGTCAGAAATTCGCTCGGCCCTTGGCGACCGCGCGAAAACACTCGGCGTGATTTCCTGGCAGGCTCCCCCCTGCGGTCGGCAGCATGCTCAGGCGTCGGCGACGCACCAAACACGCTCCTTCCGATGATTAGTTTCGATTGTTAGGGGAGGTAGACTTTAGAAAGATTCGCCAGTCGTAGCGGCAACGAGGGTGAAATCGGCCCTGCCGAGGCTGCGTTTCGAGCCGATCACGCCAGACCTAGCGACTCAACCTATTGTGCTGCCTGAACTTATTGCCCGACCTTTCAGGACACCTTGCCGATTTTGCACAACGGCCAAATTGCGAAAATCAAGACGATAATGCATCGTATGCGGCATATGGGAACGGGGCAAATCGAGCGCGACCTCAACGACCTGCGCGATTGGAGCGGTTGTGCCGCCGCGGCGGCGCGTTCCAATCGCGCCGCCGGCGCCGCGCGCGAGCCTATTCGCGTTCGTTTGACCGCCGTGCTGGATGGACTGGCGAAATCCGCGCGGACCGATTCGCCGCGTGCCGCGGGCATTTGCTAGAATAGACCCCTTGGCCCTCCGCCCGAACTTCACTCCGGTGTTATCCCACCATGCCGAGCCCTTCTCGCCCTCTCGCCTCCGCGCCGACGGTGACGATGCCCGTTGCGACGGAATCGGCGACCAATCGCGCCGCGGTTCCGGCCGCCGGCCATGCTCCAGCGCTATCAGTCGTCGGTCCGGTCGCGCGGGTCGCCTCGGTCGATGCCTTTCGCGGTTTCGTCATGTTTTTGATGATGGCCGAAGTGCTCAAGTTTTCCGAGGTGGCCAAAGCGCTGCCGGGCAATGGCTTTTGGGCGTTCTTGGCGAGCCAGCAAACGCACGTGCCTTGGGTCGGCTGCACCTTGCACGACTTAATTCAGCCGTCGTTTTCGTTTCTTGTCGGCGTGGCGCTCCCTTATTCGCTCGCCAGCCGTGCGGCCCAAGGGCAATCGCAGACCCGGCGAACGCTGCATGCTTTTTGGCGCGCGTTCGTGTTGGTCCTGCTGGGAGTCTTTCTCCGTTCGACCCATTCCAACGGCACCAACTGGACGTTTGAAGACACCTTGACGCAGATTGGGCTGGGCTACGGTTTTCTCTATCTGCTTGGGCTGGCGTCGGTGCGCGTGCAAGTCGCGGCCCTATTCGCCATTCTGATCGGATATTGGGCGCTGTTCGCACTGTATCCATTGCCGGGGCCGGCCTTCGATTGGGCCAGCACGGGCACGACCGCCGACGCGGCCGAGCGATTGACCGGGTTTGCGGCTCACTGGAATCTCAACACGAATCCCGCTTGGGCATTCGACCAGTGGTTCTTGAATCTTTTCCCGCGCGAAACTCCCTTTACGAACAATGGCGGAGGCTATGCCACGTTGAGCTTTATCCCGACCTTGGCCACGATGATTCTCGGGTTGCTGGCAGGACAACTCTTGCGAACGAGCCGCAACCCGGGCCAAAAGCTGTGCTGGCTGTTGTTGGCTGGCACCATCGGCCTGGTGGCGGGCTGGGGTCTGAATGCGTCCGGCATTTGCCCGGTGGTGAAGCGAATTTGGACGCCGAGTTGGGTGTTATTCAGCGGCGGCTGGGCGTTCATCATTCTGGCGTTCCTCTACGCGGTCATCGACGTGGGCCGGCTGCGTGGCTGGGCGTTTGCGTTCATCGTGATTGGGATGAACTCGATCGCCGCCTATTTGATCGCCCATTTGTTCGTCTCCTTCATCCGCGCCGCGCTGCCGCGGCACTTGGGGTCCGCGGCGTTTCATGGGTTCGGCGATGCGTACACGCCGTTTCTGCTCGGCGCGGCGACCCTGCTGGTCGAGTGGCTTCTGCTGTTGTGGATGTACCGGCGAAAGATTTTCTTGCGGATTTGAAACTCTACGCCGCAGCCATTAACGCTCTCCAGGTATTTCATGATCTTCGCAATCCGATTCCGCGCTCGCCGTTGTTCGTTGGCCTGGCTGCTGCTGGCCGTGGCGGGGTCCTGCGCTGTTGCACAAACGGCTCCAGCCGCGGCGCCCGCAGCGCGGCAGATTCGCCCGACCTGGGGAAGCGAAGCACTGTGGGGCTATTGGAGATTTGGGAACGATTATGTTCCGAAACGCGATTGGAAGATCGTTTCGGCGACGAGCGAAGGGGGCGCGGCACATGGGTCGCGGAACTTGATCGATGGCGACAGCGAAACCTATTTTCTCGCGGCCGGCCAGAGCTCCTACGAGTTCGTCATCGACCTGGGCCAGACCTACGAACTGGGAGCGTTCACGCTGCTGACGGAAAATCGTCCTGATCAGGCGGTCGATAGCCGGCCCGCCAAGTTGGAATTTTATCTCAGCGCGGATCGCGACGCGCGCGGCGAAGCGCTCGTTTCCGCGGACTTTGCCGGAGCGATTGGCAGCGAAACGGTCTTTCGCTTTGCCGCCCAGCGCGGTCGATACGTCACGCTGCGCGCCACCGCGCGCGACGCGGCGAAGTCCCTCTGTCTGTCCGAATTGAGCCTGGTCACGCCTGCCGTCCTCCAACAATCGAAGCATGACCAAGAACAAGCTGCCATCGAACGCCGAACCCAGTGGGAGCAGCGCAATTCGCCGGCTGCCGTGGCCGCGCTGGGCCAGGAGTTTCTCGATCTAGTGTTCTGCACCAGCGACGACATCAATCGCTCCAATCTCCGCGGCCGGCCCTTGCTCGACGAAGTCGGCAAGTTGAAACAGGCAGGCAAATTTGCCGAGGGATTGCGGGCCTTTCGCGATTACTATTTTGACAAGCTCCGGCGGCCGCAAAATTTTGGCATTCTCGCCAACGATGTGCAGCCCTACGGCCGCGGCTATGCCGGCATCAGCGAATTTCCGCAAAGCGCCATGGACAAAGATCTCGACGCGCCGCGATTGAAACAACAAATCGAGCAGGCCGATCGGCTGCTCAAAGGAATTGCCACCCTCGAAAACGGCCAGCAGGTTTCGATCGGCGAGCCGGGCGCGGTGGATTGGTGGGCGCCCGCTCCTCCGTACGGCTACACGACCGCGTCGCGGCAGAGCTATCCCTATCGCGAGCTGTGGTGGGGGACCGCGTTTCAGCCGCTGTGCCGCGCCTACATCGCCACCAAGGACCCGCGTTACCTTCAGCGATGGATCGACTACCTGGACGATTGGTCCCTGAATGCCGACTTTTTGACCCTCATGCCGCCGGCGATCAATCATGACAACTCGTCGTATCCGGCGGTCATGACGCTGCGGATGTTCGCCGCGATGATCGAATCGCTCCCCTACGGCAGCGATGCGATCCCCGCGCCGGCTTTCGCTCGAATCATGAAAAAGCTGGTCATGGACGCGCCGTTGAATTGGATCGTCTACATGCGCGCCTGCGGCAACGGCTGGACGCCGGGAGCCGGCTCGCTGTTGTTTGCCATTCTGATCGACGAGTTCAAAGTCGCCCCGATTTATTTTCGCGAAACGCGCCGCCGCAATATCGAGGACATCAACGTCGTGCAAGAACTGCGCGACGGCACGGAAACGCATCAATGGCCCGGATACAACTATCTGCTGCTGAACAACATCGGCGCGGTCCGGCTGATGCAAGCCCGCGACGGCCTCGGGACGTGGTCGCAACCCCTTTGGGAAAAAGAACTGCACACGCCCCAGTGGCAGCGCGAGTTGCAAGACAATCTGTTGCGCCGCGCGAGCTATGCGATCCATTGGGCCGCGCCCAACGGCGAGTATCCGCTCGTCACCCATCACGAGCCGGCCAACGAAAAGCAAGGCAAGCTGCGCGATTACTACAATCGCTTTCCCGAAATGCTGGACGATCCGACCAATGCGCGGATCTACTCGACTCTGTATGGCGATGGGTCCGTCGGCACGCCGCAATATACTTCGGAATGGTTTCCTTATGGCGGGTACAACATCGCTCGCGACGGGTGGCGGCCCACGGACGCCAGCGGCTCGATGTTTTGCTCGCCTCGGCCCGGCTGCGGCAGCGTCGGTAGCGGCTGCAAGAACAACGCGTTCAGTTTGGCGGCGTATGGAATGGATTTGCTCTCGGATGACTTAGCCCATTCATACGTGCGAACGACGTCGCCGATCCAAGTGGACGGCCGCCGCCAAATGCTCGATTTCTACGTGCCCAAGATTAACTGGCCGACGGCCCATCGCGGCGACCTGATTACCGAGTGGACTGACCCGGCTCCGTGGCGCTGGCACGCGTCCGAGCGGTTCAATCTGATGGAGGGCAACTTTGCCGGCGTCTATTCAAACAACTTTCATGATCGCGAAAACCCAATCGACGACGTGGGGCATAATCGCCAAGTTTTGTATGCGCGCCGCGCCGGTCTGTGGATCCTGACCGACCGTTTGACCGCGAAGAAACCGCACGACTACGAGCAATTGTGGTGGCTGCCGCTGAAGCATCGCAAAGAATCGGCCGGATTCACGCCGGCGGAAATCGTCGTTGATCCTAACGCCAAAACAATCAAGACCAAACGAACCGGCAGCGACACTTGGTTCAGTTGGGATCGACTCCAAGACGTCACCGTCGGCAACGTCAATCTGTCGATGTATCAATTCACCGACGCCTCGTTGAAATACGACTCAAAGACGCTGCCCAACAGCGGCGAACTTTATGATTGGCAGCGCATCTCCGCGACTTGGCACGGCGCCGGAGACCAGCAAATCGTCACGGTCCTTTTCCCTCGCGCGCCGACCCCGGAACACGCGCATCCCGACGGCTCGGAAAACGACCTTGCTCAGATTCAGCCAATGCCGAACCAGCCCGATCAAACCGGCTTCACGGCGACCACCGCCGCCGCACAAAAAATCAGCTATCGGGCTGCTAAAGATCAGGACGCCGTGCTCGAGTGCGGACCCCTTCGCCTCCGCGGCGAAGCGCTGCTGGTGGTGCACAGCGCCGGCACGAACGAGTCCATCACCGGCATCGTGCTCGGAGCGAAAGAATTGAGCGTCCTCGGCAAACCGGTTTCGATCGACACGCCCGACTTTGAATTCGCGCTGCCCGCCTCGGGCGATCTGGCAGGCTGGGAACAAATGCCGATCTATCGACCGATCGACCCGGTGAAGATTCTGCCAGAGTCGGACGTATTCATTACCACGCAGACCGTGACGCTCGCTTGCGACACGCGCGGCGTGAAGATCACCTATACGCTCGATGGAACCGAGCCGACGCCCCACTCGGCGCGATACACCGGTCCGTTTGAGATCGATGCAACTCGGACGGTGAAAGCCCGCGCCTATCGACCGCACGTCGAGCATAATCCGCTCCAGACCAGCGGCACGCAGGCGACGCCGACGAGCATGGCCCTGTTTCAAAAGAAGCTGGCCAGCCGCGCGGAATCCGTCACCCCCCATGCCGCCGGGTTGAAGTGCGAATATCGCGAGGCGTTTTGGAAAGATCTCTGGCTGACTCCGGACAAGGTTGCGCCGGCGAAATCCGGATCGATCGCCGCGCTGTTCGATTTGTCGCTGATTCCCCCGGAAAATCGCCCGCTCGGGGCCGCGCCCGGCCCGCGTGAAAAGTGCTATTCGCTAACCTATACGGGCTATTTGAAAGTGCCGACCGAAGGAGTCTATACGCTGCACGCGCCGCACGAATACGTCCATTGCGACGAGGTCGCGGGTTATGAACTCCAGGTTTACGTCGGGCATGCATTGAACCCCGACAATCGGACGACGAAGCGCGAGGAGAACTTGAACTATTGGTATCCGGCCACGCGTCTGCATGGATTCGGCACGTGGAGCGTTCCGCTGCAAGCGGGCTATCACGAATTCAAGGTTGTCTATCTCGACTTTCGCATGGACGCGCCCGCACGCTTGAATCGAACGGCGAAACTCCGCGACGCCGTCTGGAGCGGCGCGCATCCCGACCTCCAAATCTCCGGTCCTGGTCTGCCGCCGCAACCGATCCCCGCCGCGTGGCTCTGGCATTAAACGCGCGGAGAGCGGAATGCTGTCAATAGATCGTGGGGTGGCCGATCATGCCAAGCTTTCGGCTCGGCACGCGCCTTTCTGGCGCGCGGACGTTGCAATCTGCGAATTAAATGCTGGAAAACATGCCGGCCGTGAGGGTCCGTCGCGCGCGACAGCGATAACCACAGCCAATTCAGTTCGCTCCGCGTCTTCGCTTTGGCTTTAAAAGTGACCGGCGACTTTTCTCGCCAACTCGTCATTCCCGCGCAGGCGGGAATCCAGTTTTCGTGTTCCGCCGCGCGTGGCAGTCCTCTGGATTCCCGCCTGCGCGGGAATAACGGTAATGGCGGCACGTCGTCCTTCCGGAAGGAGGGCAACTCGTGCTCGTCATTCCGGTTCGTTTGCGATTCGGGTTTCTCGTCATTTCTGTACGATCGCGACCTACGAACTTCGTCATTCCCGCGCAGGCGGGAATCCAGTTTTCGTGTTCCGCCGCGAGTGGCAATTCGCTGGATTCCCGCCTGCGTGGGAATGACGGTGAAGAGCGGGAATCACGGCGCCGTGCGGAAGCGGGAACAAACGCAAATTCCGGTATCATGTTCATCGCGCCGGAATGCTACAGCACCCGATCCAGCCACCGCCGGCTATGGGCGTCGAGCGCGGAGTAGTTGGCGATCAAATAGCGGACGCCGGCGGAGTCAACGATTAGAAACGTGTTCGGCCCGAGGCGGCGGATATCGTCTTCGCTGTTGAGGAGAAACTCAGTAGGACCGCGGTCGGTCTCGACGTCGAAGCGGATCGGCGGCGTGTCATTCGTCATCCGCACGATCCGTTTCAGTTGCGGAATAAACTCGCGCCGAGCCAATTCTTCCTCAAGTGTCCGCCGCGTCGGAGGATGCAGTTCTTTCAAGTCTTCAACAAACGCAACTTCCTTTCCGCGACTGTCGCGAATCGAAATCCAGCGCTGCGGGTCCGTGATTGGGAAGGAGCGGACCGGGTCGACGCCGATATGCCGCACTCCGTCGGCATCGATCAGCACTAGCCGGCCCAGCGCGTCGGCCGAAAGTCCAAAAGGAGCAGTTTGGTTATTCATGATGCGGTTATTATCTTAAAACGGCGATTTGAGCGGCTGGCGTTGATATCGCGTCGCGACGCGGCTAGCCGGCCGCGACCGGGGCGCCGGCCGTGGCCATCTCCACCTGAGCTTTGTGAAGCCGCGCGTAAACGCCAGGCTGTTGGAGCAATTCGTGGTGCGGGCCCACCTGAACGATGTTTCCGCGCTCCATCACCACGAGCCGGTCGGCCTTGCGGAGAGTGCTCAGCCGATGTGCAATGGCGATGGTGGTGCGGCCTTGAATCAAATGATCAAGCGCTTGTTGGATGTCGCGCTCGGTTTCGGTGTCCACCGAAGAGGTCGCTTCGTCGAGAATCAAAATCCGCGGATCGATCAACAGCGCTCGCGCAATGGAAATCCGCTGCCGCTCCCCCCCGGACAGCGATTGGCCGCGCTCTCCTACGACGGCGTCGTATCCCTCGGGCAAGTTCAGAATAAACTCGTGGGCCCCGGCCGCGCGAGCCGCGGCGATGATTTCGCGGCGGGTCGCCTGCGGCTTGCCATAGGCGATGTTGTCGGCGATCGTGCCATAAAACAAGAACGGCTCTTGAAGCACGATTCCGATGTTCTGGCGATATTCTTCGACCGGAAAGGAGCGCAGATCGCCGCCGTCGGCGCGGATCGAGCCGTCGGCAACATCGTAAAAGCGGCAGATCAAATTGATCAAAGTGCTTTTGCCCGAGCCGCTTTGCCCGACCAACCCGATCATTTCGCCCGGCTTGATCGCCAAGTTGATGTGCGAGAGCACCGTGCGATTTCCATACTTGAACGAAACGTCTTCCAGTTCGATGGCTCCAATCAACCGGCCGGGGTGAATTGGTTTCACCGGTTCCGGCACGGTCGAGGTTCGATCCAGCACTTCAAAAATCCGCCGCGCGCTGTTGGCGGTGCGCTGGGTCGCGTTGACCATCCAGCTAATCGAGCGGAGCTTGGTGTAGAATTTGTAGGTATAAGCGAGAAACGCAGTCAGGATGCCAAGCTTGATGTTGCCCTGGATGATTTGCCAAGCGCCGAAAGCCCAGATGATGACCACGCCCAGCCCGGTGAACAGATCGATCGAGGGGCCGAAAAAGGCCCACAAGCGATTGGCCCGATCATTGACCGACAAGACACGATGATTGATTCCATCGAAGCGGTCGATCTCGCGCGTTTCTTGGGCGAACGCCTTCACGACGCGGATGCCGGGAATGGTATCAGCCAGGATGCTGGTCATTTCGGCCCAGATGACGCCGCCGTGGCGAAACGATTGCTTGAGCCGCAGCCGCACCCACGAAGAAAGCCACGCGACAAACGGGATCGGCACGAGCGTAATGACCGCCAACAGCGGATTCATCGTCAGCAGGATCACCGCCGTCCCGGCGATCATCAACAGGTCGGAGATGAAATCGACCACGTTGAGCGAGATGAAATTGCAAATTCGGTCGGAATCGGTGCTCACGCGGGTAATTAGATCGCCCGTCCGTTTGGTGCTAAAGAACTCGAGCGAAAGTCGTTGCAAATGCGAGTAGGTTTCGTTGCGAATGTCAGCCGCAACCCGCTCGCTGGCCCAGGCCAGCACGTAGTTGCGGGCCCAGGTGAGGATCCAAGCCAAGAGTTCCGAGCCGACCAACCCCGCCAGGCAGAAATAGAGCAGCCGCCAGTTGACGGCGTTCGCGCCCCCCTCCTGGGCCGGCGTCAGCACGTCATCGACCAGCGGAACCGTCAAATAGGGCGGAATCAACTGGGCCGCCGTGCACGCGAACGTCAAAATTCCGCCCAGGAGGATCGTCCCCATCCGCGGTTTGGCAAATCGCCACAGCCGGAACAAGGCGGAATATTGCGGCGGGTCGTCGTCCTCAATCGCGGCGTTGCAGCTCGGGCATTCATCCAAGGCGTCGGAATAGCTCGTTCCGCAACTCGGACAAAGGAGCTGGTGGGCCCCCTTTTCGTCGACCGACTCGCCGCGCAATCTTTGCAGATGAACGTCAAATTCATGGACCAGATGCGCAACCGCGCTGGCTCGTGCCACCGTGTATCGCCAATGCGCGAGCCGGCCGCTCGCCTCGGCAAGCTGCAGCGTTCCAATGCTGAATCGCTCGACCGAGGACAATGACAAATCTTGCCGCACGACCCAGGCGCGGGCAAGATCCGCGTCCGGCTGGGCGGTCGCTGCTTGCGGGTCGCTTAGCTCCAACAGGCGCCGGTCGGTCAGCACGAGCAATGTCGCCCGATATCGGAGTTCGCAATCAAGATCGAGTTCCAGCCAAGCGGAGAGGGTCTCGCCGGGCTGCAATTGCGCAGCAACGGTCGCCTGCCAGGGGGCTGGCAACGCGGAACTGAGATGCGAAAACGACTCCAAGAATGACTCCGCGAGCGGCAAATAACGCCGGGGAAAAGCTCCCGGCGACAGGGGAAAGGGACGACTGAACGAACTATTCTACTCGTGTCGATCTGCGAAAAACATGTTCATGACGACTCGGCTTGCGGACGATGATGAAATCAAACTGTCCGCGAATGGTTTTTGGCATGCGGCGGCGGGCGACGCGGTTCATAGCAAACATCGACCAAGGCGCGTCCGACGGAGGATGCGTCGGCCGAGCAGGGCAATCAGACCGGCGCGCCTCGTCTCGATTTTGACACTTTCCTATTATGCGCGACGAACGGTTCTTCGCCTGCGTGAAGGAACTTTTGGCGGATAGATTTCGTATGGATTAATGGCCCTTTGCCGTTGGCAGGGCGTTCGCTCATGGATGGGAGGCTGGAAGTGCGGCAGGAAGGATAACAGCACCGGTCGAACGTAGCGGAGTTTTCCGGACGGCGTTTTGACGCTTCGGTTCGCGGAACCTCGACGTTCGACCCGTCTCACGGCTGGACCAAAGACCCTTTCAAGTTCCATGCCGCCGGTCGGGCTGCCGAGCTTGGCCGAGCTGAGTTTCCCGAGCGTTTCCGCTCCGCCGGGCGTTAAAACCCGCCTAGTTCAACCAATCCCATCGCCGCCGACTCCGTCCCGGACCCTCCGGCCACCGCCACGCAAAGTGCGGAACGGGACCGGCCCAAGCCAGAAAACGGCGGGGATTGAGTCTTGGCTCGGCGAGGCCGCTCCCGTGGTGAAAAGGGCGGCCGATCCAGTTCCGACCGCCGCGAGCGAGACGGAAAATTTATCGCTCCCGAGCGGACGCAATCGCCCGGATGGGTTCGCCATCGTGCGGTGAAGGCACCGTTTGCCAGAACGCTTTCGGCGTCCGGCCAAACCCGAAAAAAGTCGAAAATTGAGGAGTAAAAGGTAGAAATCGAGTTTCGCGTAGATATACTGTTAGGAACTTCCCCGCCTGTGTAACAGTTTGAATTGACATCTTGGAGAAACCCCCGCGCTGTAATTTCGGAAACTCAATTTGAGTTTCTCCCGCCTGACAGCTCGTTCTTTTCAATTTTGGCAGCGGCGTACGTCTTCGTGGTGAGGCGGCGTCGGTTGGCCGGGGTTGAATGAAACAGGGGACTGAGGATAAAGCAATCCACTCGCCGCATTGATACGCGGCATGACTCTTGCTCTTGTTCTCTCGCATGGACTGGCACTGGAAACGTTCCTCACACTGTGACATCGAAGTGACTGCAACGTGTATCCGAACGACTTCCGACCGCTCGGTTGGAAAAGTGACCTGACAACGCCGTCCAACGTCTAAAGAGAGAAGCCCCCCAAATCGATTCGATTTGAAATGCCGCCGGCGCTGCGCTTTGGCTTGCGCGCTGGGTGGCTCAATGGAGCCAGAGAGTATGGAATTTTTGAAGATTCTAGCATTGCGCGGACCCAACGTATGGGCCCATTTTCCCGTGCTAGAAGCATGGATCGACCTCGGCGACTGGAACGACGTCTCGTCGGAGCAGGTTCCCGGTTTCAACGACCGGCTGCTGAACTGGCTGCCGAGCCTGATCGAACATACCTGTAGCGTCGGCCGCCGCGGGGGCTTTTGGGAACGTCTGCAGCGCGGAACGTATCCGGCCCACATCATCGAACATCTGGCGCTTGAGTTGCAGACGTTGGCTGGCGCCGCCGTCAGATTCGGCAGAGCCCGCGCAACCAGCAAGGATAAAATTTACAAAGTCGCGGTGCAATATCGGGAAGAAGATCTCGGCCGCGCGGCGCTGTCCGCGGCTCGCGAATTATTGCTCGCTTGTCTGCAAGACCAACCGTATGACGTTGCCGCCGAGATCAAGCGCCTCCGCGACTTGAAACACGAGTTAGCGCTGGGACCGAGCACCGCATCGATTGTGAACGCGGCCGTGAAGCGGGGAATCCCTTACCGCCGTCTGACCGGCGGCAGCCTCGTGCAATTGGGCCAGTCGGCCAGGCAACGGCGCATTTTGGCCGCCGAAACCGATGCGACGCCGGCCATTGCCGAATGGATCGCCCAAGACAAACAGCTCACTCGCAAACTTCTCCAGCAAATTGGCGTGCCTGTCCCTACCGGAGGCGTGGTCGCCAATGCGGAAGAGGCCTGGGCGACGGCCGAAGAAATCGGTTTGCCCGTCGTGATCAAGCCGCAATATGGAAATCAAGGCCGCGGCGTCGCGACCAACTTGACCTCCAAGACCCAAATCTTGGCGGCCTACCACGCCGCGCGAAAAGAGGGCGAAGAAATCATCGTCGAAACCTTCGCCCCCGGCGCTGACTGGCGGGTTTTGGTCATCGGCGAACGGGTGGTTGCCGCGGCGCGCCGCGAACCGGCTCAAGTCATCGGCGACGGCCGCTCGACGGTTCGCCAACTCATCGACGAGGCCAACGCGGACCCGCGCCGCAGCGATGGCCACGCGACCTCGCTGAGTTGGATCAAGCTGGATGACGTTTCGATGGCGGTTCTGGCCGAACAAGACTTGGTGCCCGAATCGATTTCCGCCGCCGGCCAAGTCGTTCTGATTCGCCGCAATGCCAATTTGAGCACCGGCGGCACGGCCGAGGATGTCACCGATCGCGTTCATCCGTTGGTGGCGGCCCGTTGCGTTGAAGCGGCCAAAATGGTTGGCCTCGACATCTGTGGGGTTGACGTGGTCGCCCTCGATATTGGCATTCCGCTCGAGGATCAAAAGGGAGTTATCGTTGAGGTCAACGCGGCGCCCGGTTTGCGCATGCACCTCGAGCCCTCCGCCGGCACCCCGCGCAACGTCGGCGAAGCGATCGTCGATTTGCTGTTTGCGCCAGGGCAGACCGGCCGGATTCCGCTGGTCGCCGTCACCGGCACCAACGGCAAGACAACGACCGCTCGGCTGACGGCCCATCTGCTGCGGCAGACAGGCCGCCGCACTGCGCTGACTTGCACCGATGGAATTTACCTCGACGACCGCCGCCTAGAAACGGGCGACTGCGCCGGTCCGGGCAGCGCTACCGCCGTCCTGATGAATCCGCTGGTCGAAGCGGCCGTGCTGGAAACGGCGCGCGGCGGGATTTTGCGGGCGGGCTTGGCGTTCGACCAATGCGACGTCGCCATCGTGACCAATATCGCCGAAGGCGACCATCTTGGCCTGTCGGACATTGAAACGCCGGAGCAATTGGCTGTCGTCAAACGCTGCATTGTCGACGTGGTCAAGCCGCAGGGAACCGCCGTGCTCAATGGGGACGATCCGCTCACCGTCAACATGCAGTCCTATTGCCCCGGCAGCGTCCTTTTTTTCTCGCCAAATGAGCACGCGCCAGCCCTGGTCAAACACCGCGCGAGCGGCGGCAAGACCGCCTTTGTGCGGGACAACTGCCTCATCCTAGCCGAAGGGGAGATCGAAACTTTGCTCCTGCCGTTGACGCAGGTTCCGTTGACGCACGGCGGCAAGATTGGCTTTCAGGTGGAAAATGCGTTGGCATCCGCCGCGGCCGCGTGGGCCGTCGGCGTGCCGGTGGAATCGATCCGCATGGGGCTGCAAACCTTCGTGGCAGACCTGAGCCGTGCGCCGGGCCGCTTCAACGTGATCGAATCCGGCGGCGCGACCGTGATCGTCGATTATGGACACAATACCGCGGCGCTTCGCGCCCTTGCCGCCGGCGTTAAGCAATTCGCCCCACGCCAGAGCTCCATTATCTTCACCGTCGCCGGCGATCGGCGCGATCGCGACATCGTTGATCAAGGCGAATTGCTCGGCAACGATTTTGACACGGTGCGAATCTATGAAGATGCCTGTAACCGCGGACGGCGCGATGGCGAGGTAATTGCCCTGTTGCGCGAGGGGCTGGCGAAGTCGACTGAAAATCCCACGATTCTCGAAAGTCGCGGTGAACGAGCGACAATCGATGCGGCCTTGGCCGACTTGCAACCGGGCGATTTGCTGGTGATTCAAGCCGACAATGTCGAAGCCACCGTGACCTACTTGAAAAACCGGCTCGTGCCCCCCGTTCCGAGCGAAGCGCCTGGCGCGCCAATGGCATCCGGCTCGAGTGCATTGGGCTCGAAGGCGCCGAGCGCGGCGCCGACTTCGGCCAATCCGACGACGAGCCAAGTAGCGAATTTGAATGTGCCTTTATCGGGAAAGCCTCCTTTCGAAACGAAAGCGGCCGCCCCGCGACGTTAGCAGCGTGCGGAAGGGTTCCGCACCTCGGCTCGGTTAAAAACGGCCAAGGCGGCGGTCTGCCAACAGACGGTGAGATGATTTTCCTGCTCCAACCTTCCCGCATCGAAATGCGGGTTTGAACAGCCCACCAGTTAGTCCCATTTTTCACAGGATCGCATCCATGATTGAAGTCCGCGAGAATCGGTTTGGAAAGTGTGTGTACGCCACGGAACGGATTGAAAAAGGCACGGTCATTTTGAGCGGTTGGGGATATACCATCCCGGCTCGGACGCAGCATTCGTTTCAGGTCGACGTCGACAAGCACATTGTCATCGAGGGACCGATCCAACTGATCAATCACTCCTGCGACCCGAACTGCGGCGTCTATCTGCGCCAAGGGATCGACGCATTGGAAATCCATGCGCGCCGCGACATCGAGGCGAGCGAAGAGTTGTATACCGATTATGCGACGTTCGAATACGAGATCAAGCATTTCCCCGGCCGCTGTCTGTGCGGAAACAGCAATTGCCGCGGCGCGATTACCGGCTACAAAGATTTATCGAACGCGGTGCGCGACAGCTACGGGCAGTACATTGCCGAGTATCTGGAAGAAATGGAAGCCGGCGCGTTGGCGACGCGCTAACGCGCTCGACTTGCGTTCGTGCTGAATTCGATCGTCCCTCACGGCCAGCCTCGCGCTGGCCGTTTTTTTTGCGGCTCGGCGATTGGTGAGCACGTCGAAAGAACGATGAAGCCTTTGAATGGCCCTAGAGCGGCACGGCCGCTAGGGCGGCGGCGTCCTCGGTCAAGGCGATGATTTGAACCTCGGCGCCGCGCTGCAAGCGGCCGCGCGGCGCTTCTTGCGCGGCGGCCAGATCGGCTCGCGCATAACGCAACAGCAAGCCCCCTGCAAAAGCGATCGCCGCCGCTGTCGCGCGGCCGACCACCAGCGCCGCCGGGCCCGAGAAATTGTCCGGCCGCAGGAACGCCTCCGCACGACAGTCGGGCTTCTCAAATAACTGCTCCAAGGCGCCATTTTCGTGCTCATTTCGGCCGAGGACGACTTTGGTTTGCGCGTCCATTCGCAAATGCCGTCCCACCTTGAGCAATTCAAAATCCCAGGTGCGATTGTCCGGCAGCAAGTTCAAAAGGTCGTACACCTTCGGCGAGAAATTCGGCTCCGTCAGCGTACAACCGGTCGAAGGGCTCGGAATTTCCTTGAAGCCAAATTGCTCCGCCAAGGCGATCAGGCCTTTGCGGCTGCGCCCGCTAAAGTCATGGAGCCGAGCCCGCTCGACTTCGCCATTTCGCTCTGGCGCGGTCGGCCGCAGCAGTTTGGCCGACAGCGGCCGCAAGAGGCGGTCCTCCAAACCGGAGTGGCGAGCGATGATCGCCAGATCGCGTTT
>DASRSE010000082.1:0-24432 GCA_035656655.1 Pirellulales bacterium
GCGCGGCAGCGACGGGCGGGGTTCTCATTGGTGAAGTCCGCCGGTTCGCAACTTCGCGCCTGTTTCCGATGCGCTGGATTCCCGCCTCCGCGGGAATGACGAGAATACGGCTCATCATACTGGTGGTTTCCGCCTGCGCGCAATGAGGGCACGACGTCAGCAGCGCCACTTCGAATCGGGAACGAGGAGGACGGCGAAATGTCCCGCGCGACCCCCTCGAATGGCGAGCCAAATGGCGGAAGCTTTGCCGATTCACCATGACCGGTGCGGCGCGATCCGAGCGGTTTTTGGAAAGACCGGCAAACCCGGTCGAGATTTCAGGCGGTTCCGGTAAATCCGGTAATTTTGAATGTTTCCAAATTACCAGCCGGGTCGATAGCCACTAAGTAACTTCGCGCGCTGCTCGGAGGGCGATCGGACTTCGTCTTCGACCGAGAACGCCGGCAAAGGATTGCCGCGCGAGCGCGCCCATTCGGACCGGCGGAGGACAGGGATGTTCCGACTTTCACCGCGGATCGTGGCTGCCTGGGGGCTCTTGCTGGGCCTCTGTGCTTGGGGAGGCTGCACGTCGCCGCAGGAGTATGTCCACAACGGCTTGAAGGTCGGGCCGAACTACACCCCTCCCTGCGGACCGGTCGCCGACCACTGGATCGATGTGGCCGACATGCGGGTTCATCAGCAAACCGATGACATTTCACATTGGTGGGCCGTCTTCAACGATCCGAAACTGAACGAACTGGTGCTCAACGCGTATCATCAAAACCTCACGCTCCGCGAAGCTGGCTTTCGAATTCTGCAAGCCCGGGCCACGCTCGGCATCGCGCAAGGCAATTTCTGGCCGCAAACGCAAACCGCCAATGGCGGCTACACCCGCATTCGGACATCGGGCGGCGGGGGGTTGTCCGGGGCTTCGTTCGACCGCTTCAACTTTGGTTTCAACTTGGCCTGGGAACTCGATTTCTGGGGCCGCTTTCGCCGCGCGATCGAGTCGGCCGACGATGCGCTGGAAGCCTCGGTCGCCGATTATGACGACGTGCTCGTCACGCTGATCGGCGACGTCGCTTCAAACTATGTCACGATTCGCACTGACCAAGAGCGAATTCGATTGCTCTCGGCCAACGTCGCCATTCAGCGCGATGTCTATGAAGTCGGCAAGCGCCGCCTGCGCGAAGGCGCCATCGGCGATCTGGACGTGCAGCAGTCCGAAGCCAACTTGAAACAAACGATGGCCCAGATTCCGGAAACCGAAATCGATCTGCGGCAAGCCAGCAATCGGCTCTGTGTGCTGCTGGGCATCCCGCCGCGCGATCTGTCCGAGATGCTCGGCGACGGCTCGATTCCGTACACGCCGAACGACGTGGTGGTGGGCATCCCGGCCGATTTGCTTCGTCGCCGTCCGGACGTCCGCCGCGCGGAACGCAACGCGG
Source organism: Pirellulales bacterium (assembly GCA_035656655.1). Classification (GTDB taxonomy): domain Bacteria; phylum Planctomycetota; class Planctomycetia; order Pirellulales; family DASRSE01; genus DASRSE01. Next base: position 1,428 of record DASRSE010000082.1, read on the forward strand.
CGGCCCAATGCGAGATGATTGGGATCGCCGAGGCGCAATACTATCCGGCGTTTTCGGTCTTAGGAAATCTCGGCTGGCAAGCCACCACGTTCTCGGGTCTGTTCCGGAGCGAAGCCTTTAATGGCAGCGTCGGGCCGCAATTCAATTGGGACATCCTCAACTACGGCCGCATCTTGAACAATGTCCGCCTGCAAGAAGCCCGCTTCCAAGAGTTAGTCGCGAACTTTCAGCAGACGGTCTTGCAAGCGGACGCCGACGTCGAAAACGGCATTATTACGTTTTTGCGCGCTCAAGATGCCGCCAAGGATTTGGGCGAAAGCGTAGCGGCTGGCAAAACGGCCCGCGATGTCTCGCTGCAGTTGTATGAAAAGGGCGAGAAGGGCTTCGACTTCAATCGCTACGCCGTCATCCAACAGAATCTGATTCAGCAAGAAGACGCGTGGGTGCAAGAACGCGGTCAAATCGCCCAAGGCCTGATTGCCGTCTATCGCGGACTAGGCGGCGGCTGGCAGATCCGCTGCACGCCCGAATCGGCCGACGGCACCATCATCGTCGCGCCCGATCAAGCTGGGGCGGTTCCGGGCACCGGGCCGGCCGAAGAATTGCCGAAACCGCCGGCCGCTGCCCCCAACGGAGCGCCGGCGGACCTCCTGCCCCCAGGCGCAGCACCCAATAGGGCCGGCGCGAAGGAGGGAGCGCCGGGCATGGGCTTGCCGCGCGGCACGACTCCTCCCCCTCCGGACCTGCCTCCGGTAAAGCCGATGGAAACCCTGCCCAAGCTGACCGACCCCGCCTCCGCCGGGGCCAAATAGGCTCCGTCTCCGACCCCTTCAGCCGAACGTAAGTTCCTTCTCTCCCTTCTGTTCAGGCTGGCATCCGCCCCGGGATTCCGCATTGTGCTGGAATGACCGAAATGGCCCGCGCTGCGCGGCGGTCGATCGGCGGCGGAGGAGCGAGACGGGCCATAATGCCCCGCTGGGCCGGCGTTTTGGCCGACTGGACTTTCCCTCGCTGGCGATTCGCGTATAATCCATGAAGCTATATAATTAATTCACATTAAGCAATTGCCTGGGCCGGCCGGGCGATTGGCCGCGTGAAAAAAGCTTGGCCTCCGCCGCCAAAATTCCTATCATGGATCAAACCTGCCTGAACGATCACGCCGAAGCGATCGCGAATCTCCTGCCTCAGTTGACGCGCCAGTTGTTCGTGGCCGACGATCCCATGTCCGCGAAGTTGCCGGTGGCGCAACTCCGAGTCTGCGGGATTTTGTTTGCCGGTCCGCGGTCGATGTCGGCCTTAGCCCGAGAACTGTCCGTTTCGCTCAGCGCGATGACCCAGATCGCCGATCGGTTGGAGCGAGCCCGGCTGGTGAAGCGGGTCACGGTGGGAGCTGACCGCCGCGTCCGCTGCTTGCAGCTTACCGCGCGCGGAGAAAAGCTCATGGCGCGGCGGCAAGGTGTGCTGGTGGCAAGGGTCTCGCAAGTGCTTGAACAGATTCCCGCGCCCGACCAACCGCAAGTGCTCAGTTCGCTGCAAGCCTTAATGGACGGCTGTGCGGCGGCCAATCAGCGCGAGCTGGCGACGCGGCTTGGTTGAACGCGCGCTGGCAGGCTGCCCTTTCGATTTTTGTTCCGATTCGACTATGTTCCGAGGGGGGTCTCCGCGGTTTTTTTCGTTGATGGTTTCGTGTGCTGCGGTTTTCTTTCGACGCCTTTTTTCGCCCTCTGATCTGCCATGAAAACGATTCTTACTTTTGTCGCCATCGGCGCGATCGCGCTGGGGGGCTGGCTGTATTATCGCAATCAAGAGTATTCGCACTCGAAGCTCACGTATCGGACGATCGCCGTCAAAAAAGCGGACTTGATGCCGACGATATCGACGACCGGCGTCTTGCAGCCCGAAGAGGTGATCGACGTCGGCGCGCAGGTAGTCGGGCGGATCAAGAACTTCGGCCTCGATCCGACCGATCCGGCGAAAAAGCTGTTGATCGATTTTGGCTCGACCGTGCACGAAGGGACGGAGTTGGCCTACATCGACGACGAAGTCTATCAGGCTCAAAAAGACCAGGCGCAGGCGGCGCTCGATCATGCCAATGCGGATCTGTTGCAGCAGCAGGCCAAACTCGACCAGTCCGAACTCGATTTGAAGCGGTCGCAAAGTCTGGTGAAGCTGCAAACGATTCCCGGCAGCGATCGGCCGATCAAAGGCATCGCCGACGCCGATTATGAAACGTCGGTCATGAACGAGAAAACGGCCAAGGCCAATGTCGCCCTGTCGCAGGCGACGATTGCCCAGGCCAAAGCCAGTTTGAAACTGGCGACGGTCAACCTCGACTACACCGTCATTCGCTCGCCTGTCGAAGGGGTGATCATCGATCGCCGCGTGAACATCGGCCAGACCGTGGTTGCCAGCTTGAACGCCCCGAGCTTGTTTTTGATTGCCAAGGATCTGCGGCGGATGCAGGTTTGGGCGTCGGTGAACGAAGCGGATCTGGGCCGCATCAAGGTCGGCATGCCGGCGCGGTTCATGGTCGACGCCTTTCCGACCGAAGTCTTTCGCGGCAAGGTGATCCAAATTCGCGACAACGCGAGCATGACGCAAAACGTCGTGACCTACACCGTCATTATTGAAACCGACAATTCAAATCTCCGCTTGCGCCCGTATTTCACAGCCAACTTGCAGTTCGAGGTCGAAAACAAAAAGGGCGTGCTGGTGGTTCCTACCGCCGCGCTCCGCTGGAAGCCGAAGCCGAACCAAGTGGCCGAAGAATATCGCGAAGCGTTTGTCGCGGAAAAAGAGGCCGCTCGCAAAGCGGAATCGGACGCGGCCGATCCGCAGCCGAAAAAACCGCTCGAGGGCCGTTCCGATCTCGGTCGGCTGTGGCTCGCCCAAGGCGAGTTCGTTCGGCCCATTCAAGTTCACGAAGGAGTCAGCGACGGCGTCAACACCGAGGTCTCCGGAGCTGAAATCAAGGAGGGCCTCGAGGTGGTTATCGGCGAAGCGCACAACAATGGCCCCGGCGGAGACGATACGACCAATCCCTTCGCTCCGAAATTCAATTTCGGCAAAAAGAAAAAGTGATGCAGCCTCACGGCGGACCTACCGATGGAACTCATTCGCATCCACAACCTGTATAAGACCTATCACCTCGGCGAAGTCGACGTGCCGGTGCTGCGCGGAATCTCGCTCACCATCCACCACGGCGAAATGGTCGCCTTGATGGGCGCGTCCGGGTCGGGCAAGACCACGCTGATGAACATTCTCGGCTGTCTCGACCGCCCCAGTTCCGGCGAATTTTGGCTCGATGGCGAAGAAATGAGCCAGCTCACGCCCGATGAACGCGCCTTGGTCCGCACCAACAAGCTCGGCTTCGTGTTCCAGAGCTTCAACTTGCTTGCCCGCACGTCGGCGATCCAAAACGTCATCATGCCGCTCGACTATGCGCCGAAATGGCCCTCGCACGCCGAGTCGCGGCGGCTGGCCAAATCGCTGCTCAAGCGAGTTGGGCTCGGCGAACGCCTGGACCACGAACCGTCCCAGATGTCGGGCGGCCAACAACAACGCGTCGCCATTGCGCGCTCGCTCGTGAACAAACCTGCCTTGGTGCTGGCCGATGAGCCGACTGGAAATCTCGACTCGAAAACGAGCATCGAAATCTTGCAGATGTTTCGCGAGTTGAACGCCGAGGGAATCACGGTCATCCTCGTGACCCACGATCCCAAGGTCGCGACCTATGCCGATCGCGTCATTCGCATCAAAGACGGCCAGGTCGAAAGCGACGGCGCGCCCGAAACGCGGGCCCCAGGCATCGTCCCGCCGTCGAACGGCGCCAGCGCAACCAACGGCCATTATGAAGTCCGTGGCCACGACGAAGTTCGTGATCGCCTTGATGCAAACGGCCATTCGGAACACGGAGGCGACCCGGGCGTCAACGGTGCGCAGCCGGCCGTCTCCCAGGCGAATGGCGCAGTGGCCCAGGCCAATGGCGCGATGGCCCAGGCGAACGGCGCGGTCTCCCATCGCCCAGGGGCGTATGAACCTGGCGGCGAGCCGCTTCACGAGGAGTTGGCGGTCGCGGCCGGCGTCCCCCACGGCACCGCGGTCTTAGCACACGGCGAAGCGCTCGCCGCGGGCGGCGCGGTAGCGGCCCGCGATCGCACCGCGCTGGCCACGGCACATGCCGCCGCCCCCAAGATTGGAGAGCCGGTCGGAATTTATGGGGAGGCCGATGCCGAACCGAGCGGCGGGGTGAATCTGTTTGGCCTTTTGCCGCCCACTTTTCGGACCGCCTTGAATGCCTTGCGGCGCAACAAAATGCGCTCGTTGCTGACGGCGCTGGGGGTGATTATCGGCGTCGGCGCGGTGATCGCGATGGTGGAAATTGGCCAAGGGTCCAAGAACGCCATCCAAAAATCGATCGCCAGCATGGGGGCCAACATGCTCCTCATTCAGCCAGAAGCCGCTTCAAACAATGGCGTCAGCCAAGGGGTCGGCACGGCCGTCTCGCTCACGCCGCAGGACGCCGATGAGATTCTGGCGCAGTGTCCCGCCGTGGCCGAGGTGGCGCCGATTGTCCGCACCCGCGTGCAATTGGTCTATTCCAATCGCAATTGGTCGCCCCTCTATGTGTATGGCACGACTCCGTCGTTCTTGAATATCCGCGACTGGGCCGATTTGGACGAAGGGGCTATGTTTACCGATACCGACGTCAAGAAAGTCGCCCAGGTTTGCGTCATTGGCCAAACGATCAAGCGCGGCCTGTTTCAGGGCGAATCGCCCGTCGGCAAAGAGATTCGGATTCATAACACTCCGTTCAAAGTGATTGGCGTGCTGAGCCGCAAGGGGGCGAACGGTTTCGGTTCGGATCAGGACGATGTCGTGATCGCGCCTTGGACGACGATCAAATTTCGCGTGAGCGGACTGACGCTCTCCAACACGAATCAAAGCTCCGCCGCGGCGGCGGCCAGCGATGCGGTGAATACGCTCAGCAACCTCTATCCGCAGGCTCCGCAACTGTATCCGACGGTGTCGACCACCGAGGCCGCCGATCGGCCGCGGGCGGTTCACTTCGCCAATGTCGATCAGGTGGTGGCCAGCGCGGTCTCGGCCGCAGAAATCCCCGACGCCACGGATCAAATTACCGACCTGATGCGCGATCGCCACCATATCGGGCCGGGCCGAGATGACGATTTCAATATCCGCGACATGACCGAAATCACCAAGACGCTCGAATCCACCTCCGTGCTAATGGGCGGGCTGCTGTTGGTCGTGGCGCTCATTTCGCTGGTGGTCGGCGGAGTCGGCATCATGAATATCATGCTCGTCTCCGTGACGGAGCGAACCCGCGAAATTGGCTTGCGGATGGCCGTAGGCGCCCGCGCCTATCACATCCTCCGCCAGTTTTTGGTCGAGGCGGTGGTGCTCTGTTTGCTCGGCGGGGCGGTCGGCATCTTGCTCGGCCGCGGCTCGTCAGCGATGGTTCGGTATTTTATGAAATGGCCGACCGAACCGTCGATTCCCGCCATTATCGGAGCCGTCGCCGTGTCGGCGACGGTCGGGGTGGTGTTCGGCTTCTATCCGGCCTGGAAGGCCTCGCGGCTCGATCCGATCGAAGCGCTGCGGTACGAGTAAGGCCAGGGGCGGCAGATCTCCCTTGCTTCCGCATGCCGCGGTGCGTCTCGACACGCGGCGGTTCGAGGGCAACGGCTACCGGCGGCGTCGCGGCCCTCGCGCACGGCCGGTCGGAACTTTTTGGACCGCTGACAAAACCGCGCCGATTTGCTCCAATGGCCGGCGCGCGGCCTGCGTCGCGCCGGCCGCTTGCCTGGGCCGCTTTGAACTGACTGCGGTTGGCGACTCAACGAGCGAGGGAGCGGTCTGCATGGGGAATTTTCTGCATTGGGCTCCCGTGACTCTGTTCGCCGACGGCGAAGTCCATCATCAAGGATTGTGGCCCACCGATATTGAGTGGTGGCAGTTTCCCATTCGGGCCGTCGTCGTCTACATCTTCTTGTTGATGTTGCTGCGGCTGACAGGCAAGCGCCAAGTCGGCCAGCTTTCGCCGTTCGATCTGGTGCTGCTCTTGGTCTTGAGCAACGCCGTGCAAAACTCGATGAACGGCGGCGACAACAGCATTACTGGCGGCCTGATCTTGGCCGTATCGCTGGTCGCGTTGAATTATCTCGTGAGCTATCTGACGTTTCGCAGCAAGCGCCTGGAAGCGCTGATTGAAGGGCGGCCGGTCATCTTGATCCACAACGGCAAGGTGGATCACGCGGCCATGCAACAAGTGCAGATGACGCTGCACGAATTGGAGGCCTCGCTGCGCAATTCAGGCTGTGCCGGCCCGCATGAAGTTCGCTTTGCCGTGCTCGAAAACAACGGCAGCGTGTCGGTCATTCCGCGCGACAAAAAATAGCCGCCTGGGGGAGTATTCACCAAGCGGTTAGGAGCGGACCAATTGGCGCTCGCGCAGTTGTTGTTCCCAATAAGAATATTGGGGGTCGCCGACGCGGAAGGCGAAGACGGCGTCCGGCAAGGTGCGGCCGTTCACGGGCTGCGAGCGCACGCGGACGAGAACCGCCCCATCTTGGCGCAATTCGAGTTCGCACGTATCCGGAGGGGTGTGCATTTCGCCGTTAGCCATAGTTTTCGAGTGATCTGCAACCGTGCAGCCGACCCTGAGGGCTGCATTGGGCTTTATGTCCTGATTCTCGCCGAACCCGCTAAACAATTCTAGGCCAACTCCGCCGCGTTTTTTCATCGTTTTTGCAAAGAATTCGCAAAAAATTCTGAAAATCGCCGTTGGCCTGCGTGTCGCGCGCTGGCCATCTGTCAGGCATTTTCCGTGCAATCGGCAGGGGGGGACTCGCGCCGGGCTGCGTCCGAAAGCCCTCCTTCCCAGCCGTGATATTGCTCCGCGCAGAACGCCGCGAAGCGGCCGGCCGCGATCGCCGTCTGAGCGCCCACCAGCAGCCGCTGATAATAGGTCACATTGTGAATCGAGACCAAAATCGGGCCGAGCATTTCGTTCGCCATGAACAGGTGCCGCAAATAACCGCGACTGCGGCGACACGCAACGCACGGGCAGTCCTCCTCGAGCGGCCGCGGATCGCGCTCGAACCGTTTGTTGCGCAATCGCATGGGACCGGCCGCGGTGAACGCGAGCGCGTTGCGGCCGTTGCGCGTAGGCATCACGCAGTCGAACAGATCAATCCCGCGGCGGACTCCTTCCAGCAAATCCTGCGGCCGCCCGACCCCCATCAAATACCTCGGCCGATCAGCCGGCAGATGCGGCACGGTCGCGTCGAGCGCTCGATACATTTCCGCGGGCGGTTCGCCGACCGAGAGCCCGCCCACCGCATAGCCGGGGAAATCCAATTCCGCCAGCCGCTGTGCGCACTCGCGCCGCAGCGCCGGGTCGAGTCCCCCTTGCACGATCGCAAATTGGGCCTGGTCGGGCCGGCGCGCGGCGCGCTGACAGCGTTCGGCCCAGCGAATGGACCGATCCATCGCCGCCCGCACGACCTCCGGCGCGTTCGGCAACGCCACGACGTGATCGAGAACCATCGCGATGTCGGAACCGAGGGCCTCTTGAATTTCGATCGCTCGCTCCGGCGTCAGCTCGAACAAACTCCCATCGAGATGCGAGCGAAAGGCGCAGCCCGCCTCGGTGATTTTCGTTTTTTCGGCGAGGCTGAAGATTTGAAACCCGCCGCTATCCGTCAAAATCGGCCCTGGCCAGCCCATGAAAGCGTGCAACCCTCCTAGGCTGGCGACCACCTCCGCGCCGGGCCGCAGCGCCAAGTGATAGGTGTTGGCTAAGATCATCTGCGAGCCGGTCGCGCGCAGTTGTTCGATCTCGAGCCCCTTCACGGCAGCCAATGTGCCGACCGGCATGAACGCCGGCGTCCGCACCGGCCCGTGCGGCGTGTGCAGGATTGCCTGCCGAGCGGCGCAAGTCGGATCGGCATGATGCTGCTCGAACTGGAGCGGACTCCGCCGAGTGACGCGAGACGGACTGACAACCAGGGGCGGAGGAGTTTCCACGGCAAAAGCGCATGAAGCGGACAAGAACAGAAAAATAACATCAAATGGCGCCGTCAATTATGACGCAGGCGCGACTCATTCAACAGAGCCGGGGCCGAACCTGCGACGGATTTCTCTGTCTGAAAGGAGGCGAGACTTGGAATCGTGGCATCCCGTACCCGGTCGTTTCGCCGTGCTTAGTGGGCCTGCACTCGCTGCGCGAGTGGGTCCCACCGTACGACTGCTTCGCCCGTGTTCCCCCAATTTCGGCGATATGGAAACGATTCGCTTGGCGCGCAGAGGCTCCTTTCGTTCGCCGAGTGAACCCTTTACGATAGGATGCGCCGCTTTGCTTGAACCTCTGTTTGCCATTTCTCACGACCCATGGCCAAATCGACCGTAGCCCAGATTCGCGAGCGCTTTGATCGCGACGTCGAGCGTTTTTCCAACTTAGCGACGGGCCAATCGGCGACGATCGACGCCCCCTTGGCGCTCGAGCTCATCGCCGCGGCCGCCGCGCGCACGACTCCCGCCGCCCGCGCCGTCTGCGACGTCGGTTGCGGCGCCGGCAACTATACCCTCAAGCTGCTCGGCCATTTGCCGAATCTCGAGGTGACCTTGATCGATCTCAGCCAGCCAATGCTCGAGCGGGCCGTTGAACGGGTGGGCCGCGCGAGCCAAGGCCAAGTCGTGCCAATCCAAGGAGACATTCGCACGATCGAATTGAAGGACGGCTCGTTCGATCTGATTCTCGCCGCCGCGGTCCTGCACCACCTGCGCGGCGACGAAGAATGGCAAGCGGTGTTCGCCAAGTTCTATCGGGCGCTGCGGCCGGGCGGCTCGATTTGGATTTCCGACCTGATTGAGCATTCCAATCGCGCCGTGCAAGCGCTGATGTGGGAACGCTACGGCGACTATCTGGCGCAGGTGAAAGACGCAGCGTATCGCGACCAGGTCTTTGCGTACATCGAGCAAGAAGATACTCCGCGGCCGCTGATGTTTCAGCTTGATCTATTGCGAGCGGTCGGTTTTCAGGAGGTCGAAATCCTGCACAAGAATAGCGTCTTCGCGGCGTTTGGCGCTCGCAAGCCCGGCTAGCAACAGGCGTGCCAATGCGGTCGATCTCCTTTCGTCGCCCTTCAGCCGACGACGCCGGCCGCCTTCCAGTCGGCGATTTGCTGCGGCGTGCATTGGAGCCATTCTTGCAGCACGGTTCGCCCCTGCTCGCCGAGTTGCGGCGGGGCCGAGTTTCCCTCGGCCACGCTGCCGCGCGGCGACTCCCCATCCCAGTGAATCGGGCTGCCGAGGATTTGATATTCTCGGCCCGAGCTGTCGCGAACCGTTTGCACCATGCCCCGAGCGGCCGTCTGCGGCGCGGCCAGCACTTCATCGACCGGCGCTACCGCCGCGTGCGGGATCGCGTGCTCCGTCAACAAGATTTGCCAAGTTTTCGTGGAGCGCGTCGCCAAGAGCGCGCTGAGCTGCGCGTTCAAGCTCGTTCGCTGTTCCACGCGCGCCGGGTTCGTGGCAAACCGCGCGTCGGTCGCCCAGGCCGACTGGCCGCAGGCCGCGCAAAACCGTGCCCATTGGCGGTCGTTGCCGATCGCCAGCACGAGGTGGCCATCGGCGGTGGCATACGCTTCATAGGGCACGATATTCGGATGGGCATTGCCGAACCGGACCGGCGGAAGGCCGGTCAAGAGCGCCGATTGGGCCACGTTGACCAAGCTGGCCAACGTGCAATCGGCCAGCGCCAAATCGAACGCGCGGCCGGGCACGCCGCGTCCCCGCGCCCAGAGACCGGCCAACACGCTGGTGGCGGCATAGAGACCGGCGATGATATCGGTGATTGCGACGCCGACTTTCAGGGGGCTTCCGTCCGCTTCGCCTGTAATCGACATCAGCCCCAACGCGGCTTGAATCGCCAGGTCGTAGCCAGGCGTATTGGCGAGCGGCCCGGTGCGGCCGAATCCGCTGATCGAGCAACTGACGAGGTCTGGGTTCAGTTCTTGCAAGCGAGCCGGCGACAAGCCGAGCCGCTGCGCGCTGTCCGGCAGAAAGTTTTCGACGAGCACGTCGGCGCGGCGAATCAGGTCGATCAGGATTTGTTGCCCGGCGTCGGTGGCCAAATCGAGCGCCAGCGAGCGCTTGTTCCGATTGGCGGCCAGAAAGTAGGCGCTTTGCAGCAAGGCTGGCTCGCCAAGAAAAGGCGGTCCCCACTGCCGCGTGTCGTCGCCGCGGAGCGGGCGTTCGACCTTGACCACATCGGCTCCGAGATCGCCCAGAATCTGGCAACAGAAGGGGCCGGCGAGAATCCGCGACAAATCGAGGACGCGCAAGCCAGCCAACGGAAGCGTGTCGGACATGGCGGGCCGCGCCTCATTTCGTGAACTTGGGCACTTCCGGTTCGGGAATCAGCGCGAGCAACTTTTTCACCACGTCCTCGTTCGTCATTCCTTCGGCTTGCGCTTGAAAGTTGCAACTGATGCGGTGCCGCAAGACAGGAATAGCAATCTTCTTAACATCCGCAATCGCCACCGAAAAACGGCCTTCCATTGCGGCCAGGGCCTTGCCTCCTTGAATTAAAAACTGCCCGGCCCGCGGACCGGCGCCCCAATCGACCCAGTCTTTGACAAACTGCGGCGCGGCGGCGTCTTTGGGACGCGTCGACCGAACGAGCCGCGACACGTACTTGATGATGTGTTCGCTGACCGCCACGCGTCCCACCAGCGCTTGCAAATTCACGATTGCCTTGCCCGACAAAATCTTGTGGACCTCCGGCTTTTCGTTGCGAGTCGTCGTGCTGAGGATTTGTTCTTCTTCTTCGAGCGTGGGATAATCGACCTTGATATTGAACATGAACCGGTCGAGCTGGGCCTCAGGCAAGGGATAGGTCCCTTCTTGCTCGATCGGGTTTTGCGTGGCAATCGTGAAGAACGGGTCGGGCAAGGTGTAGGTCGTTTGACCGACCGAAACCTCGCGCTCTTGCATCGCTTGCAGCAAGGCGGCCTGGGTTTTGGGCGGAGTCCGGTTGATTTCGTCGGCCAACAGGATGTTGGTGAAGATGGGCCCTTCCACGAAGCGGAAATTGCGGCGGCCGTTTTCGTCTTCTTCCAGCACGTTCGTGCCGGTGATGTCCGAAGGCATCAAGTCAGGCGTGAACTGAATCCGCTTGAAGCCGATGTCCAGAATGCGGGCCAATGTGCTGACCATGAGCGTTTTGGCCAGCCCTGGCACCCCTTCCAACAAGCAATGTCCGCGGGTGAAAATAGCAGCGAAGATTTGCTCGATCACTTCGCCTTGGCCGACGATGACCTTTTGCAACTCTTCTTGCATCAGTTTGCGATGATGGGCAAACTCTTGCAGGATATCGCCCAAGCTGCGTGGCTTATTAACCGTCGACATGCGTTCCTTTGTTGGGCTTGGGCCGGCGGCCGCCGGGGGACGAAGAACAGGAGGAGCGGCGTCGTCCCGCGTGCGCGACGAGCCGTCTGGCAATTCGATTGTATCTTTGCCGGCGAAGATCAGCAATTGCCGCCAGGCGGCGCGTTGCCCTGCCGTGGCGATCCATCTAAGATAAGAGGTGCAGAGGGATCGCCTCGCTCGTCTTTCTCAGGGAATGCTCGCATGTCGTCGCTCCGCTTGCGCCTGCTCGTGCTGATGGTTTGGCTGGGGTGGTCGGCGGCCATGGTCCGCGGCGCCGAACTCAAAGGCGATGAAGTCCGCAGCGCGATCGCCAAGGCGGTCCGGTTTTTGAAGGACCAGCAAAAACCGGATGGCAGCTGGGACGAGCACGTCGGCATCACCTACGGCGTGACGTCGCTCGTCACGTTGGCGCTCTTGAATGCGGGAGTTCCGACCGACGATCCGAAGATGGCCAAGTCGCTCAGCTATCTGCGGCTGAAAAAGCCTGACAAGACCTACGCCGTCGCCCTGCAAACGATGGTCTTCTGCGCGGCGACGCCGAAAAAAGATCTGAGCCTCATCTCGCGCAATGCCAACATGCTGGCCTCGTCGCAGATCACCGGCGGAGAGCTGCCGGGCGCGTGGTCCTACGAGGGGAGCGGGGGGATGAACTTTGTCGCCGGCGGCGATAACTCCAACGCGCAGTTTGCCTTGCTAGCCTTGCATGAAGCCGAGCTGGCTGGCGCCAAGGTCAACCCTCAGGTCTGGCAACTGGCCCGCAAATATTGGGAGTCGGTCCAAAACCCCGACGGTTCCTGGGGCTATCACCCGGGCAACGCCGGCACCGGCAGCATGACCTGCGCTGGCATCTCATCGATGATCATCGCGCTGGGCCACACCTCCAAGGGAGACGCCGTCGTCGAAGGCGATCGCGTTCTCTGCTGCGGCCAGCAACAGCGGGTCGATTCAGTCGAGCGCGGGTTGGAGTGGCTCGGCCATAATTTCACGGTCAACGCGAACCCCGTCGCCGGCGGCGGCTTCGCCATGCTCAATCAAGCCACGATCTGGCGGCTGTACTACTTGTACGGGCTGGAGCGGGCCGGCCGCATGAGCGCGCGGCGCTTTGTCGGCACGCACGATTGGTACCGCGAGGGCTCGCGCGCTTTGATCGACGAGCAAGACAAGACGAGTGGTTGGTGGCAGACGCGCGAATCGCCCGACAACAACAACGACAAGAACATCAGCACCAGCCTCGGCCTCTTGTTCTTGTCGAAAGGGCGGCGGCCGGTCCTCATTTCCAAACTCAAATACGGCCCCGACCAGGATTGGAACCATCACCGCTCCGATTTGGCGAATCTGACGGTCTACGTCGAAGGCAAGTGGTCGCGCCCGCTCATCTATCAAGTCATCGACCTCGAACGCTCGACCGTGGAAGACCTCGAGCAAACGCCGGTCTTGTTTTTGAACGGCAGCCAGCGGCCTGTCTTTACGCCGGCCCAGGTTCGCCTGCTCCGCGACTATATTAACCGTGGCGGCTTCATCTTTGCCGAGGCGACTTGCCCCGAGTGCGCGGAGTTTCATCGCGGCATTCAAGAGCTCGTGAAGCAAATGTTTCCCGAGCCGGAATATGGCCTGAAGCTGCTGCCGCCGGAGCATCCGATTTGGCACGCCGAAGAGCGGATCGCGCCGGAATTGGTTCGGCCGCTATACGGAATTGATTATGGCTGCCGGACCTGCTTTGTCTACGCGCCGCCGTCGCGGCCGTCCGATCCGCCGGGCAATCTGTCGTGCTACTGGGAATTGGGCCATCTCGATCGCGAGCGCGACCGCAAGTATCCCGAGAAAATTCGCGCGCAGATCGACGCCGCGTTCGCCATCGGCATCAATGTGCTGGCTTACGCGACCAATCGCGATCCGAAGTTCAAGGACGAATTGCTGCCGACCTTGTCCGATGATCAGAAGCAAGACAAAACCGAGCGCGGCAAGCTGTACGTCGCGAACGTGCGCCATGCCGGCGGCAGCGACATCGCGCCGGGCGCGTTGCCAAACGTCCTGATGTTTGCCGAGAAGCAGTTGCACGTTCGCGTTGGAATCGACCCGCGGCAAGTCACGCTGACCGACGAGAAGCTGTACAACTATCCGCTCGTTTTCATGCATGGGCGCTCGGCGTTCCGCCTGTCGAAAGAAGAGCGTGAAGCGCTGCGCAAATACATTATCGACGGCGAAGGCACGATGCTGGCCGACGCGATCTGCGCCAACAAGGCGTTCGCCGCGTCGTTCCGCAGCGAAATGCAGGCGATCTTTCCGCAAAATCCCTTAAAGCCGATTCCGCCAACCGACCCGCTCCTGAGCGATCGACAAGGAGGCTACGATCTTTCCAAAGTGAAGCGGCGCGAACCGCAAGCCGGCGGCGAAGAAGACCCGCTTAAAGTGAAATTCCGCGAAGGGCCGGCCGAACTTGAGGGGATCAAAGTCGGCGATCGCTACGCCATTATTTTTTCTCCGTACGATTTGAGCTGCGCCCTGGAGAACCACCAATCGCTCGAATGCGAAGGCTACGTCCGCGAAGACGCCGCCCGGATCGCGCTGAATGTCATCGTCTACTTCTTGCAAGGCAGCTCGGGCAAAGACGCAGGCTCGAAATAGCGCCGCGCCCGGATTCTGTTGGCACCCTATGTCCGCTTCCCAATCCGCCGCCGGCCCTCCGCTGAACCCTCCGGCCGCGCACGACGCGCGCGAGGAGCGATTGGCCCGCTTGCTGGAGCAAATGTCGGCGGCGCAGCGCGCAGGCGCAGCGGTCGATTATCGCCGTTTTACCGCCACGGAGCCCGACTTGGCCGACGAGGTCCGTCAATTGTGGGGCGCGATCATGTTGGCCGAAGCGGTGGGCCAACGCGCGCAGCGGTCGGCGGACTCCTCGAGCGGCGCCAGCCGAGCGGGCGCGTCGGCCGAGCCGGTCCGCGCGGAAGCGCCGCGCGCGAACTTGACCGCCGCGGTTGCCGTTTCCGCTCCGCGCCAGTGGGGAGATTACGAAATCCTCGAGGAGATTGGCCGCGGCGGGATGGGCGTGGTTTACAAAGCGCGGCAGATCAGCTTGAATCGGCTCGTCGCGCTGAAAATGATCTTGCGCGGCGATGTTGCAACGGCGGCGGAACTCTCTCGCTTTCGCGCCGAAGCCGAGGCGGCCGCGCGGCTCGAGCATCCGAACATCGTGCCGGTATATGAAGTCGGCGAAATCGAGGGCAAACCCTATTTTAGCATGAAGTATGTCGCCGGCAGCACGCTGGCCAAACGGCTAGCCGAAGGCCCGGTCGCCCCGCGCGAAGCGGCTCGGCTCCTCGCCAAGGTCTGCCGCGCGATTCATTTCGCGCATCAGCACGGCGTCCTCCATCGCGACCTGAAGCCCTCGAATATTTTGCTCGATGAACAAGGCGAACCGCATGTCACCGATTTTGGCCTGGCCAAACGGTTCGGAGATTCCGTCAATCTGCTCGGGTTCGAGCGGGCCGCCAGCGAGCCGGCCGCCGAACTCGCGCCGACGCACCTGACCCAAACCGGCGCCATTCTCGGAACGCCCAGCTATATCGCGCCTGAGCAAGCCGCCGGCAGCCGCGGTGTGGTCGGGCCGGCCTGCGATATTTACAGTCTAGGGACCGTGCTCTATGCGATGCTGACAGGCCGGCCGCCATTTCAAGCGGCTTCGCCCTTGGACACCTTGATGATGGTGCTCGAACAAGATCCATTGCCGCCGCGGCTCGTGAACGCCAAGGCGGACCGCGAGTTGGAAATGATCGCGCTGCGGGCGCTGCAAAAGCCGCCCGAATTGCGCTACCCGACGGCGGCCGCATTCGCTGACGATTTGCAAGCCTATTTGCAAGGCGAACCGATCGCCGCGCGGAGCGGCGGCATTTCGCAAATCCTCAGCCGCCTCTTTCGCGAAACGCACCATGCGACCGTGCTGGAAAGCTGGGGACTGCTCTGGATGTGGCATAGCGTCGTTCTCTTGGCGCTCTGTGTTAGCACGAATTGGCTGCAATTGAGCGCGATCCGCAGCCCGTGGCCCTATCTGCTCATCTGGGCCGGCGGCCTGCTCGTCTGGGCGCCGATCTTTTGGGCTTTGCGCCGCCGGGCCGGGCCGGTCACCTTCGTCGAACGGCAAATCGCCCATGCCTGGGCCGCCAGCATCATCGGCAGCATCCTCTTGTTCTTTTTGGAAATGATCCTCGGCTTGCCGGTCCTGACCTTATCGCCCGTGCTCGGAATCCTCAGCGGAATGGTGTTCTTGTTTAAGGCCGGCATTTTGACCGGAGCTTTTTATGTCGAGGCGGCCGCACTATTCTCGACCGCGCTGGTGATGGCTCTGTTTCCGACCTATGGCCTGACCATTTTTGGCTTCGTCTCCGCCGCCTGCTTCTTCATTCCCGGCTGGAAATACCACCGCCAGCGCCGCGCCGGCTAACGCGGCTTGCCTCCGCTTCGGTCGCCGCACGTGTTCTTCGTCATTCCCGCTACTTTCAATTCGTCATTCCCGCGCACGCCGGGAATCCAGTGGCCGGCCCGGCTATTCACGCTCCGCCATGTCTTCGTCATTCCCGCGCAGGCGGGAATCCAGAGGGAGGGCGCTGCGGGTATACAGCGAAATGACAATGCGGGTCCAACGTCGTGCGTTCCTCTCCCGCGGGTCCGCGCCCTGTAGCGTGCCGCTGGATTCCCGCCTGCGCGGGAATGACGAGTAGTGCGGGCGCGCCGCGCAGTAGCCAACCGCCGGATTCCCGCGCACGCCGGGAATCCAGTGGGAGGGCGCTGCGGGTATACAGCGAAATGACAATGCGGGTCCAGCGTCGTGCGTTCCTCTCCCGAGGGTCCGCGCCCTGTAGCGTGCCGCTGGATTCCCGCCTGCGCGGGAATGACGAGTAGTGCGGGCGCGCCTCGCAGTAGCAAACCGCCGGATTCCCGCGCACGCCGGGAATCCAGTGGCCGGCCCGGCTATTCACGCTCCGCCATGTCTTCGTCATTCCCGCGCACGCCGGGAATCCAGTGGGAGGGCGCTGCGGGTCCAGTTTGTCGCGGAATGCGGGTCCAGCGTCACGCGTTCCTCTCGCGCGGGTCCGCGCCCTGTAGCATGCCGCTGGATTCCCGCCTGCGCGGGAATGACGAGTTAAACCCGCGCGGGCTGCGTCGCCGGGAATGACGAGTTAAACCGGCACGGGCTGCGTCGCGGAATGACGCAGTAAGCCGGCCCCTGCCCGCGCCGGAATGACGAAATAAACCGGGTCTGCCTAGGCGGAAGGGCGGCGCGGATGGCCGCGCGCCGGGGGCAAAAAAAGGGAGGGTTTTCGGGGGACTCGCGATTCGCGCCGCCGGCAAGTAGAATAAGCGGACTTTCGTCCTGCCCATTTTCCCACCTTGGAGATCTCCCCCATGCGCTCGATCTTAATGTTTTGCGTCGCCTTGATGTTGGCTGGTTTCATCGCGCGGCCCGGCGCGGCGGCCGAAGCGAAAAGCAAAAAAGTGGCGCCGGCCCTCGATTTCAAAATGAAGACGCTGACGGGACAAGAAGTGAACCTCGCCTCGTTTCAAGGCAAGGTGGTGCTCATCGTGAATGTCGCCAGCAAATGCGGCAATACGCCGCAATATAAGCCCCTGGAGGCCCTGCACGAAAAATTTGCCGGCCAAGGATTGGTGATCGTGGGCGTGCCGGTCAATGACTTTGGCAAGCAAGAGCCGGGCACGAACGACGAGATCGCCGAATTCTGCAGCAAGACGTACGACGTGAAGTTTGTCATGCTGGGCAAGGTGCCGACCGTTCTCGGCGCGGACCAAGCGCCGCTCTACAAATTTCTCACGTCGAAAGAGACCGACCCGAAATTCGCCGGCCCCATCAAGTGGAACTTCACCAAGTTCTTGATCGGCCGCAACGGCGAAGTCGTCGATCGCTTCGAGCCGAAAGTACAACCGGACTCGCCCGAAGTGGTCAAAGCGATCGAAGCCGAGTTGGCGAAGAAATAAGGTAGCGCTGAAAAACGCTTCGTCGGCAAGCGCCTCGCCGTCCAAGAGTTGACGGTGCGGGCCAAAGTGATAGCGACGTTTTTTCGGCCGCTCGCCAGTTCGGCGGCCTCCCCTTCCACGGCTCCGCGCGCGGCGCATTCCGCGCCCGGAGCCTGCTTTTGACCCCGCGAGGAAATCATGTTGCGAATTGGTTGGGTTGGCTGCTGCGCGCTGGCGGTTCTTGTGTTCAGCGGAGCGGTCCGCGGCGCGGAGGACGAAGTCGCGGCGATTCCGCCGGGCAAGAACTGGCGGCGCTTTGAAATCCTCGTCTGGCAATTTCAAACTGATGTCACCAAAGACAAGGACCTGTACGAGCAAGCCAATCTGCACGCCTTTCACATCGATCGTTCCAACGAAGGACTCGAAAAGTTCGCGAAGCAAACCGGCTGGCCGTTCTACGTCGATCACACGGCCGACAAAGGCTATCTGCACCTGAGCAATCGAGCCGACGAGGTGCTCCGCAAAAAAGAGATCCTCATCCGACCCAACAGCTTGGCCGAACCGGCCACGATCGCCAAGCTCAAAAGCTTCATCAAGCAGAATGTGGCCAGCGCCAAGAATTCAAGCGTGCTTGCCTACTCGCTCGACGACGAAATCAGCCTCGGCAGCTTCTGCTCGCCGGCCGAGGTCGACGGCGATCCTGCTTCCGTCGCCGGCTATCGCCAAGCGCTGCGAGCGATGTACGGCACGATTCAAAAACTGAATCAAGAATACGGGACGAAATACGCCTCGTTCGAGGTGATTCAGCCGCTCAGCTTCGAGCATTTTCGGCAGCAACTTGAACCGGCGCAGTTGCCGGCGCTCAATTTGAGCCAATGGTGCGACTGGCGCGGTTATATGGATACGCAGTTCGCCGATTGCTTGGCCGAGCTGACCCGCTATGCCAACACGCTCGATCCGAAAACGCCGGCCGGCTTCGTCGGCGGCCAAAGCCCGAACGCCTGGGGAGGATACGATTATCGCAAGCTTTGCAAGGCGGTGCAGTGGATGGAAGCCTACGACATCGGCGGCAGCAACGAGATTCTCCGCAGCTTTTGGACGCAAGACCGGCCGCACGTGCAAACCTTTTTCTCGAGCAAGCAGCCCCATCAAGATGCTTGGTTTCTCTGGTACTATCTCTGCCACGGCAACCGCGGGGTGATCGCGTGGCCCGAGGGCTGGTTCAACAGCGGCAAGGTCGCGCCGCACATTCTGGCGAACGCCGCGACGTTTGCCGAGGTGCAAGGCCCGCTCTCCGAGAAGATCATCAATGGCGTGTTCCTCAGCGATCCGGTCGCGATCTATTACAGCCATCCCAGCATCCAAGTCACTTGGGCCCTCGACGCGGCCTGTCACAAAGGGACGTGGCCGAACCGCAGTTCGTCGATGGACAATAGCCTCTCGACCAGCAACCTAACGCGGATCGGCTGGCTCAAATCGCTCGAAGACCTCGGCATCCAAGCCAAGTTCATTCAACAAGACGATCTGCTCGGCGGCGCGTTGACCAAGCACAAAACGAAAGTCCTGATCCTCAATCGGGCGCTCTGCTTGAGCGACGAAGAAGCTCAGGCCATTCGCGACTTCGCGGCGGGCGGAGGGACCGTGATCGCCGATCACCTTTGCGGCATTTGCGATGCGCACGGCAAGATGCGGCCGACCGGCGCGCTCGACAGCCTGTTCCAAGTCGAGCACGATCTGGCGAAGGGCTTTCTCGGCGGCCACACGCTGACCGAAGTCGACGGCGAACGAGGCGGTTCGTTCAGCGCCAAGACCTGGGCCAACGAACATGCGAATGAGGATCTCGGCTTGCTTGTTTACGAGCGCGGTCTGAAGGCGCTGCCAGGCGGAAAAGCGGGCCAGACCAGCAGCTCGGCGACCGTCCGCGTCGCCGCGCCCCACGCGGTTTATCTCAACTTGTCGCCCATCGCCTATCTCCTCCAGCGGAGCAAGCAGAGCGGCGGGCCGTGGATCGAGCGGCTCAGCGAAATCCTCAAAGCGGCCGGAGTCGAACCGCGCTTGAAATTGACCGAAAACAAACAGCCTGGCCAAGAGCTCGAAACCATCTTCTGGAAAAATGGCGCGAGCACCACGCTCTGCGTGATCAAAAACATCGAGCGCGGCGCCACAATCAATAGTTTCGGGGCCACTGCTGGCGACCTCGGGAAGGAGCACACCCGCCTAGGACTGCACTTCGCCCAGCCGGTCGTGAATCTGATCAACGCGCGGACCGGCAAAAAGCTCGGCGACGGCCAAGAATTCGAGGACGCGTTCACTCCGTGGGAAGCCAACGTCTATACGTACGAGCATTGAACGCGGAACGCTCGTTCTCGTACACGCGGCATCTTGCCGCGTCGCGAAACGCAAGGCCCGGATTGCTAACTGACGCCTTCAAAGCCTCAGCGAACGGCGCCGCGTAAGGCCGTGGATTCCCGCCTGCGCGGGAATCCAGTTGCCGGCCGGGCCGCCCACGCTTGCCATGTCTTCGTCATTCCCGCGCACGCCGGGAATCCAGAGGGAGGACGCTCCGGGTCCAGTTTGTCGCGGAATGAGGGTCCAACGTCATTCGTTCCTCTGCCGCGGGTCCGAGCCTTGTAGCACGCCGCTGGATTCCCGCCTGCGCGGGAATGACGGGGCTGGCGTAGGCGCGACGGGATTGGCGTAGGCGCGAAGGGTTAGTGTAGGCGCGACGGCTGGATTCCTGCGGCTCACAATTCGCCATTCCCGCGCAGGCGGGAATCCAGAGGGAGGACGCTCCGGTTATATCGTTTGTCGCGGAATGAGGGTCCAACGTCATCCGTTCCTCTGCCGCGGGTCCGAGCCTTGTAGCACGCCGCTGGATTCCCGCGTGCGCGGGAATGACGAACAATGCAACCCGCCTGCGCGGGAATATTACTTCGCATCATTACTTCGCGCCGTTACTTCGCTTCGTTACTTCGCAACGGCCGTGACGATCTGAAGCTGCAATGGCTGCTCTTTGTCGAGGCTGAACCGGACGGTCCAGCCGTCGTCCACGGCGCGATTCGGCACGATTCGCACGGCGAGGCCGTTGCACTGGCCTTGTTTGATCCAAGTCCGCACGGCGGCCGACACGTCGATCGAGTAGGTTTTCGCCGGATTGAATTGCGCGCCCGGTCCGTCTCCTTTGGCAATGATCGTGGTCCCGACCGTTCGGCCGAGCTTGCCAAAATCGAATTTTTCTTTCGGCTTAAAGGGCGCGTCGAGTAGGGCGGCGGCAGCTTGCGACGGGGCTTTGTCGTGCGCCTCGCGAACCGACAGAATCAGCTTCGCCTCTTGAAACTGATCGGCCGAGGGAAGCTGGGCCGCGTCAAACCGCGCCAACAAAACCCACATCTCCTTGTTCTCTTTCGGCCAGCGCACCGCGTGGTAATCGACCGCTTCGCCGTCAACGCTGACATAGCTCGTGGCGGTCGGCGTCAAGGTCGCCGTTTTGGTCGGGCCCTTCGGCACGGCCGCCGGGGCGCGGGCTCCCATAATCCAAGGATTTGGCAGCGTCGCTAGCACTTCGCCCGGCTCTGCCTTGGGCTGGCTCGGAGCGACCGGCGTCGCCAGCGGTTGCTGTCCCGGCGCGAGCACCTCGCGCCGCAAAAAGACCATCTTCGGATAGACCGGCTGATTGGCCCGCGGCGTCGGGACCGGAATATGGATTGTGGCAGGCAGCTTGTCCACGATCGTTTGCACCACGATCGGCGTCGTCGACCACGAGGCATGGCCGCCGCTGGCGATTTGTCCGCCAGCGTCGAAGATCTGCTCCGGAGTGTCGCGGCGCGAGCCGACGCAGTACGCGTAGGTGATCGCCAACCGGTTCTTGCCCAGGGCGGCAGGGTTGTCGGCCGAGACCGTGATCGTGTTTTCGCCCGGCGCGAGATACGGCAACGATTGCTGGTTGTGCTGAACGATGCTGGTGAGGTCGAGCGCGGTGATCGGTTTGGAGAACGTCAGCCGCAAGAGATAGCGATACTTGCCCGCCACGGCGTCGCTCAGCTTCGCCAGTTCGAGAGGAGCCCATTTCTTGCCATCGGTCGAGAGTTCGGCTTGGAGGCCTGCGCCCCCTTGAATTTCGCTGGTGACTTTGGCGACGACATAGGGCGACGCCATTTCGATCGTCAGCCGCGCCGGCTGGCTTGGGTCTTGCGGTTGCAGCTGGCCTTTGGCGACCGTGGCGTTGTGGGCCTCTTTTAGATCGGCCAGAAACGCGCCATTGCTCAGATCGGGCGCGAAGGTCAGCTTGCCGTTCGACCAGGTGCGCTTGCCATCCTTGAAGGCGTACGGCTCCAGCAGCGGGCCAATCTCGGGGCTATTGCGGTATTCCTTGTTGCCGCAGGTGTGTTGCGGCCAAGTTTTGCTCCCGCGGAAATACCAATCGCCCGCGTAATGATCCCAATCGAGCGTGAGACGATAGCCCGCCGCCAAATTAACCGCCGTGCTATAGTCCGCATCGTCGAATTTGATTCCCGCCCAGCCGCGCGGGCTGCCGGAGTTGTTGCTGCTTTTGATTCCGGACAACAAGCCTGGCAGATCGTCTCCGCAGTCCATGAAGGCGGGGGCGGTCCAATTGACTTTCTTGCCGATGTAGGCAAACGCGTTATCCTTCTGATAGCAGACGTTGCGCGACGCATCGAGGACAAACTGGTCGGTCACGATCGAATTGTTCGCGCGAATGTCTTCTTGCCCGGCGATCGTCCGTTGGCCGGGGTGCGCCGGGTCAGGCATCCAGCTATAGAACTTCAAGAACGTGTCGAGATAGTGCCAGCGGCCGCCGTAATAGGCTTCGACCGTGGTATGCCCCGGATTGCTCCAACCGCGATATCGCCATTTGAAGCCGGCCGCTTCGTAGAGCGCCGCCAGAACCGTATGCTCGCCGCCGCACAGGCTCCAGCCATAAACATTGAGCAATTTCAGGGCGCTGATTTCGTCGTCTTCTTGCGGATACGCATGATGGTAGTACGCATAGCGGCAGAAGTTGTAAAGCGCAATCGCCCGTTCGTCGTCCGTTTTGCAATCGCGCGTGACGCTCGCGACAATCGCTTTGAGCGACGAGCAATCCGGCGCCTGATCACTCGTGATCTTGATGTTTTCGAGCGTCGCGGCCGCGGCAGGCGAAGCCCACAGCAGCGGCAGCAGACAGGCAGGCAGCAACAACCAGCGCAGGCAACAGGCCTTCATCAGAGAAATCCTTGAAAGTAGGATCAGGTGGGCTAAACCGGCGGGAAACCGACCGTTGAACTGTACCATGAACCGCCCGCAAAAGGCAAATTCCGGCAACCCCTTCTTGGCGACACCCGTCAGCCATCAGATCCCGATAGCGGGCATAGTCATCGGCTTGAAAAACGTCTGCTGCCGGCGGTTGCCGCACTGAGTAATGTGAGGCGGCATTCCTGGGACAACGACGCGCGCAAAGCTTGCCCTGCGGCGATCATCACGAGCCCTCGCAGCGACGTCAAGAATTAGGTATTGTGTCCTAGGAATTCCCTGGTTGACCACGCTGCCGCTGGCGGCGTAGCTCGTGACATGCTCGACCAAGTCA
>DASRSE010000083.1:0-11206 GCA_035656655.1 Pirellulales bacterium
AATTTTACCAACGAATACGGTCGCCATCGAATTCACCTCCGAGCCAACAGGTTGCTAGCATCGCGATCTCACGCGAGACCACTTTCCCGGAAGCTCCTCCATGCAATAATTGAACCAGCGATCCGACACTCGATTGCCCTGGTATGCCGACAATCCGCTGGAGGGGGGAGTTAAATCGGCTGACGTAACGGTGACCGACTTGCTTAGCACCGGCACGCTGCTGGCGGACAGCGTTTCCCATTCGACCTCGACCAATAGTCCGCCGAACGGGGATTGGATCCTTTATTCCGGCAACTTCACAGCGACCGGCACGAGCACGCGGTTGCTCTTTGCTTCGACCTCCGCAAGCGACAGCCCGAGCGGCGGCATCATCCTCGACGCCGTGAGTGTGCAACCGGTTCCCGAGCCAGGCGCCTTCGTCTTGGCTGGGCTAGGCCTCTTGGGCTTGGGAATGATTGTCCGGCGGAACAAGTATTGCCGCATCTAAAACGCTTCGGCCGCGCAGTATCTATCTATTGAAGCCCCGTCTGGCCCTCCGGCTTGGCGGGGCTTTGTCGATTAAAGGCTCTGAACACCGGCCGCCAAGCCGGCGGCCCGCCCCTTTTCGCCGCGCGGCGGCGGCGGTAAATTAGGCGTCCTGTGCATCGCCCTACCGCCGGAGCCCTTTGCCATGAGTGCCGAGAAAAAACTCGTCGAACTAAAGCTCGAATTGCCCCCCGCGCCCAAGCCGGCCGGCGTCTACCAGCCGGTCGTGATCGTCGATCGATTGGTCTATGTGTCGGGGCATGGGCCGCTCCAGCCGAATGGCACGCTGATTTTGGGGCGAGTCGGCGAAGATCTTGATCTCGCCGCGGGCAAGTTGGCTGCGCGGCAGACGGGCCTTGCGATTCTCGCGACTTTGAAGCACTATCTCGGCAGTCTTGACCGCATCGAGCGGCTCGTCAAAACGCTCGGAATGGTCAATTGCACGCCCCAATTTTACCAGCATCCAGCCGTCATCAACGGTTGCAGCGAGTTGTTCGCCGAAGTGTTCGGAACCGAGCACGGCGTCGGCGCGCGCAGCGCAGTGGGGATGGCCGCGTTGCCGGGCAATATGGCGGTTGAAGTCGAGATGATTTTAGAATTGCGCGCGTGACGCGGAACTCCAGCGCATGGCTCGCAAAATGTTGAATTGCGCCGTCATCTTGCCATCGCATCCGTGCGACGACGCAATCTGTGGAATTCTTGAACAGGCTGGCTAACCGAAGTGGTCTTCTTCGGTTTGAATCGGATGCAGGCCGCTCAAGTCGGGCGAGCGCGGAGTCCAGGCGCTCGTTTGCCAATTGTCGACCGCCCCGCGAGCCGGCCAAAAGCCGGGCAACTCGAACCGAAAGTGCGCCGCCAGCGCGTTCACAAACGGCTCGTACAGTTTGCGCAGCTTGGCCAGCCCGGCGTCCAAGTTCGGGTCGTTCCGCAATTGCAAAGGGGTCGTCCGCAAGAGAGCTTGCAAGCGACGCATTTCGTCCGCCGGCAGCCGGTCAACGGCCGGGGCCAGGGGCGGCGTTTTGAAGACCATGCACAAATCGACCGCCGCATGGCGACTCATGGCAAAGGTCAGCTTCGCTTGATAGTTTTCGGGGCGGTCTTCGGCGACGATGAATAGCGCCGTCGTGTCAAGAATCGTCGTGAGCGTTCCGACCCACGATTGATTGTCGTGCTGTGAGCGATAATAGCTCAGCACCGGAAACGATAGTTGGCTCTGCAACAGCTGGGCGGACCACCGCTCCCATTGCTGCAGCAAGGGCGCCAAGGCGTCGATGCCGTTCAACGAGGCAATCCGACTTAATAATTCCACGGCGCTAGGGGGCGAGCCGGCGCGCGCGTCGAGCATCGAAATCGCCAGTTCGCGCTCGGAGAAAGCCTGATACAGAACCGGCAAGTAGCTGATTACCACGGCCAAAAAGCCAAATCCGATCCCGGCCTCGATCACCGCCAGCGCGCGGGCAAAACCTTCGAGCGGAACGATGTCACCATAGCCGAGCGTGAAAAAAGTGGTGCCGCTGAAATAGAGATACGAAGGGAAGCCGGTTTCCGAAGCATTCGGAAAGTGGAGCGGTGTCGGCCGCGACCAATGCAGCAGCGCGAAACCGAAGATCAGCGCGCTGGCCCACAATACGATCAATCCGAACATCGACAGCGGACCGAACGTCGCTAAAAAACCATTGCGCCGCGAGCCCGGCCGCAGCCACAGGCCGATTCGCCGCCACGCAAACCAACTCCAGCGATAAAAGAGCCGCGCGAACGGACTCCCCCGGGCAATCCGCCGCGGCAAGAGCATCACCTCAAAAGTGTCGACAAACACGATCAGGATCGTGACGGTTCCCATCACGAAGCCGATCCAGTGCATCATAATAACCTCTCCTTCGCAAATAGCCCGCCAAGGTCTGCCGTGGCGACCGTTCACTATATCGAGCTATGCGGGGAACGCCAGAGCGCCGCGGGAACACAACGCGGCAGGACGAAAACGACGTTGGAACGCCATTCGCAGCGTTCACAATCGGCCAGGCGATTTTACCTGCGACTTGGCCACACCTACAATTCAGCGGCGCGCATCGGACGCACGCTGAACAAAGATATCAGGCGAGCGAAAAGGCCGGCCGAGCGACGCTCGAGCCGTGGCGCAGGTTCGCGAGGCAAGGCTGCTCGCCACGAGCGACAACTTCCAAGTGGGACGGGTGCGTTTCAAAGACCGTTCAGGAAGCGCATCGGACGGTCGAACAGAGCGCCGGACGCATTGAATTCGAGGGTTCATCATGGCAACCGAGATCCGTTCGCGATTAACCCCGGCGGAAGACGATTTTCTCCGCGCGGCGGCTCTCTATCTGGATCGGCCAAGCCTATTGATTCGCATTGCGAACCTGGTCGGCAAGCCGATTGAAGGGCTGCTGCGGTTGCTCCCCGAGGCGGCCCACCGGAGCCTCGGCGACGCGGCACGTCACGCGCTCGATCGCGCGATGCAATGGGCGGCTCGTTCCTTGCCGCCAGAAAAAGCCGCCTCGACAAGCCGGCTGCGGCAATTCATCGATCGACACGGCCACACGACCATGACCGCGACAACCGGAGCCGTGGGAGGCGCGTTCGGGTGGGCCGGCTTGCCGCTGGAGGTGCCCGTGACGACTATGCTGATGCTGCGGTCGATTGCCAAAGTCGCGCGGGCCGAAGGGGCCGATCTGAGCGATCCGGCGACCCGGTTGCAATGTCTGGCAGTCTTTAGTCTCGGCTCGCAGGGGCCGCTGGACGCGATGGAGTCGGCCTATTTATCGAGCCGGGTCGCATTGGCCGTGGCGCTGCGCGATGCCGCTACGTTTCTCGCGCGGCATTCGCTGGCGGAAGTCGGTGAGGCTTGGCTGCGCGAGTCGTCGCCGGCGCTCGTCCGGTTGGCCGCCCTGATTGCTTCGCGATTTGAAATCACGCTTTCCGAGAAGGCAGCGGCGCAGATGGTGCCGGTCGCCGGCGCCGCCATGGGAGCGCTGATTAACGCCGCGTTTACGGACCACTTCAACCGCGTCGCGCATTTCCACTTTGGCATTCTCAAGCTCGAACGGCTGCATGGCGCGGAGACCGTTCAGAATCGCTATCTCGCGTTGGCGCAGCAAATTCACGAATAAGTTCCGGCAAACCCGCGGGAGCCGGTGGGAGGAGTGAGCGCGGCGTGGCCGGTCAATGGCGACCCGCACTGACTGCCGCCGGGCCAAGCGGCCGCCGCGAGCCGCGCGAAGGATAGCCTTGGCGGCAGCGGAAAAAGCCAGCATTCTAGGTGGAATGGCGGCGGCACTCCTTTTGCTGCGACACGGACAATGCTGAATCGCGATTTGGATTCCTTGTGCTCAGCGAGTCCTCATTATGCCTGCCTTTGCGGAACCGACTACTGCGACTGCGGACCGCAACAGCGGCGCTCCGCCGGGCGGACGCCCCGCGGACCCTCCTCCCGGCAAGATTCCGCTGCGCAGTCTGGGGCGGGCCAATGCTAAAGTATCGGCGCTCGGGCTGGGGGGACATCACATCGGCGACCCCAAATCGGTCGAAGAAGCGATCGCGATCGTGCACGCGGCGCTCGATGGGGGGATTACGTTTTTCGACAACTGTTGGGAATACTACAACGGCAAGACCGAAAACTGGCTGGGCCGCGCTCTCGAAGGGCGCCGCGAGCAGGCGTTTTTGATGACCAAGGTTTGCACGCACGGCCGCGACGCGGGCTTGGCCCTGCGGATGCTCGAAGAGTCCTTGATCCGCCTCCGCACCGATCATCTCGATCTATGGCAAGTCCACGGCGTGGGTTTTGACAACGATCCGGAACTGGCTTACGCCCAGGGAGGCGTCCTCGAGGCGCTCGATAAAGCCAAGCAGCAAGGGAAAACGCGCTTCGTCGGTTTCACCGGCCACAAAGACCCGGCGGTGCATCTGAAGATGATCACGCTCGGCTATCCTTTCGATACGGTGCAAATGCCGCTGAACCCGTTCGATTTTCACTTTCGCAGCTTTGAGAAGATCGTCCTTCCCGAAGCGCAGAAACGAGGAATCGCCGTGCTCGGCATGAAGAGCATGGGAGGGACGGCGGAGGCGGTCAAGCGCGGAGTAATCACGCCCGAGGAATTGCTGCGCTATGCGATGAGTCTCCCGGTGGCGGTCACCATCAGCGGCTGCGATACGCTGGCGGTGCTGCACAAGAATCTGAAGATCGCCCAAGGTTTTACGCCGCTGACGCCGGCGCAAATGGACGACCTCCGCCGCCGCTGCGCCGAGACGGCGGCCGATGGGCGGTTCGAGCCGTATAAAGTGTCGCTGAAATTCGATAATCCATGCGCGCGGCTGCCGCACGGCTTTCCGATCGACTTGCAACAAAAGGAAGTGAAGCAGTTTTTAGAACGCGGCACAGGCACCTGGTCGCCCCAATAAGGAACCTTTGGCGGCGGCCGCTCCAGGGTCCGCCGCACTATCCACGGCGGGCCATTTCAGACTGCTTGTTCGGACTTTCAAGGAACTCTCATGTCGAATCGCTTTCAGCCTGATCGCCGCGAGTTTTTACAAACGACGTTGGCCACCGCGGGCGGCGCAGTGCTGGCTGGCACGGAGGCGCCGGCCGCGGAAATCGGCGGAGGGGTCGGTTCGTCCGAGCCAATTCCGCGGCGCAAATTTGGCAAGCAGCCTGACGAGATTTCGATATTGGGGCTGGGGGGCTTTCACCTTGGCAAGGCGGCTTCACGCGGCGAAGCGATCAAGATCGCCCAGGCCGCCATCGACGCCGGCATTAATTTTTTTGACAACGCTTGGGAGTATAACGACCACGTCAGCGAGGAATGGATGGGCGCGGCAATCGCCGATCGGCGCGACAAGGTTTTCTTAATGACCAAAGTCTGCACTCACGGCCGCGACAAAAAGGTCGCTCTCAAACAACTCGACCAATCGCTCCAGCGGCTGAAAACCGATCATTTGGAGCTGTGGCAAGTGCATGAAGTCGTGTACGACAATGATCCCGACTTGCACTTCGCCGCCGGCGGCGTGATCGAAGCGTTGGATCAAGCAAAACAACAGGGCAAAGTCCGCTATGTGGGCTTCACCGGGCACAAGCGGCCCGAACTCCATCTCCAGATGCTCAGCCACGACTATCCATTCGATGCGGTGCAGATGCCGTTGAATTGCTTCGACGCCACCTTCCGCAGCTTTCAGCAACACGTTCTTCCGGAGGTCAATCGCCGTGGGATGGCTGCCTTGGGAATGAAGAGCCTCTCGGGAGACGCTCAACCGCTCTGGCATGGCGTGCTGCGGGTCGAAGAGGCGCTCCGCTACGCGATGAGCCTCCCGGTCGTGACCACCATCAGCGGCATCGACTCCCGCGTGGTGCTTGAGCAGAATTTGAAGATCGCGCGCGGATTTCAGCCGATGGCCGAAGCCGAGCGGGCCGCACTCGAGAAACGCTGCGCCGTGTACGCGGCGGACGGGCACTTCGAGCTGTACAAATCGAGCGTCAAATATGACGCCGCCGTCGGCCGCGAACAACACGGCTATCCGACAATGGAACAAATGCCGCTCTGATCCCAACGCCCGGCGCGGAAAAGTTCGCCGCGATCGGTCCCGCGCTCAGTCCAAGAAGACGAATTCGTTCGTCATGAAGAGCGCCTGCGCCAACCGCTCCCAAGGACTCAGTTTGTCGCCCGGATTGGTCGCTGCGGAATCGACGAATTGCCGCGCCAAGCGCAGTTCGTCGTCGCTCGCCGAACGGCCGAAGCAGAGAGCATACAACCGCTGAATCCGCTCGGCCGGATCGGTCACGTCCTTGATCTCCGCGCGGTTGCAAATCGCCTTCGCCTGATCGATCACGAACGGGCTATTCATGAAGAACAGAGCTTGCTGCGGAATCGTCGTGACAAAGCGCTGCGGGCTATGCGTGTCGGGGCCAGCGAAATCGAACGTGCGAAACAAGCTGGGCAGATTTTGCCGATCGATGTGGCCATAGATCGTGCGCCGCTTGCTGTATTGCGCCGTCGCAATTTCAACCGACGGGCCGCCCACCGCCGGATCAAGCTGCCCCGCCACGTCGAGCAGGCTGTCGCGCATCCCCTCCAGATCGAGCCGGCGGCGATTCATGCGCCACAGGAGCCGATTTTCCGGATCGACTTTGGCCGCTGCCACCGCTTGCGGATCGTCGGCCGGGCGAACCGCCGCTTCGTGATACGTTTGCGACAAGACGATCTCGCGAATCAAATGCTTTGTCGACCAGCCCTGCTCGATGAGTTGATTCGCCAAATAGTCGAGCAATTCGGGATGGCTTGGGGCATCGGTCCGCATCCCGAAGTCGCTGGGCGTGCGGACCAAGCCGCTGCCGAAAAGGTGCAGCCAGACGCGATTCGCCCAGACGCGGGCGGTAAACGGATTGTTTTTGTTGGCGATCGCCTGGGCGAGTTCCAAGCGGCCGCTCCCCTTTTGAAACGGATGGCGGTCTTTGCCGGCGGCCACGGCGGGAAATTGACGCGGCACCTCCGGACCTGGCGTGTTGGCATTGCCGCGAAGAAAGACGTGCGGGTTGCCTCCGACCGGACCATCTTCGAGCACCAGCGCCTGCAGCGGCGCGGCGGGACTGGACTGCCATTCGGTTACGCGCTGACGATAGCGGCGGATTTCGTCTTTGGCCGGCTTGTCGAGCAGTTTCTCGGCGTCTTTGTCGGCGACTCGGGCCGGCGTGTCGTCGGCATGAAGCACGTTGTACAAGTCCTGCCAGGCGGGATCGGCCTCGGTGGCGGGCAGGGGCTGGTGTTGAT
Organism: Pirellulales bacterium; assembly: GCA_035656655.1. Classification (GTDB taxonomy): domain Bacteria; phylum Planctomycetota; class Planctomycetia; order Pirellulales; family DASRSE01; genus DASRSE01. The sequence continues at coordinate 7,296 of DASRSE010000083.1, forward strand.
CTTTTGCGAGTTTTTCGGCCGTTTGATGCTCTTGGTCGGCCGCCGCGAAGAGGGCCGCGTAGCGCTCCGCGACCTCCTTCAAGTTCTGCGGCGGGTCGCCGGCGAAGGCGGCCGCGACATGCGGATTCAACTGGGCCGGATCGGTCTGGTCCGCAAACTCCAGCGCCAACTCCGCACCGCGCGCGGCATATTCCTCCGGCTTGAGCGCGGCGAACGCGGTCCACGGCGCGAACAATTTCGCGCGCGCCTGTCTGGCATGCTCCAAGTAATTGCGCCAGTGAGCGACGACCGAGGGCCGCAGATCTTTTTCGTTCTGGACCTGCGAGAAGTCGTCGGTCTTGGCGTCTTTGGCTTTGGTTGCCGCCAGCATGTACTGAGCCACCTCCGCGCGCAAATGGTCAGTTAGCGCGGCCACTTTTTTCCGCACCAGCGCGGCAACGGCCCCTTCGCGAACCTTCAATTCTTTTTCATAGGCGGCCGAAGGGGGCATGATCGGGATTTGCTTTTCTTGCGCCGGCGACAGGACTCCATACAGAGAGTAATAATCCTTCGACGGAATCGGATCGAACTTGTGATCGTGACACCGGGCGCAGCCCACCGTCAGCCCCATCAGGCCGCGGCAAATCACGTCGATCCGATCGTCAATGATGTCCGGCTTGTTGTTCAGAAAACGGCGTCCTAGCGTGAGATATCCGAGCGCGGCCCAGTCGTGCTTATCTCCTTGCGGCTCAAGCTGGTCCGCGGCCACCTGCTTGAGGATAAATTGGTCGTAGGGCAAATCTTGGTTCAGCGACGCGACGACCCAATCGCGATAGACGTAGGCGAATGGATAATTGCGGTCTTCGGTGAAAACGTAGCCCTTGGTGTCGGCATAACGGGCGACGTCGAGCCAATAGCGGCCCCAACGCTCGCCAAAATGGGGCGAGGCCAACAACCGATCGACCACTTTCGCGCTCGCCTCCGGCGCGTCATCACGCACAAAGGCCTCGGTTTCGGCAGGCGTCGGCGGCAGACCAATCAAGTCAAACGTCACGCGCCGCAACCACGTGGCCCGCGCGGCGGCCGGCGCCGGAGTCAAGCCATCAGCCTCCAGCCGAGCCAGAATGAAATGGTCGGCGCCGGTAAGACACCAAGCGGCGTTTTTGACCGCGGGTGGTTCCGGATGGGTCAGCGGTTGAAACGCCCAATGCTTCTGCGCCGCCGTTTCAGCCGCCGCGAGATCCTTGCCATGGGGGTCTTCGGGCCACGGCAGGCCCAACTCGATCCATTTTGTCAGCGCGGCGATTTGCTCGTCGGAGAGTTTCTCCTTGGGGGGCATTTTCAGGTCGCCCGTCTGGCGAACCGCGCGGATCAGCTTGCTCTGCTCCGGCTTGCCGGGCGCAACGACCGGCCCCTCGTCGGTTCCCTTGAGGACCGCTTGAATCGAGTCGAGGCGCAGCTCCCCTTCTTGCTTCTTCGCGCTGTGACACTCGAAACAATGTTCGACCAGGACCGGGCGGACATGTTTTTCAAAAAACTCGGCCGTTTCCGGCGAAACGGCGACTGGCTTTAATTCGGTCGCAGGCTTGTCCGCCGCAGCAGCCGGTTGCGCAGTGTCCGGTTTGGCGGACGCAGCCGCCGGGTCTGCGGCGCAGGCCTCCCGCGACCGCCGAGAGGCGCCCAGGCCGAGTGCGCCCCCGATTACCAGCCAGACGAACAGTGACCGCGATGGAAAAATTCGCATGGGCAAGCCAAAAGGGGCCAAGCGGGTTATCGGTTCATAGTACGACATTGTCGCGGAGCGTGTCTGCGGGCGTCCGTTCGGCCGCGATCGGTACGATTTGCGCGGTCGGCGGACGTGCGAATCTCGGATTCCGCGAAAGCTCAAAGTCATGGATTTGACCCGTCGTCGGTTAAATAGCCGCCTCGGCCTCGTTCAACCGTTTGCTAGGCGACGATCTCGTATCCTTTGCGTTGGACGCGCGAGAGCATGCCATTGGCTTCGCTGTCGCCGACGATTTCTTCTTTGACCGGGTCCCACTGGAGCTTGCGCCCGAGCCGGATGGAAATGTTCGCCAAGTGCAATGTTGTCATCGCGCGGTGGTGCGAGTAAACGTCGGAGATCGGTTGAGTGCGGTCCTTGAAGCACTCGAAGAAATTGCCCATGTGGCTCCCCGGCTTTTTGCCTTTGTAAAGCTTGGTGATGGCGTCGGCAGGGAGGGGTTTGTCTTTGAGTTCGTCAACCGCTTTGCCGCGGAGAGCGCCGCGACTGACAAAGATTTCCCCTTTGTCGCCGCGAAATGTAATTCCGTTCTCGCCGCTGGAGAGGATTTCGAGAATCACGCCGTCGGCAAACTTGCAAGTGATCTCGAACTTGTGGGCGACGTTGTAGCGATCGGATTCAGTCGGGTTGCCGTTTTTGTAGGGGACGGGAAACTCCGCTTTGCCTTCGATGCTGGTGGGGCTGGTGCTATCCGCGCCGAGCGCCCAATGGGCGATGTCAACGTGGTGCGCGCCCCAGTCGGTCATCTTGCCGCCGGAGTATTCGTACCACCAGCGGAATTCATAATGGGTCCGGCTTTGCGGATAGCCGTTTTGCGGCTTCGGGCCGCTGATGTAATCGGTCATCGGCGCTTGGCCGAGCCACATGTCCCAATTCAACTCCGACGGCACCGCCACCTTCGGCAACTTCGCGCTGGTCGGCGCCTCGCCAATGACGCAGGTCACCTTTTCCATTTTGCCCAGGCGCCCGTCGCGCACCAACGCCACCGCGTCGATAAAGCGGTTGCCCATTTCGCTTCGCTGCTGCGTGCCGACTTGGAATACGCGGTTGGTTTCTTTCAACACTTTGCTGATCTTCTTGCCTTCGTCGATGGTCAAAGTCAGCGGCTTCTCGCAGTAGACGTCCTTGCCTGCCTTCAAGGCGGCAATTGCGCATTTCACATGCCAATGGTCGGGCGTCACAACCGTCACGATCTCAATGTCCTTGCGATCGAGCAGTTGGCGATAGTCTTCGTACATGTCGGGCTTGTGTTTTTGAATCTGGTTCACCCGCTCTTGGCCAAACTCGACGTGTTTGCGATCGACGTCGCAGACGGCCACCACGTCGCCAAATTTCATTGCTTCTGGACCCACGGCGTGCCAACGATCGCCCGTGCCGATGCAGCCCACCAGCGGCCGATCGTGCTTGGCGTCGGCGGCCTGACTTGAGGAGCTGAGGAAATAGGGAACCGCCAAGCCCGCCGCGACGGCGCCAGTGGAATGCTGCAAGAATCGACGCCGATTAAATCGAGACACGCTCATCGAATTCGCTCCGAGAAAAGTTTGTGGGCCAACCAGCCGGAAGGGGGGACTCGCGCATTCCCTCGCGCCACGGGAGAACTGGAAAAAACGGGGAAAGCTGCCGGCTTCAGGCAAGGAAGCCGGCGGGAGGACGCACAAACGAGTATTCTAGCCGCTGCGCAGCAGAATTGCCAGAATTTCGCGAGTGGCTGCCGCGCCTTCTTTATTTTCGCAGCGCCGCCGCGACAAACCTCGGCAATCAGCGCTCGCGCGGCCAGGGCCGAACGGAACCAGATCATAGCCGAATTTCAAGTGCGCGATATCGCCGGTGCTCGTTCTGGTCCACGGCAGATCGACGATGCGATTGAACGCGTCGAAGCCAGGATGGCTCGGACCGCTCGTGGCCATGGTGTTACTCCCGACCGACAACCCGCTCGCCGGCTGTTGCTTCAGCACGTCCCGCCAAAACCGCTTCTTCGCCGCATCCCGCATCGCGTTCGCCATCGCCCACCAGGGCAATCGAGTGTTAATTCTCGGCAAAACCGGCCAGGAGTTGTTCAAAGGTGCGTTCGCACCAGCCGCATCGCTTGCGTTTGCTGCGGAGGCTTCCTTTTAGCGAAGTGTCGCGCTGCAAAATGTTCAAAGCCAGA
>DASRSE010000084.1:0-9472 GCA_035656655.1 Pirellulales bacterium
CCTCTTGCCGATCATCGGCGATCAGGCCGAGATAGCCCGTTGGACCGGCCACGGCCGCGGGCGAAAAGTCTTTGCGGAAAGGTTGCGCTTGCACCCGAGCGGCGAGAAAACCGGCTGCCACCAGCACGCCAAAAGCGCCAAATACCATACTTTTCATGAGATCACCCACTTTGCAGTAAAATCGGTGTGGAATCTCCGCTGGGCTTTCCGTACACGGCATAGCCCTTCGTACTTGGCCCACGCGATCCCGATCCAAAAGGCATCGCGGAACCCGAACAAGTCGCTCCGAGGTTCACTCCGAGCGACCCCGTTTGACGGACAGCCGACCGCTTCGCCTAAGGTGGCGAGCCGCCTCGACCGAGCCGAAAAAGAACTTCGTCTTCGCCCTGGTCCTCAAGAGGACGCCACGGCGAGGAAAGCAACCGCCAAGTTATTTTTCGGCCGCCGCTTCGCTGCGGAACGGCGCCGCCGAACCTGGTTCGGCTCCATTATACACCCGACGTTCGGCCGGGGCGAAGCTTTGGCTGTAAGAACCGCCTTTCCGAGAGCCTTTCTTTTCACGAGATAATTGCCTTGGCCGAAATCCGCGTTGAGCTTGCCGCCTCCGAAGAGCGCTCCGAAGTCCTCAAATTCTTGCTGCGTAATTGGCCGGCCGCCGCGCGCAATGACCGAGTGCTGTCGCTGCTGGCCGAATCGGCCGCCGGACGCCTTTGTTTAGACGGTTTGATTACGGCGCGTCAGGGAAACCAGATCTGCGCCGCCTGTTGGTGCCAGCGTGTGCCAGGCCGCGTAGCAAATGTCTGGCCCCCCGAATTCGCCGTGCCCGAGGCCGAGCAATGGGCGCCGCGACTCCTTGAAAAAGCGCTCGATTTCGCGCGGGCGGGCAACGCGCGCTTCGTCAAAGCGCTGCTCCCAGTCGATGCTACTCCGCATGTCGCTTGGTATCGCGCCGCCGGCTTCCACTATCTGACCGAGCGAATAACCCTGTCAGCCAGCACGGACGAAATCGAGCCGGTCGCCGCGCGCCGCGAGCCGCTCGAATTGGTCCCTTATTCGGCACTCGTGCCCGAGCATTTCGCGGCCGTCATGGCGGGCACCTTTGTCGGCAGCCATGATTGTCCGCAACTGACCGGCATCCGCTCGATCGACGACATTTTGGCCGACTATCGGGCGACGGGCGTCTTTTCTCCTGACCGCTGGCTCTTGGCGCGGCTCGGCGCGGACGACGCCGGTTGTTTGATATTGACCGATCATCCGGAGGCGCGCTGCGGGGAGATTCTCTATTTGGGGGTTCTGCCACTGTTTCGTGGCCGCGGACTCGGCGTCGAATTGGTTGGGGCCGCGAAACAACGGGTGCGCATGGCCGGCCGCGCGAGTCTGCTGTTAGCGGTGGACAGCCACAATCAGCCGGCTCTGAAGACGTATCGCGCCGCCGGACTCGAAGAGACCGAGCGCCAGACCATTTGGTATCAGGTCCTCTGAGGTCCACGTTTCGCATCGCGCGCGGCCGCCGCCGTCCCGCTTTGCGATTGCGATTTTCTCTGGTTTTTCCCCTGGGAAATCTCCGCCATAGACTGGCGAAAACCGGCGCGTCGGTTATAAAGACAAAGCGTTTGCGCCGGCCCTCGCCGCCGCCACAACGCGCCGTTCGGGTGCTCCCGAATCGCTCCTATCTCGTGATTTCAGAGGACAGTATGGCTAAGAAAACGACGGCAGCAAAAGCGGAAGCAACGAATGTTCCGGTCTCGAAACAAACCGCCGGCGGCATCGGCGGCGCCGTGCTCGGGGCGATGGTGGCCGGTCCGGTCGGAGCCATTGCCGGTGGAATCGCCGGCGCGATGGTCGGCCAGTCTTCCGCCGAAGGGCACAAGCCGATGGAGAACGCCGTCAAGTCGATTCAAACCAACTACGCCAAAGCCAAAAAGTCGGCGGAGCCCATGCTGAAGAAAATCGCCGGAGCCACAAGCAAGAAATCGCCCGCGCCGAAACAGACCGTTTCGGCCGCCAAGCCGACCGCGGTTGCCAAAACGGCCGCCAAGAAGATGACCAAGAAAATGGCGTCCGCGGCTACGCCGGCGGCTGCTCCCAAGAAGGCCGCCAAGAAAAGCTCGGGTAAGAAAGCCAGTTCGAAAAAGGGAGCGGTGACATCAGGAGCGGCAAAAAAGGCCACCGCGAAGCCAGCCGGAATGAAGCAGGGCGGCATGAAATCAGGCGGTGGAAAAAAGGCCGCTAAAAAGAAAACCGGCCGAAAAAAATAACGCAGCGCCCACGTCTTACTTGCCAAGCTCGACTTTTTTCACCGGCTGGCCGTCCTCCACGAACTGAACCGCCGTGTACTTTCCCTTGGGGAAAGAAACGATCAGCGGCGAAGCGAAGGTGGCCGTGTCGTGCTTGGTGGAAGTCGTGCTGTACTTCAGTTCCACAACCCCATCCTTGAGCGTCGCTCCCTCGACCTTGTATTCGACCACCGCGTTGCCGCGCTTGACCACTGCTGCGACGATGTTGGAGGTGAAGAGGTCCTTCGGCAAGCGATGGGCCTTGTCGCGCATCACGAACGCCACGCCGAACACCTTATCAAATTGATCTTGGTCGGTAGCGATCGCGAACGACTCCGGCGCGTTCGCCTCGAACTTGTTCGATACGAAGTAGCCCGTATACGTGTCGAGGGCTAGTTTCTCCGCGTCAGCCGCGAGAACAGGACGTGCGAGCCAGCCGGCGACGACGAGCGACAAGACGAGAGAAATTTGTTTCATGGGGGTGAATCCTTATTTGGATTGGCGATTTCGACTGGCGGCGGAGCTCCTACAGCGAGTTAGCCAAGTCGACATTGTGATAGATCTCTTGCACGTCGTCGCAATCGTTCAGCATATTGATGAACTTCTGGAACATGGCCAGATCGTCGGCATTGAGCGTCTTGCTCGTTCGCGGCAGAAAGGCGATCTCTTGGACCTCGAGTTCGGTTTCCGGAAGCGCTTGCATTAATGCCGTCTTGGCTTTGAAGAATTCCTCCGGCGGGGCAATAATCGTCACGCGGCCGTCTTTGCTTTCAACCTCCTCGGCGTTGACATCGGCCTCGAGCATCGCTTCCAGCACCTGGTCTTCATTGTCTCCTTTGAAGGACAAAATCGCCCGGTGGTCGAACCACACGAAAACCGACCCGGTCGCCCCCAGCTTCGAGCCGGTTTTCGTAAAGCAACTGCGCACTTCCGAAATCGTGCGCTGATTGTTATCGGTCAAACAATCGACGATCACCATCGAGCCGCCCGGACCAAAGCCCTCGTAGCGCGCGGACAAAAAGTCGGCGCCGCCGACGCCGCGCGCTTTCTCGATCGCCTTTTCGATCACATGCGCTGGAACCTGATCTCGTTTGGCCTTTTCGATCAAGCTCTTCAAAACCGGATTGGCCACCGGATCAGGAACTCCTGCCTTGGCCGCCACGTAAAGCTGCGTGCCGTACTTGGAGTAAAGCTTCGACTTTTGAGCCGCCGTCTTGAAAATCGAATTCTTGCGATTTTCGAAATTTCTTCCCATAACCGACTCTTTTCTGCGTCTAGTGTCCGAAGGCGCGGAAGGTTCCGCGCGGAAAGTATGTCTCTCGACCGCGCGGCGATGGCGCCACGAGACTGTTGACAAGCACGATTATCGCGTCGATCGAAATTCTAGCAACCCGGCGCGGAGGTTGGCCAGTGCTCTCCACGCGGACACGTTTCGTGGAAGCGTCGGGGGTTCCGTGGCGCTTGCGCCGTCCCTGGGCCGCGGTCGAAGGCTCGCCGGCTGCTATCGTTGACCGCCGCGAACGGTATAATCGGCCTATGGCACGAGGTTGGTTCGCGCCGCGAGGACCAAGGAATGGCGCAGATCGCAGAAGTCGCGTTTCCCGGCTGACCAAGGCCGAACTCGCAGCATAGGGTGGGACCAATTCGCGCAGCGAATGCAGGCCCACCAGCGGAAAGACCTTGCCCGCTGACACGATTGGCACCGCGTCGCGCAGGCGACAACGCCGGCAATTTATCGGCAGGCCGCGTCAATCGCTGGTGGGCCTGCGCACGGCTGCGCCGTTCTGGTCCCACCCTACCGCCTTACGCGGCGCGGATGGTCTTACGCGTAGGGTGGGACCAATTCGCGCAGCGAATGCAGGCCCACCAGCGCAAGACCTTGCCCGCTGACACGATTGGCACCTCGTCGCGCAGGCGGTCCTGCGGGCCATTCATCGGCTGGCGGCGTCAACCGCTGGTGGGCCTGCGCACGGCTGCGCCGTTCTGGTCCCACCCTACCGTCTGACGCGGCGCGGAATGGTCTTTACGCGTAGGGTGGGACCAATTCGCGCAGCGAATGCAGGCCCACCAGCGGATCGCATCGCGCGCTGACACGATTGGCACCTCGTCGCGCAGGCGGTCCTGCGGGCCATTTATCGGCTGGCGGCGTCAACCGCTGGTGGGCCTGCGCACGGCTGCGCCGTTCTGGTCCCACCCTACCGTCTTACGCGGCGCGGATGGTCTTTACGCGTAGGGTGGGACCAATTCGCGCAGCGAATGCAGGCCCACCAGCGGATCGATCAGAGTGCGATCAAGGCCAGCCCGCTCTCGGGATCATGGCGTCTTTGCAGATGGGCGGGTGATTCGGTCAGCACGATTTCCAACGTGGGGCGCACATGCGCGTGCAGCAAATGGCCCCCGCGCGTCGTGCCATCCGAGCGACCCACCACGATGTGCGCGTGGACCTTGGGTTTGCCTTTCGGATCAAGGGAGACATCGCCGATCAGCGACAAGACTTCGACTTGCTCCGTGAGCGGAATTTTCGTGTAGTCTTTTTTCTCCCAGTCAAAATAGCCGAGGGTGACGTCTTGCAACGCGCCGATCGCGGTAAACCCGGCGGCCGAAACTTGCTCGCGTTCCGCGAATTTGGCGAGGCCGGCGGCAACCTCCTCTCCCAGATCAAAAATGAGAACGAAGGTTTTTTGGCCGCTTTCTTCATAGACTTTTTTGCTTTTCATCGGTCGCTCCTCGGTGCGTAAGGGAGGCAGAATTCAAAGTGCGGGCGGCATCGCTTGCGGCGTGGAGCCCCATTTGCAGCACTTCGGCCAAATGCATAGGCTTGCGATGGGTCGTTTGCTCGATTTGTTGTTGGCAACTGAAGCCATTCGCGATGATCAGCGTCTCGGCAGGAGCCTGCCGCACGGCGGGGAGCAAGGCTCGTTCGCCACAAGCGAGCGACACATCGCAATGCTGGCCGCGCTCAAACCCAAACGAGCCCGCCATGCCGCAGCAGCCCGGCTCCGGCGTCTCGATATCAAGCCCCATCTTCTTGAGCAGGGCGAGTTCATCGTCCATGCCCATGATTGATTTATGGTGGCAATGTCCATGCACGAGCGCCTGGCGATGCAGGATTGGCGGTTGATAGCCGGGGGCGCGGCGATTGAGAAACTCGCTCAAGAGGAATGCTTGATCGCGCAATCGCTTGGCGTCCTCGTCATCGGGAAACAGATTGCCGAGCTCATCGCGGAAGACGGCCATGCAACTCGGCTCGAGGCCGACGATCGACATGCCGGCTTGAATCTCGGGACGGAGCGCGGTCAAAATGTCGCGCAGCAGTCGCTTCGCGGTGTCGAGCATGCCGAAATCATAAAGCGGCCGGCCGCAGCATAGCGAAACCGCCGGAATCCGCACCCGATACCCAGCCGCTTCTAAGACTTCAACCGCAGCGCGGCAGGTCTCGGGGTGAAAATGATTATTGAACGTATCAACCCAGAGCAACACCTCGGTTTTTCCTTCGTTGCGCGCCGGCCGGCTCCAAAACCAGGCTTGGAATGTTTGCGAGGCGAAGCGCGGCATCTGGCGGCGGCGGTCGATGCCGCCAATCCACTTGGCCACGGCGCGCAGGACCGGGGTTTGGCTGAAAAAATTGGCCACTCGCGGCAGATGGGCCGCGAGCCGAGCCCACCAGTAAATCCAGCCCATTGAATACGCATAGCGCGGGCGCAACCGGCCTTGGTAATAGTGGGCGAGAAATTCGGCCTTGTAGGTGGCCATATCGACGTTGACCGGACAATCGCCTTTGCAGCCTTTGCAGGCCAGACACAGATCGAGGGCGTCCTTGACGGCTTCGTTTTTCCAACCGTCGGTCAAGGTCTCGCCGTTCATCATTTCAAAGAGCAAGTGAGCGCGGCCGCGCGTGCAGTCCTTCTCCTCGCGGGTGACCTGGTAGCTCGGACACATCACTTGGCCGTTTTCGCGGCGGCACTCGCCGACCCCGACGCAGCGCAGCGCCGCGCGCGCAAACGAATTGCGATCGCCTGGAAATTGAAAGTAGGTCTCCGGCTGCGGCGGATTGTAATCCGAACCAATGCGCAGGTTTTCGGCGACGCCGTAGGGGTCGATCTTTTTGCCGGGATTCATTTTGCCATGCGGATCCCAAATCGCCTTGTATTCGCGAAATGCTTGGCAGATATTGGCCGCGGGCTTGGCCGTCGCCATGCTCGCCGGATAGCGAGCCGCCGAAGCGGACAACCAGATCGGCGGCCTCGTCCATGAAGGCCTTGAATTTCTCGATCCCCGGCGCGGTATAGAGATCGAAGCCCGCGCGGCAGTGGACGCAACCTTGGCCGAAGTGGCCGTACAAGGACGGATGATAATCGTACTTGTCGAACAGCGAACGAAGCGCGGGCAGATACTCGGCGATTTTGTCCGGCGGGACGGCCGAGTCCTCCCAACCGGGCCAGGTGTCGGGCATGCCGGAGACCCAAGCGGTCGAGCCAAGGCCTCCTTCACGCACTTCCCAAATCATCCGCTCCTGGTGCGGATCGTCGAGTAGTTGCATGTGGGGCGCGTTGCCATGTTTTTTCAGCGCCGCCATGCAGCGCCGCGCCTGATCGTCGCTGTCGGCTTTGTCTTCGCCGCCAAACTCCACAATCAAAAAACCCTTCCCTGGCGGTAGGAGCTTCAGGTCGGCCGTCTCATCTCCTTTCGCTTTCACGAACTTGAATAGCAAATGATCGAATCCTTCCAGCGCGGTGGGCTTGAACTCGAGAATCTCCATCAGATGCTGGCACGCTTCGTACACGTCGGGATAACCCATCACGACGAGCGATCGGGCGCCGGGGTTATGCACCAAATTGAGCGTGGCTTCGAGGATCGTGACCAACGTCCCTTCGGAGCCGACGAGCGAACGAGCGACCTGAAATCCGTTTTCCGGCAGCAACGCGTCGAGATTGTAGCCGGATACGCGCCGCGGCAACCGCGGAAAGCGGCGGCGGATCTCATCGGCATACTGATCGCGAAACGATTTGAGCCGCGCATACAAGGCGCCGCGCTGCCCGCCGGCCGCGATAATCGCCTCGAGTTGCTCCGGCGACGTTTCGCCCACGCGCAGCCGCAGGCCATCATAGGTGACAACCTCTAATTCCTCGGTATTATCGGCGGTACGCAGTCCACGGCCATGCTTGGCGCAGAGCAACGAGTGAGCCCCGCACGAATCGTTGCCGAGCATGCCCCCCAACGTGCAATGGTTGTGGGTTGAAGGGTCGGGTCCAAAAGTGAGCCCATAGTCTTGCGCGGCATGGCGCAAATCATCGAGCACGCAGCCAGGCTCGACCGTTCCAAGCCGTTTTTCCGAATCGATGTGCTTTACGCGATGCAGATATTTGGAAAAATCCATTACCACCGCGACATTGCAGCACTGACCGGCCAGGCTCGTGCCGCCGCCGCGCGAAAGAATCGGCGCGCCGAATCGATGCGCGAGCGCGATCGTTTGCAACACGTCCTCTTCGTTCCGCGGGATCACGACGCCAATGGGCGTCTGCCGATAATTCGAACCGTCGGTCGCATACAAGGCGCGGCTGCCGGCATCGAAACGAACCTCGCCGGCGAGGCTGCCGCGCAGCGCCTTAGCCAGTTCTTCGGCGCGACCCGGCGGCAGCGCCGTGCGGCTGTCATCGGAGCGTTGCCGTTGGAACCGCGGACCCTCGTTTTCTTCTTGTAAGATAGGCAGACTCTGCATGGCGGGCCTCGAGGGGGAGCGGACTACGCGCTGGGCCAAATGGCAAAGCGGCGGGCGTCGCTGGTTTTCAAATCCAAACCGATTCCGGGACGGGTCAGGTCCGGCACCAGCGCGCCTTGGACCGGAGCGCGAAACCCGTCGAACAACAGCGCTTCAATCCGCGCGTGATCGTGGAAATATTCCAGGTGACGCAAGGGCAACGCCGCGCAGCAAACGTGCGCATGCAGCGCCGGAGCACAATGCGCCGAGAGGGGCAAGGAGCGAGCCCAGCAGAGCGCCGCCACTTGGAGAAAGCCCGTGAACCCGGCGCAGCGCGTCGCGTCTGCTTGAAGAACATCCACCGCGCCGGCCGCCAGCAGGCGGCGGAAGTAGGGGAGATCGTAGCCATATTCGCCCGCGGCGATCGCCATGCCGGGCGGCCCTTGATCGCGAATCAATCTGAGGCCCTCCAGATCTTCGGCCGAAACAGGCTCTTCAAACCAGGAGACCTTCAACTCGGCAAATTCGCTGGCCAACGCCAACGCCTGTTTGCGGTCGTAGGCGCCGTTGGCATCGACGAACAATTCCACCTGGTCGCCAACCGCTTCGCGCGCGGCGCGCACGCGAGCCAAGTCTTGGCTCGGTTCGGCGCCGATTTTCATCTTCACGCGCGGAATGCCCGTCGCCGCCCAACCGGATAATTGCCGTTGTAATCGTTCGATCGAATAAGAAGTGAAGCCGCCGCTGCCATACACCGGCGCCCGGTCGCGGGCCGCGCCGAAAAGCATGACCAGAGGCAGGCCGAGCAGCCGCGCCTTGAGGTCCCAGAGCGCCGTGTCAACCGCCGAAATCGCCATCGAGGCGATGCCCGGCCGGCCGAGATTGCGAATTGACCGCACCATCGCCAGCCAATGGGCCGGGATTGCGAAGGGATCGCCCCCTTGGATGAGAGGTGCGAGCAGATTATGAATCAGTTGCGCGGTGGCCATGTCGGCATAAGAATATCCCAAACCGGTCTGATCGCCGGCGCGCACATGCACACAGACAAGCGTGGTATGGTCCCACGAAATGGTGCCGTCGGCTTCGGGATAATCGGTCGGAATCCGATAGGCGGCGACGCGGGTTTCTTCGATGACCGGGTCCGTTCGATGTGCCATAGCCATCCGAATTCCACCGCGTGCGCCCTGCTGTTTTGATACCGGGTGACGGGCGGCGCTCACGCGGCGGAAAGTTCGAGGCTTTAAATGATCTCGCGGACCGTGTCGGCGAGGACCGTCTTCAAGATTTGGGCGCTATACTTTTCGCCGCGAATCAGCGCTTTCGCAAAATGCCACGCTTGATCCAACGTCGCGTGGCCAGGCATTGCCGGTTCGTTGGGATCGACGACCGCTTCGACCAGCGCCGGGCCAGGATGCGCGAAGGCTTCGGCCAGAACCTGTTCGACTTGGGCCGGGTCGTCCACCGTAAAGCCGCCGGCTCCACAGGCTCGCGCGTAGGC
>DASRSE010000085.1:0-12397 GCA_035656655.1 Pirellulales bacterium
ATCCAACACACAAATCGCAAAGTGCTTGCTATGAATGTCCAAACCAACGTAAAACATAGTCGCCTCCCAAGGTCAGGAACGGTGAAACCCCATAAGTTCAACGTTACCTGACCGACGGAGGTTCCTACATAGTTTCAGCTACGTTTTTCTCCCTGCGAGAAGGCCGCAATGAATGGAGGTCGCGATCGGCGGTTCCACTTGCAAGCCGGCGGCGGCCAGCCAAGCGGCATATTCCGCCGCGCTATAAGCGCGCCCTTCGGTCAGTGAGAATAGCGCTGCCGAGTAGAGCGCCAGCGGCAACGGACCGCTCAAGTCGTCGTTGAGAAAAACGTCATGAATCAAAATGCGGCCGCCCGCGGGAAGCGCCGCCGCGCACCGGCGGAGCAGCGCCTCGCATTCTGGCACGTCCCAATCGTGCAAGACATTTGAGATCAATTGAACGTCGCAGCCCGGCGGCAGAGGGTCGGCAAACATGTCGCCGGGAATCCCCTCCAAGCGATCTGCGACGCCATACTCGATAGCAAACTCGCGGGCAATCTTGAGCACTTCGGGCCGATCCCAAACGATCGCTTTCAGACGCGGAAAGCGCTGCAAGCAAGCAATCGCGTAGATTCCCGTTCCGCCGCCGATGTCCAGCAGACAGGTCGCCTGTTCCAGATTGGCGCGGGCCGCGAGAAAGGGAGCCACGTTTTTCGCGCGGCCCGCCAGGGCCAACGTCAACCGCCGAGCGGAATCGGCGTGGTCCATGGCCGATTCCAAACCCTCACGATAGATGAACGCGGCCCCTTGGTCTGCCGCTTGAGCCGGCGCCGGCTGGTTCGATTTCAAGCGCGCGACGAGGGCCTGTACGCCGGGACTCGCGGCCGAAAGGCCCACATAGTCGCCCACAAAAAAAGGACCGCCCGGCAGCAAATGCTCCGCCGCCAAGGGCGTCAGTTGCAACTGATCCGGCCCCGCTGAGCAGAGGAGTTCCATTGCGCGCATCGCGGTGATGAGCACGGCGAACGGCCGTTCGGCCAAATGGAGTTCCGCGCGCAACACGGCCGCCGGCTTCGCGCCCGGCGCGAGCCGCTCGAAGAGGCGAAATTCGGCCACGGCCGCCGCCAGCAGCTCCGTCGCATAACTCGCTCGGCAGAGTTCAAAAATGCGGACCGGATCATGTTCCGGAAAAGTGGTCGCGGACAGGGGCACCACGCGTTCCTCCCTCAGTAAGCGGCACAGAGACAAGTCAACCAGCGGCGAGCGAAACGCCGGCCAGTAAACGCCCCACGACATCAGGCAGGCCCGCTTTTTTCGACGAAATCGGATTTGGACGGACGACAAGTCGGCATGCGGCGTCTGGATGCCAAGCCGCGATTGCAGCGAGTTGTTTCCCCCGACGTACGCGCCTTATCGTAATGCACCATGGGCCGGCTCGCCAGGACGGGCCCACCATTTGGAAACAGGGCGCATGTGGTGCGGTGATTCGCTGCGGAAAAAATTTCTGCCGCCGCCGCGCTTGCAATCGATCCGCAGTCGGCGCACAATAAGGACATGAATCAGGTTTCGCCCAGCTTCCGGTTTTGGTTTTGGTTTACCCCGCCAGGTCGTGGGGCCGGAAGAGGCACGTAACCTCATTCAGCATCGACCGCACGTATCTGGCCCCGAGACCCAAGTTGGTCCCGGGGTTTTTTTATGGAGTTTTCGCGAGCCATGCGAGTCCGTTTGGCGCGCGCGATTTTCCTTTATCGCTCTTCCGCAACCGCTTCCAAGCCATTTCGCCCACCCCTTCGGAGGATCACCCCCGTGATTGTTGTCATGAAACCAGGCGCCACGCAGGCCGAGGTTAATTCCCTCGTCGAACGGATCGAAACGATCGGGCTCAAATCGCATGTCATTGTCGGAACGGAGCGGACCGTCGTCGCCGCTGTCGGCGACGACCGCAAGGCGCATAAGGAAGAGCTCGAGACGGCGGCCGGCGTCGCGGAGGTGATCCCCATTCTGGCTCCTTACAAGATGGCCAGCCTCGAATTGAAGCCCGAACCGACGATCGTCAAGGCCCGCAGCCTCGTGGTCGGGGGCAAAAACATTGGCGTGATCGCCGGCCCTTGCTCAGTCGAAAACGAGGCGCAAATCCTGGCGGTGGCGAAAGCGGTCAAGGCGGCCGGCGCGACGGCTCTCCGCGGCGGCGCCTTCAAACCGCGGACCAGCCCGTACAGCTTTCAAGGCTTGAAGGAGAAGGGGCTGGAACTGCTGGCTGCGGCCCGCGACGCGACCGGCTTGGCCGTCGTCACCGAAGTGGTGGCGACTGAAGATGTCGCGCTGGTGGGAAAATATGCCGACGTGCTGCAAATCGGCGCCCGCAACATGCAGAACTATCGATTGCTCGAGGCGGCCGGCAGGTCTGGCTTACCGGTCCTGCTGAAGCGCGGCCCCAGCGCGACGATTGACGAACTGCTGCTCGCGGCGGAATACATTCTTAATGAAGGCAATTCGCAGGTGATGTTGTGCGAGCGCGGGATTCGCACGTTCGAGTCGCACACCCGGTTCACTCTGCCCCTGGCGACGGTCATCTACTTGCATGCCAAAACGCACTTGCCGGTGGTGGTGGACCCGAGCCACGGGACAGGCCATACGTATCTCGTGCCGCAAATGTGCGCCGCCAGCGTGGCGGCCGGCGCAGACGGTTTAATCGTCGAAGTTCACCCCAACCCGGAGCGGGCCCTCAGCGATGGCTATCAGTCGCTGAACTTGGCCCAATTTGAGGAAACGATGGCGCTTTGCCGCAAAGTCGCGTTGGCGCTCGGTCGGGACCTCTAGCCGCGGGGTTCTTTGGCAAAGTGGGCCGGCGCGGCACGCAAAAATTCGCTGGCCAAGCCAACTCGACCGACGTTATAATGAGAAGGCCCCTCGTTCCGCATTCCCTCGTTTGGAAGGAACCGTGATGTCTACGTTGCGCTTGACGATTGTAGCGGCTGTGCTCATCGTGGCCGGTCCGGCGCTGACCGCGCAGGCCCAATACGGCGGCAGTAGTTCCGGGTTCGGCAGCAGTTCCGGCGGAAGCAGCAGCGGCTTTGGCGGCAACTCCGGCTTTGGCAGCACCGGCGGGTTCGGCGGGAGCAGCGGCACCGGTTCGTCTGGCACGTTTGGCAATCGCTCGCTCGGGTCCTCCTTGTCCGCCGGCAATCGCACGCTCACCACGAGCAACGGCCAGATGAACGGGCTGAACAACGCCGGCCAGATCTCCGGCAGCGAACGCTTTATTCAATCGAATCGCAACGGCCAGTTTGTCGGTGGCGGCGCCCAAAACGCACAGTCTTTGGCCGAGCAGTTTGCTGGCGGGGCCGGCAATGTGAACCGCGGCCAAAACAGCTTGATCGGTTTGATGAACAACCAAAATCGCAATAACATCAACACTCAGCAAACCACCCAGCCCAAGCAAGCCCTCTTACTGACGCAAGTGAAAGCGGCTTTCGAGTATCCGCGGCCCAGCGGCGCGGTCTTTACCGCCGCTCTGACGGACCATTTGACGACGTCGATGCGGGATCGCTTGGTAGGGCCGCTGACAGCGAAGATTGAGGGAAGGACTTTGGTTCTGGAGGGGGTTGTCGCCACGGCGCACGATCGCGTTCTAGCTGAGCGATTGGCGCTCCTAGAGCCCGGGGTTTCGACGGTCCAAAATAACTTGATCGTGAGTCAACCGGCCACCCCTGGCGCGGCTGCGACGTCCCCGGCGATTGCCCCGAAGTAGCTCCCGTCGCCGCGATGTTCGTGGAACCGAGGCTGGTCATCCCTTGGCTCTTGGTGTTCAGGTTGAGCGCCGCTCCTTGATTCCAGCCCGCGCCATTGTTGAGCTGGCCCGCGCCGTTTGTTACATCCGCGCGAACTCCCAAGGCCGGCTGGTTGAACGCCTGCGGCGAGCGTTGACCAAAATGGCTCGGCAGGTTGATCGTCGCCGTTTCCATCTTCCGCGACGGCGACATCTCGTTCACGCCCGTCTGCAGCCGAGTATCAATGGGTGTTTCATAATTCACCGGTTGAACCGACTTGTCTGATTCGCCCTCATGCTTGGCAGTGTAGGTCGGATCGTCAATCTCGGCACGCGGTTTTCCGGGCAGGTTGTGATGGGTCTGCTCGCTGACGATGGCGCCGCTGCCGTCCTTCGGCACAAACCGGCAGATCAGGCTGATCTCGCGACGCTCGCCCCCTGCCACATCCCATGGAATCCAAACGCTATACGAGTGGCCCAAATCGCATTTGCTGTAGTGCTTGGCAAATTGCTCGGCCGGAAAGACGAACTTACGGTCGGGCACGACATTATTCGGGTCGCGGTTCGTCTCGTCGAAGGCGTACACGATCAGTGTTCCCTCGACCTTGATGGCGCTCAGGTCGGTCTTGCCGTAGAACATCAAACGGCCGCCAAAGCCGCGCGTCGAAGGCCGGTTCGGCGACTGCAAGACCGAATCGGTCCAGATCGCCGAGAGCGACATCGGCTTCTCGAACTGGCCGTCGAATCCGCCGCCCCAGGGAATGCTTTTGCGCAGATCGAATTCCGTGCAGCCCGTGCAGAGCAGCAGCACGATCCCCATCCCTCCGATCAACAACGTCCGTGTACGATTCATGTTGACTTCCTGTCAATGCCCTAGGGTCGAGTCGAATCCCTGAATATCCGCTGTTTTCGTCCAATCGATTCCACGCCAGTTCCGTTAGCGATGGCCGAAAAAGATAACTTCGCGGTTGCTTCGGTCCTCATCCGACCCTCTCCAGAGGGCGAAGGAGTTTGCCGACGAAGTTATTTTCCGTCCGCGCCTTAGCGTGCCACCGGCCATTCGTATTTCGTTTGCTCCACGCCCGACGGCTCTTCGACCGCGGGCCGCGCGGTCGGTCCGCGCCGCGCGGAGTCAAGGTTCATCTGCGGCCCGTTCGAGTTGCTCGGCCGGCCGCCGTTGTATGTGCCGTCCGTCGTCGGCGGCACGTTTTGCAGCGGGGCTTGAAGCGGCGTCGTGGGGGCCGGGTTCAAGGGCGCGGCTTGCGTGCTCGGCGGGTTCGGCAGCGGCTTCGGAGCCAATTCCGGCAAACCATTCCCCGCGTTCGGCTTCCGCATGATCGGCGCCGGCGGCACCGGCAGCTTCGACGGAGCGCCGTCGATGGCCGGAGTCGGCACCACCTCGCCCGCGGTCGGCTGCAAGTCGGGATAGACGGTTTGCGTGTCGCCATCGCCCCAGGCAAAGTTCCGTCCGCGGAGCCCGCTCTCGCCGTGAATCTTGATCACGTCGGCCAAGCACCAACTCATCCGGCCGGCTTCGACTTGCTTGATCTTTTCCGAGTCCTGTTCGGTCCGGACGATTCGCGGCGTCAAAATGATCAGCAGTTCAGTGCGGTTCCCTTGGACATAGTCGTAGCGAAACAGGTTGCCGAGGATCGGAATATCCGACAGGAGCGGGACGCGGCGATGAATTTCGGCTCGCGACTTGGTGATCAAACCGCCCAGGATGACCGTCTGGCCGCTGAGGGCGCTGACGGTCGTTTGCGCGACCGTCACGTCGATTTTGGGCGAGCGAATGACTTGGCCCGTCGGCGAAATCGAGATCGGAATCCCGTCCGCATCGGCGCCGACCTCCGATTTCTCGGCGTCGACCTCCATCACCACCAACCCGTCGGGGCTGATTCGCGGGGTTACCCCCAAGATCACGCCGACGTTCGTGGTGGTGACGGTATTGATTTGGCCGCCGCTGGTCGGTGTGCTGACGCCGGTGATTTGCGGCACCCGCTGACCGACCTGGATAAAGGCCGCCTGGTTGTCGAGCGTCATGATTTGCGGGCGGCTGAGAACGTCGGTCCGGCGGCATTCGCGAAGCGCCCGCAACAGGGCGCTGACGCTTTGGCTGCTGGCGGACAATACGAGGCCGCCAAAGCCGAGTTGGCTATTGGTGCGGCCGACGCCGAAGTCGCTCAGACCTTGAGTGCCGACGGTGGCCGCATTGGCCAAGGCGTTCGTCGAGCCGCTATTTCCTAGCGGTTGATTCACGAAATTGAAACCGGGCGTATTCGAGGCCGCGACGACGTTTTGGTTTTCCGTCGTGGTCGGCGGATTGCCAAACGTGGTCGTTTGGGTCGTCGTCACCAAATCGCCCAGCAAGCTGCGGTCGAACAAGACCGAATCCTGCAAGCCCAGTTCGATGCCGAATTCGTCGGTGTTGGTCAGCGTGATTTCCGCGATCAAGACTTGGATCATCACCATCGGCGGACGTGCATCGAGTTGCTCGACAATCTTTTTCATCTCCTCAAAGTACCGCGGCGTGGCGCTGATGATCAGGCTGTTGTTCACGGGCTCCGGCACGACAATCACTTCGCGCTCGATTTGTTCAAACGGGCTGAGCAGGGTTGGCGTGGCGGTCTGGAGTTGGCGTTGGTTCGTCAGGAATTGGTTGATCGCCGTGGCGACATCGGTCGCCGGCGCGTTTTTTAGGCGATAGACGGCGTTCTTGCGCTGCTGGATATCGCTGGCATCGAGCCGCAGCAAGATCGCTTCGACCACACTCAAATCGCCCGCGGAGCCCGACACGACGATGCTGTTGGTTCGCTGATCGACGGAAAACCGCAACGGCACGAGGACGCTTTCGGCATCCGACGCAAGGTTCGGAATAAAGCCGGGCAGGAACTGTGCCGCGGCATTGTTGGCGTTCCGGTTGCCGTTGCTCTGCGCGGACTGGCCGAACAGGTTTTGCAATAACTGAGCGAGGCTTTGGGCATCGCCATTGACGATCGTGAAGACCTTGATTTGCGACTCGGCCGCCGGCATCTGGTCCAACTGGCGAACCAGCGCGGCGAGCAGATCCATGCTCTCGGTGGGGGCCGTGATCAACAGCGAGTTCGAACGCGGATCGGCCGAGATATGCACGTCGGTCAGAATGCCCGACTTGAAATCCTTGCCCCCTTGCGAATCGATCGTCATGAACCGGAGCATGGCGCTCTTGGCGGCCGGCTGATTGCCCGCGTTTTGCAGGTTGGCGGCGTTTTGGCCGGGCTGGTTTTGTTGACCCGGAATGTTCTGTTGGATTTGCTGCGCCCCGTTGGCGCCGGTCCGGCGTTGATTGCCGTTCAAGATCTGGCCATTGACCGCGTCTTGCAAGATCGGCGCGATGTCGTTGGCGAGCGTGTTCTGCAACGCGAAGACTCGCAACTCGTTTACCGCGGCGCTTTGCGCCACGTCGATCTTTTTCAGCAGCGCGTCGACTTCGGCCAGGTCGCGCGGGCTCGCTTGCACAATCAGCGAATTGCTCCGCGTATCGGCCGAGACGAGCGCCCTGGTCCCCAGCCCGGGGCGGTTGGCGTAGAACTCTTGCAGCGTCTGCTGCGCGGCGCCGGCCGACGTATGCTTCAACTGGAAGACTTGGAATTGCGAAGCCGGCGGGACGGGCTGGTCGAGCTTTTCAATCAGCTCGATCGTGGCCTTCACGCTTTCCTTGCGGCCGACCAAGAGCAAGGCGTTCGGCTTGTCCAGCGGCGTAATACTGACTTGACCGTTGCGATTCACCAGGATTTGATCGTTCAGTTGGCGAATCAGCGTCGCCAACAAGTCGCCGGCCACGTTTTTCAACTGGTAGATTTCGATGGCCGGCGTCGTTTCGGCGCTGATCCGCTCGATGTCGTTGATGATCTGCGTGATGCGCTCGACATCTTTCGGATGGCCGCGGATCACGATGATGTCCAAGCCGTCAAGAAACTCGATTTGGACCGGACCGATCAGGCCCCCCTCTTTCGTTTCCATGGGCTGCACTTCCGGAACCGGATTCACCGGCGCGGCCGGCTGGTTCGGCAGCCGCGGCGCCGGGGGCGCATTGGGGTCGGCTTGGGCGACCGTCAGATTGCTGTTTTTTGGCTGGAAGAGCTTTTCGAGAAGCGACGCCTTGAGCGCCTGCTGAGCTTGCTCGTTCGCCGCCGCGTTGGACCGCGCCCCGCGCACGATGGCGGTGGCTTCGCCGTTGGGAGTGGTCAGTTGCTCTCCGCTCGCCACCACGGCATCGAGCGCCTTGTGGACGTTGCCGCGGTCGGAATAAGTGAGCGAGACCACGCGCGTGCTATGATCCGCGGTCGGCGGCGGGCTGTCTTCGGCTTCAACCACGTGCACCCAAGCATCCGCGATCGCCGCCGGGCCGACGATGCTGACCTCGTTCGTTGGACGATCGATTTCCAAGGTCAGCTTGCGGCCGCCCGGGGCGTCGAACACCAACATCGTCGAGTCCTTGCCTTCGGTCTTGGCCTTCGGCAGCGGCTTTCCCCAGAGCTTCGCCAGATTGTCTTCAAGTTGCTGTCCACGCAAGTTATGCAGGCGAAATTGCCGCGTGACGGACGCGCCGTCGGCCGCAGGCGCCTTTAACGTGCCGTATTCGGGCTGCGGCGCGCCGGCCGGCGGGGGCATGGGGACCGCGTTCATCGGCGCCGCTTGGACCGGCGCCGCGTTCGGCGGCGGCAGCGGCATGGGTCCAGGATTATTGGCGGCGGCCAGCGGCATCCGATTCGGAATCGCGTTCGGAGCGGGGTTGGCGAAATTGGGCGCCGGGTTGGCCGCGCCGGCAGCGGCATTCGGCGCCGCTGCTTTCTTCGCCGGCATCGCCAGCGATTGGGCGAGTTGCTCTTGAACGTCGGCCGGCGCCAACACCAGAATTTGCGACAGCCGTTGATCCACGGCAATCCGCACCCGCGTGTCTTGCGCATAAAGGCTTTGCCACTGCGCGGCCACCTCGATGGCGTTGCCTTGAATCGGATAAGTCCGCAGTACAGGGTCGCTCGTTTTGCCCTGAGCCAGGCCGACCGCCGGCAGCGCCAGCCCCGCGAAACCTGTCACGAGCAGCAGCAGACTCAACGTCCGGAGCAGGCTCGCGGCACAAGCGGGCCGCGCGCTGACGGAATGGTTCAGCCACGACCGCACAAAAAGCCGGGGGAACTTCTTCATTGAAGCCTTCCTTGTCTTCCTAGAATCGCGGAGGGGGACCGCTAGCAAACGGACAAAATCAAGCGCATCGCTTGCGCCACAGGAATAATCGGCAAAGTCAGCCTAGTTCTACAGCCAGACTTTACCGATTAATTTGGCCTGGTAAATTGGCGGCTATGCGTTGCCAGGGAAGAGTTTGCCGCGTGGCAAAAGCAGATTTCGGCTGCGTAATGTCTTGCCCGGCTGGGCTAAATCACCGAGTAAGCGTGAAGTACCCAATATCGCGGAGCGATTAAATGGATCGCCCTGCTTAGTCGCGACCGGCAGTTGAGCCGGGCTATTACATGCGGACTATTGCATGCAGACTTCTAATCTGCGGGCTATTCCACGGACGACGTGGTTGCTTCCACGACGGTTGAATCGCGGAGGCTGCCCCCCAAGGGAACGCTGCGCGTTTTTCCGTCGCTGGTGAACTCCATGGAGTTGTAGTCGATCCGGGTGACTTGGCCGCTGACGGAGCCGACTTCGAACGAATCTCCTTGGTGCAGTTTGAGAAGCTTGCCCGTGGTTTGCACTAAGAGCCACGCCTCGACCCCTTCTTTGGAGGCCAGAATCGAGGTGATTTTGGCGAATTTAGCTTGGTCGAATTCCGGCTTGGGGGGCGGGACGTACGTCGGCTGCGGCGTCGGTTTGGGCCGTTCCTCGCGAACCACGTGAACGGGCGGCGGCGCGACATAGGCGGCGAACAGATTCCGCCCGACAATGGCCTCTTTGTATTTTGACAGATCTTTTTCCGCGAGCCGCGTGGCAGGGGCCGTGTTCAACCGATCGCTCCGGTCGGCATCGAACAACGAGAGCGCTTCGATCGCCACGGTCATCGTCAACTGTTTGGAATTGTCGGCCTCTTTCAGGGCCAGCCGGCGGATTTTCTGCAGATGGTTTCCCTGATAGAAACCATACAAAAATTTCGTGACATTCTCCAAAGTGCCGCGGCCGCTCACCGTGAACGTGAATTTTTGAAAGCCGTCCTTGGCCGCCAAGGTCGGCTGTTGCGATTGGACATCGGGCTCCTTCAGCCCCGACTGCTCAACGCATTTGATCAGCCAGTTTTGATATTCAGAGCGCGCCAGTTGCCGGTCGGTCGGCAAGGATTGCGCATCGAGTTGTTTTAGCTCCGCGCGCTGCCGGGCGGCAACTTGCAGCTTGGCTTGCTTGTCGGCAAGTTGCATTTGCGATTTATTCAGAACCTCAGTCCGCGACGCAAACGAACTCGTGACTCCTTTATAGATCAGCACGCAGGCGACGAGCGAGCCGAGCGCGCCGACCGCTTGAGCAAGTTGTTTTTCCCGCTTTTGCATGGTCACCTCTCCACCATGACGGATGATTTGAAGTGCCATTGATACTGCTTGTTCGACGACTGCTCGCCCCCCTTGGCTTCGACCCGATGATGCGGGCTGCGCAGGGCCTGCTCTAACTTCGTCGCCAAACTGGGATCGGTCAGCAACCCGTCGAGTTGGATTTCGCCGCCGGTCGGACTCGGCAAAGTGAGCAGGCTGGTCAGCATGGCTTGTTTCGCATCCAAGAACTTCGCTGATAGGTTCTTGAATTCATCGAGCCAGTCGATGTCGTCGACGAGCCATTTATCGAGCACGGTCATCCGTTTTTTCAATTCCTCGGCCTTTTTCAGATCGGGTTCGAGCCGTTTTGATTCCGCTTGGAGCGACGCAATTTGACTGTCCATGCTCGACAGTTTGAACCAGATCCAACCGCCGACCAAGATCGCCACGGCGGCGACGGCGGCCGCGACGGAGAGATAGAGCTTGCGATGATTCGGCGGCTCCGGCTTTTTGCGCGGGTGGAGAAAATCGAGCGCATGCGGCACGGCCGCCGCTTCGTCGAGCAAAACCCCGAGCAGCGGAGCAAAGCGGCCCGGATTCGTCGGCAAGTTGGCCGCCAACTCGGGGCTGCAGGCCACGGACGAGAACGGTTGCAGGACTTGCACCGGCAGATTCAATTCGGCCTGCATCTGCTCGGCCAAGACCTGCTGAGCTGGCTCTCCGCCGCATAAGTAAGCCGCTTCAACGCGGCCGCCGCCGAGCCGATTTTGCGCGGCGACCATCGTTCGCCGCGTCTCGGCAACCAGGGCCCGCGCCTGTTCGACGCTGCCCGGCTCACCCGGCAAGCGAACGGTTCGCAGAAACACGACCGTCTCATGTTCGAGCACCGTAAGATCGGCCTCGTCAGTCATTAGATCGACGAGGACTCGAGCGGTCTCTGCTCCTCCCTTGGCGGTCCGCCGCAGCAACGACGCCGCGGCGCAAGCCCGCAAAATCAAGCGCTCCGGTCTTTGGCTCGCCGCTTGCAACGTGGTTTCAATCTGTGAAACCAGCTCCGGCGAAATCGTGGCTGCCAAAACCGAGCGGGCTTCGGTCGCGCTGCCTTGCGTCGGAAAAAAATCGAGCGGCCAATCATCTCCGAGGGTGTTGAACTCGCGGAGCGCGGCAAACCGCACCATGTCCGGCAACTCGTCGTCCGGCGCCGGCGGCAACTGTAAATGACGCAGCTCGATGCTCGAACGGCCGACGGCGACCAGCGTTTCAAACTTGCCGTGCAAGCCGCGCGCGGAGAGGGCCGTTCCCAGCTTTCCGCCAATCTCGGCCGGCGTCTGCTCGCCTCGTTCCGAATGCAGCGTCACATTGAACGCTTGCTCGATGAGGGCTTCGCCACGGCGGACCGTGGCCACGGCCACGCGGGCTTCGCGATCATCCCATTCTAATGCAAGTAAGCGGGACATAAGTTGAATTCAATCGTTGGCGAGCCGCCGCGCGAAGTCCCTTTCGAGCAAGCTGGCTGTTTCCATCACGGGGGATTATTGGGTCGCTTGCGTTCCTAAAGTATCGAGCGGATAGCCGCGGCCCAAGTGAGAAAGGTCTCTAAAGAATACTATGCGGGGCGTAGCGGTGGTAGCATCGATGATAACCTCGCACCGGGCCGCCGGGCCTTGTTGTTCGAAATATCCGACGATTTGGGCCCGATAAACGTCTCCTCCGCCCGTTATAAACGGCATCAGCGCCTTGAGCGTCGCCAGGTCGCAGAGTTGCTCCTCCAGCAACCAGGTTTCATGCCGCCGCCCCGGATTGTCGCCGGTCGCCTCCGGGGTTCGCTTCGCGATAATGTCGTCGCACAACTCTACGGTCATGCCAGGGATGCCCATCATGACGGTCTTCGAAGCCAGATTGATGTTGATGCGGCCCGGAATCTTGGCAGCCGGGTTGACCGTGCAATAGTCCATCAGCGTCGCCAGCGAGTCGCCCAGATTGGCCGATTGCAACGGCGAGCCGACGATCGTGCTAGCCGCGCCAGTCGTGGTGGTCATTTGCACCTTGGCATCAATGATATCCAGCACGGTGGACAAGGTCGCTTTAGCGGCTTGCGTGGTGTCGACCGTGATCGACGCATTGGCGCTCGCCTGATTGCTGCCGG
>DASRSE010000086.1:0-5623 GCA_035656655.1 Pirellulales bacterium
GGGTGCTTCAGGCTACTCGACCCGTGTGGCGGCCCCATATGTCGTTCGCGCGGAGGCGAGAATCCATTGCGCCGCCACATCCGTCGGCCGGCGAAAAGACTGGATTCCCGCCTGCGCGGGAATGACGGCATGGCGGAAGGCAACGGCAGCGGAGAGGGGCGTCGCGTGACTTCGGATCAGCGCATCGGCTTACTCGACCTCGAGCACCTTGACCTTCAATTTGCCCATCACGTGGGCGACTGGCAAAAACGCGCTGAACGCTGAAACGCCTTTCAAATTCGTGCTGGCCAATTTCAGATGGGCCGCGCCGATCCCGCCCTGCCCCAGCGTCGCATCCAGCGGAATCCAATGACCGTCGATCCAGGCTTCGGTCCACATGTGATAGCCGAAGCCGCTGGACCCGACATAGACCAAGCCAATGCAACAGCGGGCCGGGATATGCTCCGCCCGCGCGAGCGCCGCGAGCAGCACGGCATGTTCCGTGCAATCGCCCTCTGGATTTGCCGCCACTTCCGCAGCCGTCGCAAAGCCCTGCGAGAAATCTTTTTTCTTGATGTAATTATGGACGAATTTTTCCAGCCGCTGCGCGATGATCCAAGGGTCGGTCTCGGAGCCAGCGGCTTGTTTGGCCAAGGCCACGACTTTGGCGTCATCGCTTTGCACCAGGTTGTTCGGCGCGCGATCGTCCTCGGTCGGCTCCGGTTCGAGCTGATTTTTGTCGATTCGCTCGGGCATGGCGCCGGGACGAACTGCGCGGACGGTCAATTCGGCGGTCCCTTTATCGAGCGGCTTGAGCGACTGCGTCAAGCCGGCTGGGAACAGCCGCAGGGGATCGCCCCCTTCCACTTGCACGAGATAGCGAATGCGCTTCGTGGCGTGCGGATTGGCGATCGGCCGATCGACTTTGACGAAGTTGTTCAAGATCAAATCGAACCGGCCTGAATTCCCGGGTTGCAAGGCGAACTCCTTCGCGCAGCGAAAGCTTTCGTTGTTGAACGCCTCAAACCGCGACTTCAGTAACTCGCCGGACCGGTCGGTCCAGAGCAATTGTTGCATTGTCTGGCCGCCGGGCATTGCCAGCGTGCGCTCGATGCGGAGGAGGTCCTCCGAATGATCGAGCAGGAGGGTCGGTTCGCGACCGATTGCCTTCAACTCGACATCGGCGATTTGCAACAAGCCGAGTTCGAATTGCTTGAGTTTCCGCTTTTCGCCCGGCTGCATCGGCTGTTTTTGCAAGCTTTGCTCGGTCGCTTGAAAACCGCCCCAGCCTTTCGACCACGGCAGGGTGCTCGTTTCGGTTTTGCCGGCCGTGGTCGTTTGCATCACGAGCTTATCGCCTTGAACGGTTCCCTTGATCAGGGTTGGCAGGCTGCCGGTGCGCAGCTCACAGTTGAAATGGAGCAATTCGCCGGCGGGCGTTTCCCAACTGGTGGCGCGAATCTCTTGCTCGATCGCGTCCCCTTTGCGAACCACCGTCAGCCGGCTGGCCGCTTCAGTCTGCACGATTTTTTCTCCGTGCGAGTCAATCGTGCGGGTGACGGTTTGGCCGTAGCCGACCTTGGCTCCTTGCAGAAAAATTGCCTCCCAAGTATCAGAAGTCGCGCCTTGGGTGTCGGCGATGAGCACCGGTTGGAGAGGGCCCGAGCCGGGGTGATCGGCGGCGGCATGCTCGCTGTTCGAGGGAGCGTCGTCGCAGCCTGCCACGGCCAAGAGCAAGACGAAACCAAGGCCGAGAAAACAAACTCGGCACAATCGATTCAACCGGTAAACAGGCAAGGTGCGATCCCTCTGGAAAAAGACGGGGCGTGCTGCGGAGCCAGCCGCGGGACAGGGGGCGGCGCCGCTCCGTCGTTGCGGTCCGCTAGATGCATTGTGCCGGGACTGCGGCCGACGCGCCAACCACAAATCGAGCGTTTGCGGCAAATTGGCTCGCGAGCGCAGCGGGCGACTTAGGTCGATTAGGCGCTTTCGGCGGCCGCTAGATATTCCCTCGTTTGAAACCTCGCTACCGCCGGCCGCGCTTTTTTGCGGGAAGCCCAAGGAAGGCCGCTTTCCCGACACTTTTGCAGTGCTAGACTTCTGTGTTGGAGGCGCGCGGCGATCCATCCGCGCGCCGTGAGCGGTTCGGTTTGAGCCGTTCGACGGTGGGCCAAAAGCCGGTCGCGCGAGAGGAGACCGGCGGTGGCGAATGTGACGACTCTGCGGCGCGAGCAGGGGAGGCTTTTTTGGCGAATTTCGCCGCCCCCGGCGGAAGTCCGCGGAAGCTGAACTAGGTTTGAGGGGTACAGAGCACCGGCTGATTGGCAGCTTGGTAGATCGAGTCAAAGTCCGTGTCCGCTCGCCGCGCCCAGCCTGGGTCCGCAGACCGAGCCGCGGAACGTGTTAAAGAGGTTGATTCGCCGATGGGGTTCCTCAAAAAGTTATTTCGCAACGTATTTCGGGATGGCGCTCCTCCTCAAGCGGGCAGCAGCTTCGAGCGGCTGACGGAGGAAGAACTGGAAGCTCACCTGAACGTTGCCCGGTATGGTAATTTCACGCTGACCGGCGCCGTGCGCCCCTCCTACGACTTGCAAGTCGTTCCGATGCAAGGCTTTCGCCATGATGTCTATCATGACGAGCAAACCAAGACCCGAGTGCCGGTGCTCATGGCCGCCGCCTCGAGCGAAAACCTGTTTGAATCGTTCATGGACTTGCTCGACCCGCTCGGCTGGGAAGTCGACGTGGTGCTCGAAACGAGCCACAATCGCGACAATCGCGGACACACCGATCTCTATCGCGAGCACATCGATCTGCCGGTCTTGAAAAGCATCCTCTGGGATTTTGAGGATCTGCTGCTGCACGACGGTTGCACGGGCATCGCCGTGCTGAATCCGGGCGTGCCGCTGGAAGTGCAATTCGACGAGCACAAGCTGCTGATCGCTTACGGCAACGACCTGAACGGGTTTGAAGAGGTCTTCCGCGACCGCCATTTCCGCTGCGACGACAAGATGAAATTCATCACCGAGGCGGAACACGTCCACTCTTCCAGCGATTACTACGCACAGCAATTCGAAGAATTGAAATGCCGGCTCGGGATGGACTCGACATACGAGTAAGGCCCGCGGCAAAAGCGCTCGCCGCGATCCTGCGTGCTATCGGGCGCGCCTGCGACTCGCTCAATTTTCGATACGGTAAAGGTGCGTTTTCGTCCGCGCAAAGAGCGCCTTGCCGCTGATGGCAGGCGAGGCCATGAACGCGCCATCCAGATGGTTCTTGGCGATCACGTCGCATTTGTCCGGATCGACCTTGAGAACCGGCATGTCGCCGTCCTGCGAGCAGAAGTAGATCTTGCCATCGGCGTAGACGGGCGAAGCGGAATAATCTCCGCCGATCCGTTTCGACCAGCGCAGTTTGCCGGTCGAGGCTTCAAGACAACTGGCGACTCCTTTGTCGTCGATCAGATAAAGATCGTCGCCGTCGAGGATGGGCGAAGGCCGCGAAGGCATCGCGTTGCCGAATTTCCAGGCGACATGTGTCGCCGTGACGTCGCCGTGTCCATTCGGGCGGAGCGCGAACTCTTTGAATCCGCCGGCAGCGGAGTTGGCAAACACCAGCCCGTGCCCATAGATCGGCCGCGCCGCCGCGTTCATCCCGCCGCTATTGACGCGCCAGATTTCTTCTCCGGTCAGCGGGTTGTAGGCGATGGTCGCTCCGGCGCTGGGGCTGATCAATTGCATCTGGCCATTGATGTCGAAGACGCTTGGCGTGCCGTAGCCCTTTTTCTGATCGCCATCGTTGTTATGGATGCCATAGTCAATGTTGCGGTCTTTCTTCCAGACGGTCTGGCCTGTCTTTTTGTCGAGCGCGACGACGAACTGCACGTCGTAGCCATCGAAATTGACGATCAACAGATTTTCGAAGAGGATCGGCGAGGAGCCGGCCCCGCGAAAATGGTTGCAATGCAAATCTTCGCGCCGCCACAAGACTTCGCCGGTGCCGGTATCAAGGCAAGCGGTGCCATGCGTGCCGAAGTGGCAATAGATCCGGCCGGCCTCGATCGCCGGCGTTGAGGAGGCATAGCTATTAAATTCATGACAAAACTGCGGCTCGGAGATGTCGAAGATCTTGATGTCGCGCGTGATCTTGCCCGACTCCTTGTCAACGCACACGGCCCACATCGATTTGCCGTCGGCCGGCGCGGTGGTCAGCCAAACCTGCTTCCCCCAAATGACCGGCTGCGACCAAGCTTTACCGTGGATTGCCGTTTTCCAGCGAATATGTTCGCTTTCGCTCCAGGTCGTTGGCAGCCCGACCGAGTCGCTGCGGCCGTCCCCTCCCGGACCGCGAAATTCAGGCCAATTGTCGCCGGCTCCGGCCGTGCTCGCCGAAAACATATTCAGCGACACCAGACTCGCCGACCATAAGAACGCCGTGAAGCATAAAAACCGCATAAGAAACTCCGTACTGCCGCGGATCTAAACAAGGTCGTCAGCGCTCGTCTCGCCCGACATCGATTCTACACGCTCGGAACTGGCACGCCCAACCGCGTGGCCAGCTTCACTAACTCGGCCCAATTGCCCTCATCCAGCGGTACGCCGCCCTCCAATCGCTTGGCCCGAGTCCGCCGCTCGGGATCGCCCGGCAGCAAAATCTCGTCGCAGCCCGCCACGCGCGGACAATCCTTCATAAAACGGACCACTCCGGCCACCTCCGACCGAAAATGCTCCGCGCCGCCGATCGCCTCGGGGTCGAGCAACTGCAAGAACAAGCAATTGCCATTCTGGTTGATGGGCTGTTCGCGAATACAGACGCCGCCGGAAAGGGCGCCCGCGAAGATTTCGACCATCAGCCCTAGCCCAAATCCCTTATAGGCTTGCTCGCCCCCCATCGGCAAAATCGTTCCGGGCGGATTCGCATATAACGTGTTCGGATCGTTGGTCGGCCGGCCCTCTTGGTCAAGCAGCCAACCGCTCGGACAAAGTTGTCCGGCAATTTTTTTCACCCGCACCTTCCCCTCCGCCGTGGCGCTGGTGCCAAAATCGAGAATCAATGGCCCTTCGGGCTGCGGCACGCCGATCGCCAAGGGATTGGTTCCCAAGCGGGGCGATTTGCCGCCGGGCGGTGCTACGCGGCGCGCGTGCCCGTGCGTGTTGACCATGGCTTGCGAGACCAAACCCTCGGCCGCGGCCATCTCGCAATACTCGCCGAGCCGCCCGACGTGGCTCGAGCGGATCAAAGTTCCCACGGCCACCCCGCTCGCCTTCGCCTTGACAATGAGTTGCTTGGTCAAGCGCTGCGCCTGGGTCTGGCCAAATCCCCAATGTCCGTCGGCGGCCAGAATTGCCGCCGTCTCTTTCAGCACGGTAAACGGAGCGTCCGGCACGACCTGTTGTTTGGCGACGGCGTCGAGGTAAAACGGAATCCGCATCACCCCGTGCGAGTCATGTCCGCGAAGGTTCGCCTCGACCAGGCTGGTGCCGACGAGCGGCGCCTCGGCCTTGCTCAGGCCGCCCGCCTGCAACAGCTCAGCGGCGAATTTGTCCAAAATGGCGGGCAGAAGGTTCGGCATGGATCGGGTCAACCCAGGGGACCGTGGCAGGAAAGGCGAACTCTAGCGGTCGGTATCAGGCAGGCAGGTTCAGGC
>DASRSE010000087.1:0-17900 GCA_035656655.1 Pirellulales bacterium
GCTGCAGGTCGCCGCGTTTCATTGGTTCAACCGCCATTTGAAGGGGAGCGAACCGATCATCGACCAGGCCGCCGTCCCGCTGCTTAAACCCGAGGATTTAAAAGTCTTCGACAAACTGCCCGCCGACCAGATCGTGACGAAGATTCAGGAGTCGTTCGTCCAACTGGCCAGTCCGCCCGCTCCGCCGGCGAAATTCAACGATTGGCCCCCGCAACGCGACCAGTGGAAGAAAGAGCTGAAGGAAATGGTCTTTCATGGCTGGCCCGCTGAGCCCGGACCGTTGAACGTGCAATCGGTCGTTTCCGCTACCCGCGGCGGCTTGCAGTTCGACGCGTACGAGTTCACCAGCCAACCGAATGTCCGCTTGCGTTTTTACACCTTGTCGCGGGCCGGACTGGCCAAGCCGGCGACGATCGAGTTGCGGGTTCACGACGATCGCCAGTGGAGCGACTTACTCGCCGCGCTGGCGGCCGGCTTCTCGAAAGAGCTGTCCGACGAGTTTTTGCCCGCCGCGAATGAGGCTGCTTTTCAATCGCTCCGGAAGAGCGTCTCCGGCGACGCCGTGCTGGTTTTCATCGCGCCGCGCGGCGTCGGGCGAACGCAGTGGAATTTGAACGTAAAAGCCCAGACGCAGCAGCGCCGCCGCTTTGTTCTAATCGGGCAGACGCTTGAAGGAATGCAGGTGTTCGATGTCCGCCGTGCCATCCAATCGCTCGATCAGATTTCGCGGCTGAAGAATCCAACGCTCGTGGTGAGCGGGACGCGCCAATCGGGGCTGATCGGCTTATTCGCGGCCATTTTCGAGCCACGGGCCGCCAGCATCGAGCTCGTTCAACCCCCGACCACGTTTCGCGACGGGCCGTTTTTGTTGAATATCGATCGGGTGCTCAGTGTGCCGGAGGCTGTGGCCATCGCCGCGGAGAATTGTCCCGTCCGATTTGCCGGGGTGAACCAGGCCGATTGGTCCTACCCGCGCGCGGTCGCGCGGACGCTCCATCTGACGTCCGATCGCTTGACCTTTGCTGGTGCGGAGGGCGCCGGGCCGGACGAGCGCGGTGAACGGGCGCCGCCGCGGCAGTAAGCGCGTGTCCGTCCTACCGCCCAGCGTGGTCGAGCCGCGCCAGCCCGGCGACGCCGATATAACCGGCGTCGCCGCCCAGTTGCGCGTAATCGATTTTCGTTTCGGCGGCCAAGAGGGGAAATGCGCGCTGTTGCACTTCGGCGCGGACCCGGGCCAAAAACTGCCGCCCCACGCTTGTCTCGTGACAGCCGAACGTCATCGCCCCACCGATAATCACCGCGCTGGGATCCAGCGTGTGCATCAGCGAGACAATGCCGATGCCAAGATAGCGCGCCGTCTCCAAAACGATCTCCAGCGACAGCGGGTCTCCTTGTTCCGCCTCTTCGGAAATCATCAGCGGCGTCAGCGGTTCTGGCTTGCGCATCCGCTCCGTTAAACTGCTCGGCCGGTTAGCCTCCAATGCCTCTTCGGTCCGCTTGATGATCGCCAAGCCGGCGGCGTAAGCTTCCAAATGGCCGGGCTGGCCACACGTGCACATCCGGGCCGTCGCGTGGTAGTCGATGATGATATGTCCGCACTCGGCGCCGTGGCTGTGTTCTCCGGCCAGCGAATGGCCGCTGAGAATGATTCCGCCGCCGATGCCGGTTCCCAAGGTCAGCAGAATCATGTTGTTTTGACCGCGTCCGCTCCCTTGCCAATATTCGCCGAAAGCGGCCGCGCCGGCGTCGTTGGAGAACGTGACTTGAGTGCCGGCCAGTTCCGCCAACCGATCGCGGATGGGGAATTGCTCCCAGCCCGGCAGATTCGGCGGCTCAAGCAAGCGGCCGGCCGGAATATCCATGGTGCCGGGCGTTCCTAGCCCGATCCGCGCGATCGCGGATGGGGGCAGTCTGGCTTGGGCCAGCAGCGGTCCGATGGCGGCGGCCATCCGTTGGCAAGCGTTCTCGGGACCGTGGGGCACCCGGGTGGGGAAGCGATCGTAGGCGAGCGTCCGCCCTCGATCGTCGACGACTCCCACCTTGATGTTGGTGCCGCCCAAGTCGAACCCAATAAAAAAGGGGGGTTCGGCCTGATCGTGGGAAATAATGTGGCGAGACTCAGGCATGGTTAAAAACTCAATCGCGGTTGAAGTCCGGCAACGCTCGGCAACGTTGCGAATATAAACGCCCGGCAGCAATCGGGCAATTGACGTGCCAAGCGGCCTATTTTGCGGCATAAACGCCCCACCGTGCGGTTCGCATTTCTAGCCCATTCAATGATTGTTGAGGGCGATCGGGGCGACTGCGAAATGGATTTGGCCACCGCGCTAAAAAACGAATCGGCGGCAATGGAGGCGAATCGATTTTGGCAGCGCAAGAGGCCGCGCGGCGAATGCGACCAAAACGATGTGCCGCGTTGCCGTGGCTCACCTTCTACGCAGCTTGGCGCAAACGCGTCTTGCGCCGCTACGGCGCGGGTTGAGCGTGCGCCTGCGGCGCGACCGCGAAGTGGGATTGATGAACCGACGGATTCGATAAATCATCCCAATGGGGACACGGCTACGTTTGGCGAACGAGCCGATTTATGGAGCAATCCGATTTGTGGAACGATCCGATCTGTGGAACGATGGCGGTGCTAGCATGACGGTCTTCCGCAATAGCTTGAGCAAATGCGGCGAACTTTAGCGAGAAAGCATTGCCGACTCAGGAGTTCGGAGCGAATTTACGGCGCTTGCGCAATCTTTGGATTTATCCCACCGCCGAGTTCGATATTGGAAAGGCAGAATTTTGTCTTGACCGTCGGGGGCGGTTGTCGTTACAAGCCATTTCCCACCACCGGCGAAATGGCTCCCGCATCCCCGCGGGGCGCCTGTCGCGGGCCTGGATGCCTGCCTGGATTAGAAAAGGATTTCCGATGTCACGCTCATTTGCGTTTCTTTTGCCGCTGGCCGCCGCACTATTGTTGGCGAGCGGCTGCCACAGCGATCCAAACTACACCGAACAAGGGGCCGTGGTCGGCGGGCTTGGCGGAGCGGGAGTCGGCGCGCTCGTCGGCAGCGCGACGGGCCACACAGGCGCCGGCGCCGCCATCGGCGCAGTCGCCGGAGCGCTCGGCGGCGCGGCGATTGGCAATGGCCTCGATGACATCGACGCCAAAAACCGCGCCCAAATCGCCGCCGCCACCAGCCGGCCCGTGCCGATCGGAGCGGTCAGCGTCGAAGACGTGCTCAATATGACGCGCGCCGGCGTGAGCGAAGAACTAATTGTCAATCACGTCCGCGCCCATGGCACCAGCGTCATTCTCCAACCGCAAGACCTGATTTTCTTGCAACAGCAAGGAGTCAGCCCGCGCGTCGTGCAAGCGATGCAAGACACCGGCATTCGTCCGGTCGTCTATGCGGCTCCGCCGCCGCAACCGGTGATCGTCGAGCGAGTTTACGATCCCTATTGGGGACCGCGCTATCACGGCGGATATTATTATCGCCACTGGTAAACGGCCGAGTGCGGCTCGCCGTGGCGCGGCGAATCGGTCACGGGCCGTTGCCGACTGCTGGCGTCGTGGGGGGCTCCCCGAACCGCTCGCCTGATTTTATCGGATAGCCGTTGAGGAACTCCGGCACGCTTAGCATCCGCTTGCCGGCCGGCTGCAGCCGCTCCACGGCGAGCGCATCGCGCGCCGTCGTAATCAGCAATCGCGCAGGGCCGGCTTCCACGAGCGTTCCGGGCAGTTCGATATTGGTCCGTTGCACGACCGTGGCCTGATCGAGAATCAGACGGAGCGGCTCGGCAGCCGACCGATGCCACGAGGTGAAGGTGCCGGGCCAAGTATGAAACGCGCGGATCTGACGCTCGATTTCGACCGCCGTGCGCGACCAATCGATGGCCCCGTCAGCCTTCTTGAGACGCGGCGCCTTGGACGCTTGGCCTTGGTCTTGCGGCAACGCTTGAGCCGTCCCGGAAGCCAAGGCGCCGAGCGTCTCTAGGACGAGTTCGGCGCCGGCGAGAGCCAGCCGCGTTTCCAGGTCGCCCGCCGTTTCGGAGGGTTCGATCGGCGTGCGATATTGCGCTAGACAAGGCCCGCCGTCGAGTTGCGGCGTCATGTGGATAATCGTGGCGCCGGTGACCGCGTCGCCATGATAGATCGCCCACTGGATCGGCGCGGCGCCGCGATACTTCGGCAACAGAGATGCATGGAGATTAATGCCCCCGAGCCGCGCCACGCCCAGGCTGGCCGCGGAGAGGATCTGGCCGTAATCGCAAACCACGAGCAAGTCAGGCCGATAGTGGGCCATTTCAGCCCGCGCCGCGTCCGTGTTGATGCTGTCCGGAGCGTGAATCGGCAAGCCGCGCTGCTCGGCCGCAGCGCGGAGCGGATTGAACTCGGCCGCGCTCTTGCCGCGCGCGTGAGTCGGTTTGGACGGCCGTGTGATGAGCGCCGCGACTTCGTGCGGCGAATCGAGCAATCGCAAAAACGTCGGCAACGCAAACGGACCGGTCCCTAGCATCAGCAGTCGGAGCGCGCCGGTTGAGGTCGGTTCGTGAGGCATGCCGACACGTCGCTTGTTCAAGTTCGGGCTTGTTCCAGTTCTTTCAACCGCGCCGCCAGAACCTCATCGCTCGGAACCTCGCCCAGTCGGCGGCGGCCCGCGAAATTGACCGTGAACTCGTCCAAGGTGTCTTTCACTTTTAATTCGCCGGTCGGGGTCAGGCGATCGATGAACAGCACCCCGTCGAGATGATCGATTTCGTGCTGGACGGCCCGCGCGAAGAGGTCTTCGCAGACATGTTTCACCGCTTGACCTTGCAAGTTGAAGGCTTGCAAAGTGATGTTCTCCGAGCGTTTGACATCGCCGTACAAGCCGGGCAAGCTCAGACAGCCTTCTTCGGCTTCCGCCAATCCTTTGCGCTTGGTGATGACCGGATTGACGAATACGTGTTCTTCGCCTTCGTTCGGGTCGCCCTTGAGATTGAGCACGAATAGCCGGTACGGCAGGGCGACCTGCGTGGCGGCCAGCCCAATTCCCTTGTGTTCGTACATCAGGTCGAACATCCGCCGCACGACTTGCAGCATCTCCGCGTCAATCCGGCGAATCGGCTTGGCGACATGCCGCAAAGTGGGATGCGGATACTGGATGATTTTTAGCGATTCGGCGAGCCCAGCCATGCCAACCTTCAACCCGAGATGAGCGATGCGAAAAACTTGATTATAATGAACCGATCAGCGGATGATAAGGCGTCGCCCTGCGAGGCTTGCCGGTGCGGCGCCCGGGGAGCGACATTCTCTGCGTGCAACACGCAGGTCGAACGGACTGCTTTTAACCTGAAAGGTCTGCAATGCGAGGATCGATTGGCGGTGCGGCCAAGCATTACGAAACTGGGCGACGGGCGGGGCCGGTCCTTCGCCTGACCACCCGTTTCTGGGTCGCCCTCGTCGTCGTGGGCTGGCTTGGCGCCCCGGCCGCGGCGCAAAGCGCGCTGCAAAAGTTGAACGAACTGGGCCAGACCAAGACGACGTTGTTCGGCGTCGAGGCCAAGGGTTCCAGCTTCGTCTATGTGTTCGACCGTTCGGGCAGCATGGATGTGCCGGACGGCAAGCCCCTCCGGGCGGCGAAAGACGAACTGCTGCGCAGCCTTGATTCGTTGACGGACGTCCAGCAATTTCAAATCATCTTTTACAATCAACGGCAAAGCATCTTCACGCCGACCGGCTCCGCCGGCCATCTGCTCTTTGGCAAGGATGCGATGAAAGAAGAGGCCCAGAAGTTTGTGGAGGGAGTCAAGGCGGGAGGCGCCACGCGGCACGTTGACGCGCTGGTGCTGGCAGTCAAAATGCGTCCCGATGCGATTTTTCTTTTGACCGATGGCGATGAGCACGACGACATGACCGAAGACGAGATCGCCCGCGTGATCAAGCTGAATACGGCCGGCGCACGGATTTATGTTATCCAGTGTTCCCCGCCCGATCAAAAAAACAATCACCTGATCAAACTCGCGCAACAGACCGACGGCAAACACGTGTATCGCGACATCACGAAACCGGCGAACGGGCTCGCGAAATAACAGCGCGGCCTCGCCGCGCCAAGGCAGACCCGAACAATCGCGTTTTCGTAGCTTCGCCTGCTCCGAATCCTCTGCCCGTGGGCGAAAGACTGTAAAAACGAGGGGAACCGGCTCAGCGCGGCGCGGCTCCGGCCTGTTTGGCCATGCGGGCGATCAATTGTTCGA
Source organism: Pirellulales bacterium (assembly GCA_035656655.1). Taxonomy (GTDB): domain Bacteria; phylum Planctomycetota; class Planctomycetia; order Pirellulales; family DASRSE01; genus DASRSE01. The sequence continues at coordinate 6,226 of DASRSE010000087.1, forward strand.
GGACAAATCGGGGCGTGGCGGAGCTGGCCCCCTTCAGGGCGAGATCGGTTTCCAGCAGCCAGCGGAGCAGCTTGTTGACCCGCGCCCGGCCCAATTGCTGCATTTGCGATTCGGCTTTTTGACGCGCCTCGGGCCACGTTTTGAAGCCGGCTTGCTCGAGGGCCGACACCAAGGGAATCTTGGAATGCCGCGCTTCGGCGGCTTGCAGAATTCTCGCCGCGGCGGCATAGCGGCGGAGCGAACTTGAGATTTGGCCCAGCAATCCGACCGGTTGCTCGCCCGAGGAAACGAGCCGGTCGAGCTCGGTGAGCGCCGCTGGCGCATTGCCGCTGGCGGCCAAATCGAGCATCACCCAGGCGGTCTTGGCGCGCCAGCCGCCGACGTTTTCGCGTACCAATTCGGCCGAAATCATGGGCGGCCCCTTGCCGCGGTCGGCCAGCAGAGCCAGCTTGGCCATCTCTTGATCCAGCAATCCCAGCTCCGGACCAATGATTTCCAGCAGCAGTTCCTTGGCTTGCGGAGCGAACGTAATTCCATGTTTCTCTTTCGCCCAGTTGCCGATCCAGCGCGCGACATCCGCGGCTTTCTCGGGTGCGCTGCATTTGATCTGCAGGCCCGTTTGGGCGACCGATTTATATAATCGCGTGGTGCTCGGCCAGGTTGTCACCTCGAGCAAGAGCACATTGCGCCGCGCCGGTTTCTGGGCATAGTCTTCCAGCCGCGCGCGATTCTTGCTGACGAAGGAGTCCGCGTCCTCCACCAAAACCAGACGTTGGCCGCCGCCAAACAGGGCCACCGTGGAAAGCTCGTCGAACACCGACCGCGGTTCGGCGTCCTCGCCGGCGAAGGCCGTACAAGAAAACTCTCCCTCGTTCGTGCCGAGCACCGCCTCGCGCAGGGCGTGGAGCACATGCTGCTTCAGAAACAAGTCGTCGCCAAACGCCACGCACACCGGCTGCGGCGGATATTTCGCCGGCGCGGCAAGGTAATCGAGAGCAGCCAGGACGTTCGCCATGGACGCATTGTAGCGAGCGCGCCGCCACGAGTGAATCACCGCGGCGAGTGAATCGCGCCCAGCCGGAAAATCGGCCTGGATGCGGCCGTTTTTCCCGGCCAAAACAGGCGCGGCGCGGCCAACTCGCGCTCACTTGTCCAGAAAAGTTCCCATCCACCGATCCCACACGTTCAAAAACGCGCCGTAGTTGACCCGCACGTTCGTATGGTGCGCATCGTGATGCGTGACCGTGTTGAACCATCGCAAGACAGGGGCCCGCGAGATCCATTTCGGCACGAGTTCAAAGCCCGTATGACCGGCAATGTTCACGAGCGTGTCGTAGGCCAGAAACAAGATCAACACCAGCGGGCACAGCGGCAAAAACACAATCAGCAGGGCCAACCCGACAAATTGCAAAATCGCCTCCCACGGACTAAAGGCGAAGATCGCCCACGGCGTCGGCGCGACCGAACGGTGGTGGGTTAAATGAATGTACTTAAAGACTGGCCGCCAATGCATGAAACGGTGCGTCCAATAAAAATAGGTGTCGTTCAAGAACACACAGAGAATGAAACTGAGCGGCGCATACCATAGCGGGCCGACCGTCAGCGGTCGATAAATGCGCGTGAGCCCGGCCCGATACATTTCGAACACGATCGTCGAACCGATCGCGAAAATCAGAATTGTCACGAGCGACAGCCGTATTTCGCGGCAGATTTGTTTGCGGGCCGGAACGGTCGTCTGAATGCGATACGGCTCCTGGGCCGCGCTCGTCTTCCAGTGGTAACGATAATAAAAGTACCCGGCGGGCCAGAGATAGCCAAACACCAAGATGAAAGCAAAAAAGCCGACAAATTCCAGCAGCAGCATCATCGTTCAAACTCTGGGGTCGTTGGTCGTTTCCGCTGGAAATGGATTGCACACGATCGTTGAATCGGCTGGACCGGCGTCCGGAAGTCGGAGCCCTTGTTTCTTGCTAATGGGGCAATTCGAGGCATCCATTAAGCCCGTTCATTCTCGTCTCGCAGCGCGGCTCCTTGCGCCGCACCACTCGGTTAAATCGTGCGCGTCACGCGAGGGAGCGGACTGCGAAGGCCGCCGCAAAAAAACTAGCTAAGCAAATGGAATGCCGATTAGTTGGCTTCACCCGCCCGATTCGCGCATCAAGGAATTGGGCCGATAAATTGGCTCCTTTTGAAATCTCGACCAATTTACTGTCCGCCTTGAGGAGGGGCTCTCGCTCTTCTAAATAGAGCAGGCGGCACCCAGAACGACCGGTGCTCCGCCAATTCGACCGAGGCTTTCCGTTGCCTCGGCCCCTTGATCTGCGCCCCCATCTCAGGAAAACCGGCCATGGACTCCTCTCGCCTCTTGCCGAACCGCTATCCCCTCGCTCCGCTTTCCTTGCCGTCGGCGCCGTGGCCTCAGGCGCGTCGCCCGCGGCCGCTTCGCTGCCGCGCCGCTCGGTTCCTATGGAGCACCGCCGCCGTCGCCGCAGCGCTCGCTCTGGCGGCGCCGGCGGAAGCACGTGATCCCTGCTTTTACAATGATCGCGCGGAGCAATACGAATCGGTCGGCAACTTCGACATGGCGATCGCTTGTTACACGCAGTCGTTGGCCCTCGATCCAACGCAATCGACCGCCTACAACAACCGCGGCTACGATTGGTATCGCAAACAGGAATACGGCAAGGCGATCGCCGACTACAACCAGTCGCTAGCGATCTGTCCGAACAACGCCGCGGCCTTGGGCAATCGCGGCGTGGTCTATGACGATCTGCATGACCACGAACGCGCCACGGCCGATTTCAACCAAGCCTTGGCGATCGATCCCAACTTCGCAATGGCGTACAACAATCGCGGGGCCACCAACTCGACGCTGGGGTGCTTCGCACAGGCGGAAGCCGATTTTCGCCAAGCTTTGGCGATCTGTCCGGACGATCCCACGACGCTCGAGAACCTTGCCTTTCTGCAGGCGACCTGCCCCGACGCGCGGTTCCGCGATGGACAGCGAGCGTTCGCCAGCGCGAGCCGCGCTTATCAGTTGCAAGGGATTCGCGATCCGTATTTCACCGCGAACGCCTTGGCCGCGGCCTATGCGGAATGCGGCGATTTTCCCAAAGCAATCCTGTGGCAAGCGAAAACGGTCGAGTTTGCCCCGACGGCGGATACGGCTCTGCAATCCGCGCGGCTCGAGTTATTTAAACAAGGCCATCCGTATCGAAGCAAAGTCGAGAAGAGAGCCGAAACCATTCCGCCAGGCCCGGTGCTGCCTGCTCCGTGAAACGAAAGGATGCCGCGCACGGCGATCTGTCGGCGGCGCGCGAATGGCCACCGGATTCGACCTGTTCGCTGGCCGCTGCCCGAGATCAACGAGCCTTGTCCACGGCTCTTTTTAGTGGACGATTTTCTTCCAGGAGATTTCATCATGAAGCGCGTTTTTCTCTCCGTCTGCGCCGCTGCTTTGTTGTGCGGGTCGGCCAGCGCCAGCTGCTGCAGCCATTGGTCGTATCACTGCTGCCGCCACGTCTGCCACCATCATCATTGCTGCTACTACTATGGCTGCGCCAAGTAGCCGACCTCACCATGAGATCGGAAAGGGCGGGCGGAGAGCGAACTGGATCGCGTTCTCCGCCCGTTTACTATTCACTGCTGGGCGAACATGCCCACCAGCGGTCCGCCGTAGACGGGGCGATTTCGAGCGCTTTGGCCGCCTCGTCGAGACTCAAACCGCCGAATGTGCGGAGCTTCAGCAACTCCGCCTTTTGCGGTTCGACGGCCGCGAATCGAGCCAGAGCTTGATCCAGGGCGAGGAGCCGCTCGTCACCTTCGGAGACCGTCAATATTTCCGAATTCAACCGACACGATGTAGGTCGCCGCCGCGCTTGATGCGCCGCCAGCGGCGAGCGGATTCCACAGGATGCGGCGCATGGCCTCCGCCACAGCGGCGAATAAATGGCCTCGCCCGTCGAATGGATGATCTCCGACGAATCGCAGATAGGCTTCATGGACCAAAACGGTCGCGTTGAGGGTATGGCCCGGCGCCTCGGCGGCCATTTTCGCGGCGGCGAACTTCCGCAGTTCGGCGTAGACGAGCGGCAGGAGTTGCTCGGCGGCTTGCGGATCGTCTTCTTCAACGGCGGACAGAATCCGCGTGACTTCGTTCATCGGCAAGAATCGGGCGAGCGGCTGCCGCGGCCTAGTTGCCGCGCTTGGTTCGGCACCTGCGGCGAAGAGCGAATCGCTCCTGGGGTGCGCCAAGTGAAATCAATCGGTCTTGGACGAACTGCTGCCCGCCGCGTGGGCGAAAACATTCGGTGCGTTTCAGCAATGGGCGGGATGATGCTCGCCAGTCACTTTATGGACTTGGGCGGCGGGAACTTCTTCTCCAACTCCTCGAGCAGTTTCTGGAAGTCATCCCGACCTCGGAGTGAGTCGAGGTCGTTATCGTTCTTGATGTGCGTCGCATCTTTGTACCCCGCCGCCACCGCTGTCCGGAGCAACTCCATCGCGCGGGCGCGGTATCGCTCAGCGTCTGCCTTCTCGACCCGCAGACCGACGGAGCAGACGGCGAAGCCGCACGCCAGGTTATACCAGTCGTCGGCGGAGGTCTTTTCAGCCTTCGCCAGAAGCTCCAATTGCCGGGCCGTGTCCGCATGGTCGCCCGCCCGCGCGGCGATCAGAAGTGCGGTCAGGCGGAGTTCCTTCACCGCCGTCGGCACGTACACCTCCTCATTCTCGTCCAGCGATTTCAAGGCCTGCCGCGCCCACTTGCGGGCGTCGTCCCAGCGGCCGACTTGGGCGTACTCGTTCGCCCGGTCCCGCTCCGTTACGGGGACATTCCATGGCAACGCGGGCTTTCCGGTGCGGAGCGGTGGGAGACGGTTCTGCTCGCCCCGGCGGAGATCGAGGGCCGCGTCGAAGTCAGCGTTCGCTTCCGAGAGTTTACCGAGCCGTAGGAGGGCGACGCCGGCCCGGAACTGCGCGACTGTCGCAACGTGCCGCAACTGCGGGTAGGACAGGAGTCGCTCCCGAGAGGCCATTGTCGCGCACTCGCGGTAGTCGGCGAGGGCGGCGGCCCAGTTGCCGACATCCAGATACGTATCGCCCCGCCGCTGGAGTAACCCGGCACGGGCCGGGTCGTCCGCCCGCATTGCGGACAACAGGCACGTCAGCGCGGCCCTTTCGCGGGCGTAGTCGCCCATGCTGTGGAAGCGGGCTGCGCTCCACTCGGCGAACACGAAGTGCCAGTTCCGAACGAAATTTTCGTCCCACTGGTTCGGCGGTAGATCCGCGATGGATTTGACGTACAGTTCGTCGGCCACATCCCAGCGGGCGACGAGCCGTTCCTTGGGCCACTCCGCGAGAACTTGTTCGTCGTCGGGGGAAACCGACTGCATCGCGCGGAGGCAGAATATTGGCGTCGGCTTCCAGTCCGGCCGGCGCGCGAGTTCCCGCTGCAATTCCGAAACGGTTTGGTCGGCCGTGTCCCCGAACCCCCACCCGAGCCGATGCCACCAGACGAACTCCTCGTTGCCCAGCGGCGCGATGCCCGCTGCCAGTCGCTCTTCGGTCTCGGGATCGCGTGCCTCGTTCATCGGTATGTAGGTAACGAACGCGGCCGGCAGTTTCGTATCCGGCTTGCGGGCGAGCGCGATCGCCTCGGCGAACAGCTCGTCCCGCCGCTTCGCCGCATCGCCGGCGATGTCCGGCAGGCGCTCGCCGGACTTGAACCCGGCGCGGTTGACCGCGTCGTTCTCGACCGCCCGCATCGTCTGGACCTTGAGCAGCAGTTCCAAACCGGCGGCAAAGCGGTACTCGGGGAACTCCTTCAACGCCTCCCGGCACGGATCAGCGATCTTCCGCCGCACTAGTTCTTCGGGCGAGAGACGCTCCGCCAGCAGAAGTTCGCCGTTCTTTTCTTCGATCACTTCACCGGAACGCGGACGCCACCGGGCACCGGCGATCCGGTCGAAGAGTAGGCTGTCGAAGGTTTCCCGCACCTTCTTGAAAATGCCCGGAACGATAAACCTGGGCGGGAGCGTGCGGTCGGGATAGCGCATTGCCGCCCGGAAGAAATCGCCGAGGTTGTCGAGTCGCGAGTCCCCCGCCGGGATTGAGCGGAGATAGGCGGCGAGGAGCGCGGGGTCGTCGCTCCGGAGTTTCGCGGCCTGGGCCAAGCACTCGGTCGCCTGCCGCTTGAGTTCGGCTTGCTCAGCGGCCGCTTCGGGCGACAACTCGGCCGCCGGGAGCCAGCTCGCCAACTCGTGCAGCACGGCGGCCCGTTCGCTCCAGGCGGTCACGTTCGTCGGGTCGTTATCGAGAGCCGCCTTCCAGTCATCCGCCGCTTCCCGCATGAGCGCGAAGAACTTCGGGTCCGGTGGCGACTTGAATCGGTACACACTTGCCAGTTGCCGCCGCGCCTTGGCCAACTGGGGAAGAGACTCTCGGCGGTTCTCCGGGTCGTGGCGGGCTAGATTGCCCCACTGCGCGACTGCCCGCTCGAGGGCGGTCGTCTGCCCGGCTTTGTCATCGTAGAGGCCGACGACGACGGCCAGCCTCGACGACGCCTCGGCCGCGGCCGGCCCGCTCCCGGCCTCGGAAACCGCTCGATACTCGGCAGCGATCCCTTCGAGTACCGCGCGGTCGGCGGGATTGTATTTGTCGCCGCCGCGCGGCCCGTACCGCTGTTGGACGGCGAGCAATTTGTCGGTGTTCTCGAGCGCGGCTCGCGCCCGCGCCTCGGATGCCTTCGTTTGCTCTCCGGCTGTGACAGCCTTGAGCTCCGCCGCCTTCGCGGTCGCCTCGTTCTCCTCGGCGATCCGCCTTTGCATGGCCTCCTGTCGGCGGGCACGGTCGGCCTGGAACAACCCCAATGTCGTCCCGGCGATGCCGGCCACGAGCGCGAACAGAACCAGACTCGCGGCGATCACCTGCCCCTTGTGCCGGCGGACGAACTTCTTCAGCCGGTAGCCGGTGCTCGGTGGGCGGGCTTCGACGACCTCATCGGCTAGATAGCGCTGGATGTCGCGGGCCAGGCCGTTAGCGGTGTCGTAACGCCGGCTGCGGTCCTTCTCCAGCGCCTTTAGCAGCACCCAGTCGAGTTCGCCCTTCATCAGTTTCGACAGCTTCGCCGGCTCGGTGCCGCGGTTCGCCGCCACGCTCGGCAGGGTGTCGATGGTACTCAGCTTCGCACTCGGCCGCGGGGCCTCGACCTCACGCACGATCCGCAGGATTTCCAACATCGCCGCTTCGCCAAGCGACTTGCGGTCCACCGGGGTGGTGCCCGTCAGCAGTTCGTACAGCAGCACGCCGATGGAGTACACGTCGCTGCGGGTGTCGATGTCCAGGTTGTTCAGGTTCGCTTGCTCCGGGCTCATGTACTCCGGCGTGCCCACGACCGCGCCGAAGCCGGTCATGAGCGACTTGTCGGTCAGCGCCTGTCCGGCGGCTTTCGCCAGGCCGAAGTCGATTACTTTGGGAACAGCGCGGTCGTCGTACAGGGCCACCAGCACGTTGCTCGGCTTGATGTCGCGGTGGATGACGCCCTTCTGGTGCGCGTGTTGGATCGCGTTGCACACCGGCACGAACAGTTCCAACCGTTGCCTCGTCGTCAACTTCCGCTCGTCGCAGAACTGCGTGATCGTCATGCCCTTCACCAACTCCATCACGAAGTACGGCCGGCCGAATTCGGTCGTGCCGGCATCCAGTACCCGCGCGATGTTCGGGTGGTCCATCATCGCCAGCGCCTGCCGCTCGGACTCGAACCGGGCGAGCACCGCTTTCGAGTCCATGCCGGCCTTGATCACTTTCACCGCTACAGCCCGCTTGACCGGCTCGATCTGCCGGGCCATAAACACGCTGCCCATCCCCCCCTCGCCGATCTTCTCGATCAGTTTGTACTTGCCGCCGAGAACCGCCCCAACGAGTTCGTCTTTGCCGGGAAAGTCGACTGTGGCACCGGCCTCTGAGCCGGATGCCGCGGTTCGTAACTCCAACGGGACGTCGGCGGTGAAGCCGATCGGCGGAACAGCCCCCGGCGGCGACTCGCTCAAAAACGCGTCCGGCTCCGCGTCGGCTCGGAGGAGTGCCTCCACCCGCCGCCGCAGCGCTGCGTCGTCGGAACACTCGGCGTCCAGGTACGCGCCCCGGTCCGCTGCGTCGCGATCGAGGGCGGCCAGGAAGATATCGCGGGCGTTTTTCGTTATGGCCATGTTCGACTCTTGGTGGTGGCTCTTACCCTCAATGCGACAACAGGGGCGGATTTGTCCCACCGAATCTTGGAATTATTCCGCCGGAGATTCGTCGCCGAGTTCGCACCGCAGCCAAGCGCGGGCGAAGGTCCAGTGCCGGTAGGCGGTGGACCGGGCCAATCCCAGGGCTTCGGCCGCTTCTTCCACCGATAAGCCGGCGAACAAACGGAACTTGACGATCTCGACTGCCGTCGAGTCTTCGGCAGCGAGCCGGTCCAAGGCGTCGTCGAGCCGGAGCAGGTCGTCGGTCGATTCGAGAACCCGGTGGGCCGCGTCCAGATCGACTCGCCGCCGCCCGCCACCGTGCTTTGGAAGGTTCTTCCGGCGGGCGTTGTCCACCAGAATGCGGCGCATGGCCTCGGCGGCGGCGGCGAAGAAGTGGCCGCGGCCGTCGAAAGACTGGTCGCCCACCAGCCGCAGGTACGCCTCGTGGACGAGGGCGGTCGCGTTCAGCGTCTGACCGGGCTTCTCCTGCGTCATTCGCGCAGCGGCGAGCTTACGCAATTCTTGGTAGACGAGTGGAAGCAACTCCGCGGCGGCCTGGGGGTCGCCGGTTCGAGCCAAGTCGAGGAAGCGAGTTACGTCGGACATGGAAGCGAGTGTAAACCGCTCGCGTCCACAGGGCAACGCGAAAGTGGCCGCGAGTCCATCAGGAGCATCGCGGGACTGCTACGAAACAGCCAGCAACGGAAAGCGGAAAGGCCCACAGACTTGCTGGCCAAAGGGCCTCTGCGGAAGATTTGGACAGTCCACTTGATTGGAACCACTATGGGATCGTGGTTCGAATTGCGACTAAACTCCCCGACAAGGACTCGAAGCGGAAACCGTCACCGATCGGTGCGTAACGGGTTGCAAAGAACCATTGTTGCCCGCGAGCGCGCTGCAAGGGGCGCTGCGCTTTTCGATGGTTTCGATGCGGCCGACGCCGAGTTGGAGCTGATCGTCGACCGTTGGCCGACGTCGCCAGCGGATGCCCTGGAGGCGATCTTGGCAATGGTGCAAACGGCCGACGGGACGAGGTAGTCGAGTCGGCCGTTGCGAGTCGGACACCGGAATCTCGTAGGGTATGCGCGAGAAGGGTGCGTGACGACGCCGCAATCGCCATTCAATCGCCCGCCTGTGTCAGATTGACCAGTCGCAACAGCATGGCGGGCGGCAAAATTCGCCACAAATCTTTTGCTGATAGAGATTTGCAAAACGAGAGAAGAAGCTGGGGAACTAGGATTTGAACCTAGACTAACTGATCCAGAGTCAGTCGTGCTACCGTTACACTATTCCCCAAAACGGTCGTGCTGGCGAATTACGCTGCAAGCCGCGCGATGCCCCGGCAGCGGCAATGTTTCGCAGGGCGATACGGCGGCGGTGCGGAAACACTTTCCGGGCGAGGCCGCGTCGCTGGCCCAATTGCAGCCCTTCAGCGTACGGGCCCCACGAAAACGCGTCAAGTGCGCCGCCGCCGAAGATCGAAAGCGATAAATTCAGAGGGCTTCGCCGGCTCGCGGTTCAAAGCGGCTGGAAGCCGCTTGTACTTTTTTTGTACACGCGGCATCTTGCCGCGTCGCGCGGCCGCAGTGGGGGCGATTCAGGCCGAAACGCGTGAATCGGAAACGTAGCAGAAATCTCTCCCGTTCGACTCACGACGCTGGACGGTGAACGTTAAGCCGGCTCGCGGTTCAAAGCGGCTGGAAGCCGCTTGTACTTTTTTGTACACGCGGCATCTTGCCGCGTCGCGCGGCCGCTGGGGGTGCTGAGAGAAGGTGCTTCGCGCCGAAACGCTGGACGGTGAAGGCCAAAGCGCACTCGCGGTTCAAAGCGGCTGGAAGCCGCTTGTACGTTTTTGTACACGCGGCATCCTGCCGTGTCGCGCGGCCGCAGTGGGGGCGCTGATAGAAGGTGCGTCGCGCCGAAACGCTGGACGGTGAAGGCCAAAGCGCACTCGCGGTTCAAAGCGATGGAAGCCGCTTGTACTTTTCTGTACACGCGGCATCTTGCCGCATCGCGCGACCGCTGGGGAACCCTCGGGCGCGACCGCTCAGCCGCGAACCATCAGGCGGCGAATGGCGGTCGCGCGGCCGGTCGTCGGATCGGCGTCCACGATCGTCCCGGACAGGCGCACATCGTCGGTGGCCACGTCAAAAATCGTCGGGCTAAAGGAGCGCGTCGTTTCTAGAACACGATCAATTCGCCGGCCCAGAATGCTGTGATACGGCCCGGTCATGCCGACGTCGCACTGAAAAGCAGTCCCGCCAGGAAAAATCTCCTCGTCGGCCGTCGGGACGTGCGTATGCGTGCCGAGAACGGCGGTCACGCGCCCATCGAGATAGCGGCCCATCAGTTGCTTGTCGCTCGTCGCTTCCGCGTGCAGGTCGCAAACAATGACTTTGATCTCGGTAGGAATCTCTTTCAGGACGCGATCGATCGCCTCGAATGGGCAATCGACCGGCTTCATGAAGACGCGGCCGAGCAAGCTAACAACCGCCACCCGGGTGCCATCGCGAGCGGTGAGAAGCATCGACGTTTTGCCGGCGGCTGCGGCCGGATAATTCGCCGGTTTGACGATGTTCTGCTCGTGCTCGAGGGTGCGATAAATTTCGCGGCGGCGGTAGATATGGTCGCCGAGCGTGATGCCATGCACGCCGGCTTTGGTCAGTTCGCGATAGATTTCCGGAGTCAGCCCGGATCCGCCGGCAGCGTTTTCCGCATTGGCGATGACGAGATCCAGGCCTTCGCTTTCGATCAGTCCGGCGATGCGCTCGACGACGATTTGCCGGCCGGGTTTTCCAACAATGTCGCCAATATGGAGAAAACGCACGGCAGGCAACCAGGCTGAGGAATCGGAACGAGGCGGCGGCAGGGACGGCAAGCGGTTGCCGCGATTATACCGCGCGGGCTGAATTTGCAATCAGCCGCGTTTGGATCACCGCGAAAATCCGCCGCGCCACTTCCTCCTTCGAACCGCTCGCGGCCGCCACGATCGCGCCGGTCCGATCGAGGATTTCGACGGAGTTTTCCAGCGCGTTCATGGCCTCGGGGCCATTAGAGACGATTAAATCGCAGCTTTTCTTTTCCAGCTTCACGAGCGCGCGGAACCGCCGGTCTTCGGTCTCGAGGGCGAAGCCAACGCACCATTGATCGGCTCGCTTGGCGGCCCCCAAGGTCGCGACGATATCCGGCGTTTCGATCAAATGCAGCTCCAGCGGCGCGCCTGTTTTGGCGATCTTGTGCGGCGCGATCTGAACCGGCCGATAGTCGCACGGCGCGGCGACGCCGATCAGGCCGTCGCAGCGCGGAAATTCCGCTTGAGCCGCTGCCAACATCTCTTCGGTCGAGACGACGGCAATCACGCGGGCCGCCGCCGGATACTCGACCTCGACCGGCCCGCTAATCAGAATCGCTTCGTGGCCGGCCGCCAACGCCGCGGCCGCGATC
>DASRSE010000088.1:0-10932 GCA_035656655.1 Pirellulales bacterium
CTGCTCGCCGGGGGCCAGGTCGCCATTGCTGGCCTGGTGCTTGACGAGAAACACAATCGCCTTGCCGATTTGCGTTTTATAGAAGCCTTTGTCTTGAGTCTGGCCGGCGGCCAAGAAGGGCAAGACCCCCAGCGCCGTCGCGCCGGCCGCGGAGGTCGTGATGGCCGGGCCGGTGCACGTTTTGTCGCGACACTTGGTCGCGTGCGAATGGTCCATGCTCCAACTGCCGTCGTCGTTCTGGTGCCGCGCGAGCCAGTTCAAGGCTGCCGCCACCGCCCGCTCCGAAGCACGCGTCACGCCAGGGATTCCTTCGCGGTTGCCATGACCGCGGAGTCCGAAACCTTCGCCCGCGCCCCCTTTGCCGCCATGCGTTCCTTCGCCTAGCCCGCTCTCGATTCCGCCGCCCCCTTTGAGCACGGGCCCGAGCCCGGCGGCCTTGATATCAAACCCGAGGCCGCCCCCGGTCGCGATGCCGGTGGCCGTGCCGCCGCCGCGTTCTTCAAAGATGGGCGAGTCGTCGTTGTGTTGCTCGGTTTGGGCGACCGGATCGTCCTTGAGCATTTGCAGAGTCTGGTCGTTCAAATCGGACGGATCGTACTGACTCGTTTTGAGTTCCAAAATGGGAATCGGCGCTTCGTCGGTCGTGGCCACGGAGTTGATCTGCGGTTCCTCGTGTTTTGGCGCCGCGAGCACGCGGCTGAGGACGATCATCGCGACGAGCAGCAGCACGACATGCACGATCGTGCTGATGGCCCAAGTTGAGGCGTTCTGCTCAAACCAGAGTTTGGTCCGCTCTTTCAGCTCCGGCCAACTCGGCAATTGCAGCCGTTGCAGCGATTCGGCAAAACGCGACATGGGTTAAGACTCCGGGGCAAAGGCCTACTGTGTTGGATCGGGAGACAAGAGTCCGACCAGCATGTCGGGCTTCGAGTAAACCCGGCGAGCGGTCGAGATGGTATCGCGGCAGTCAGGGTGAATTATTGCGAAAAAAACGAAAACGGCGGAGTGCAAACCACGTTCGCAGCCGGTTTTCCACGAATCAACGTCCTCGCGGCGGCGACAACACCATTATGTCTCGCAGCAGGCGGCCAAGGAAAGGGTGCAGGGTTAAAACGGCCGCTCTGCGCCCGAATTCTCGTCCGAAAAATCGTCCGCGTCGCGGGAAAAACCGCCGTCCGCGGCGCGGTAAATATCGCCGTCCGCGGCGCGGTTTCGCTCGTCGCTCGGCGGTTCATGCGAATGTTGCAAAAAACTGGCGAATCCGGCCGCCGACGCTTCGGGGGTGGGCAGCGAGCCGGGCAAGCTGCGGACGGGCGAAGCCAAGAATTTGGCGTACAAGAGCCAGCCCAGCAGCCCCAGCCCGAGCGTCCCGCCCAAGAAGTAAGCGAGCCGGTTATCTTCCGGCAGTGCGGCCACCGCTTTCGGAGCCTGCCAATCGAGCCGGCCGACAATCAAGGGGGCCGGGACCGGCTTCAAATTGGGAGCGGCCCCGCCCGGTATGTAGCCGAGCACTTTGAAAAAATAGCCATAGAACTTGGCGTGGAGGTGCTGTTCGCCGGTCTTCATCCCCTTGGGGAGTTCGGCCGTGACGCCGCAATATAAGAACGCTTGCGCCTGATCGGTCGAACCCCAAACTTCATACACGCGGCGAATCCCCCGCGCGGTAAACTGCTCGTTGTCCGACACGTCCACTGGCATGATTTGCCGGACCAGCATGTCAACGCAAATCAGTTTTGCCCGTTCGCGGTCGGGCGTTTGCACATAGTCGCGAAAGAGGCGCGCCTTGTGAGCCCGTTTTTTCAGCGTCTCGAGCGTTTGATTATCGATCCAGCGAAAGAGCCGAGCGTAGGCGCGGCACTCGATTCCAGGAACTTCGATTTTGCCATCGGACAAAATCGCCGCCTCCTCGGCGAACGCTTGCAGCTCCTCCGGATCGAGATCGGTTCCGGCGACGATCTCTGGCTGCGCAGCCGGCGGCACCGCGGCCGGCGGGTTCGCCTCGGGCATGGCCGACCCCGACTTCACAGCGTCAGGCTTCACACCATCGGCCTTCTTGATTTCTGGCTGCGTACCTGCTGGCTTGGCCTCCTCGGGTTTCGCCCCCTCCGCTTGAACAGGAGCCGCATCAGGCGGTCCCGGCTCCAGGCGGGTGCGATCGGAGGTCGCCACGGTCGGCAAAGGCGCTGCGGCGGATGTTGCGGCAGACGCCGGCGCCGGTGATTCAGCCGGCGCCGCAGATTCAGCAGGCGCGGCAGATTCAGCAGGCGCGGCAGATTCAGCTGGCGCGGCGGAGTGAGCCAGCGCGAGTTGCGTCGCGCCGGCTGGCGCATCGGCAGGTTGCGCGGATTGAGGTTGCGTGTGCGGAGGTTGCGCAGCGGCGGGGTGCTGGCGCGCCGCGGTCAGCGGTGAAGGCTCTTCGAGCGCGTCGGCCGGTTCGGCCGTTTTGTCCGCGGTCGAGTCCTCCAACCACTTCCAATTCGACGGATCGCGCGATTGAATGATCAGCGTTCCCATCACGGCCAACATGACGATCATCGTCAGCAGACGTGGGATTTCGCCGCCGCGGAAAAACGAAGGCCGTTGCTGTCGATTGCTGGCCACGAAAGAGGTCCTTGTTGATATTCGCCTTGCTCGCTTGGTCGCGCCGGCCCGAAACGCGAACCCGCTCGCTGTCCCCCCCGCTCTTCCCCGCTAGCGGCCGGTCGCGCCCGCCATGCGGCGCTCGGCGTGGAAGCCGCCGCGCACAAAATTCGCGGCTTGGCATTCCTGGACGGGGCACGGGACGAACCGTCGAACCCTTTGCATTCTAGGACCCGGCTCCGCAAAAAGCCAAATCGGCCCAAAAAACGAGCGCTCCGGCGACGGCTCACATGCCGCTGCCGGAGGGCAATTCCACAAAACTCATCTTCGACAGGTTCGAGCCGTCCGGCATTTTTATTTTCGTGCACACGTCCACAACCTGCATCAAGCCTTGATATTGAAGCGTCGAACCGACTTGGATAATCACCTGATCGAAGCCGGTGCCGGGGTCGCCAAGCTGCCGCTGCAATTGGCTCTCCAAGACCGCCAGATTGGCGATCGAAGCGGTGCCGACGTACATTTTGTCGATGTTGCCGGCGCGGTCGCCGGTGACGGTGATCGTCAAGGTGTTCAGGCCTTGCAGCGGATTCTTGTTGTTTTCATCCGCGCCCGCTTTTTGTCCGGCGTTGATATTCGTCGTCGGATGGGCCGGCGGCATGTGGAGCGAAATCTGCCCTTCGACCGGGGCTGGCTTGAACGTCAGCACGAAAAAGGCGAGCAACTGAAACGCCATGTCCAGCATGGCGGTCAAGTTCAGCTCGACCTCGCCGAGGTTGCGTTTTTTCTTCCTTTTGCGTTTATGAAATACGAGCACGGGCTATCCTTCTTTTTTGTTCATCGCTTTCAAGAGAAACTTTTGAAAGCCATTCTCTTGGCACGTCTTGATAACCCGATTCAAGAGACTGAACGGCGTCGCCTGATCGGCCCGCAAGGCGATCGTCGCGTGAAGCGGATCGCCCGGCTGCAAGGTCGGATCGGACTTCAGCCGTTTTTCGGCCTCCGACTTGATATACGGCCCGAGCTCCTGGGAATGGCCGTAAACGGTCAATTGTCCTGACGAGTTGATGTTCAAGAGCAGCACGTCGGTGTCGGCCGGGCCTGGCTTTACGGGGCGAGCGCTGCCGAGGACCGGCAATTGCAGATGCAAATCCATCGCCTGGGCGCGAAAGTTGATCACCAGCATAAAGAACGTGATCAACTGAAAGACCATGTCCAGAATCGGCGTCAGATTGGGCTCCGCGGAAGCGGCGTGCGACATCGAAGCGGACATGAACGAAAACTCCAGGCCTCACGAAGCGAAACAACGAACCGGACCGGCGCCTAGCGTTGCGGCGGCGCCCCCGACGGCGGCAGGGGATGTGCGCCGGGCTGCGGCATCGGCACGGGCGGAGTGCCCGGCGCTTTCATCCGCGCGGCATGCGCGAACTTGCGCAAAAACTGATCGGCCGCAAACATCGTATCGGCCGAGATATTCGAAACGCGATTCCGGAACACGGCAAAAAAGTAAATGGCCGGAATCGACAAAAACACCCCTTCAAAGGTCAGCAGCAGCGCTTCGGAAATCCCGCCGGCCACTTCGTTTGCCTTCAGGTTTGCTCCCTCCGAGCGGGCGATAACGCTAAAGCTGCTGATCATCCCTTTCAAAGTGCCGATCAGCCCAATCATGGGGCCCAACGTGCCGAGCACGGCCAGCATGCTGATTTTCTTTTCCATGCGGACCGTTTCGCATTCGCCGGCGCGCTCCATCGTTTCTTTGGCTTCGGCCAGACCGTTTTGCAATTCGCCCAGCCCGATCGCCAGCACGCGACTATACAGCGAGTCGTTGCCACGACAGAAATCGTAAATCCCCTTGAAGTCGCGCTTGGCGAGCAGGTCTTCGCAACCCGCCACGATTTCGGGCGGACACGCGACCTCCATGCGAAACTCAATGAACAATTGGATGATCGTGGCGATGAAATAGATCGACAGAGCGAGAATGACCAACCCGATCAGACCCGACGAGCGGATAAACCAGTGGAAGGCAGATTCCGTCGGCTCCGGGGAGGCCTCCGGCGCATTGGCCGCCGGGGCGGCGGGAGCGGCCGCTGGAGCCGCCGGCGCTGCGGCCGGCGCGGCCGGGGCAGCGGGAGCGGCGGCATAACCCGGCGCCGCCCATTGCAAACAGCCCCACCCCACCATCAATGCCAGAAACAGACCGTACAACTTATGCATGTGTGCCTCGAAAGTGTTCCTTGGAGAGCGAGTGGAGCTAGGCCATTCTGTCGGCTTGAGCAGGGGTCGGACGAACCTACGTGGTTGGAATCCGAAGCATTCGTCCGCAACCGGGCATTTTATTGCAGCCGATGACGAACCATCGCCAAATCCAACGCGCCGCGACCTACAGCTGCGGCCTGTTTCTCTTCTGCGCTGGAACCAGCGATCGGCCTGAACCGCGGAAAACGCCGTTTCCGGACTTCGGCGCTTCGGCCGCGCCGCTTGGGTTCAAGCGGCGCGCGTCCGACTTGCGACCGCGGTGCAAGCGGAAGGAAGAACAATGATTCGCTCGGCGGCAATGCAACCAGATTGCATTGGATTTGCTGCGATTTAACCGGCGCGCCAGCCCCGACCACGTCGCCGACGAAGCCTCGAACCTATCTTGGCATAAGAATAGGCCGCTGAGAGAAGTTTTGCTCTGTTCCAAGAGTCGATTCTAGGTAGCGAAAAATCGGCTGTCAACTATTTCATGTCGCCCGATTCCGGCCTGCCGGCTGAGCCGCCTAGCCGGTTCCGATTCGCGCGGTTCTAAGGAAAAAGCGGCGGCCGATTCGGCCTGCGCTCGCCGCTTGGCCGTGTTATTTTTCGGCCTGCGCTCGCCGCTTGGCCGTATCCTTGCCGCCGCCAAATTGAAGCCGGGCGCGGCTTGCACCGGCCCGCCGCGCCGGCCCGCCTCCGTATGGCCGGCTCAGGTTTGCGCCGGTCCGACGTCGCGCATCGAAAAATAGCGTGCGGCGGTGAGCTCCGTTCCTTGCCGCAGCCGCTGTTGACAGTCGGCGGCGGAGAGGCCGAAGCGCGGGCTGATCTCCACGGCCACGTCGTCGGCCACCTTCACCCCCGCGCTCCGCAGCCAGCCGCGGTGCAATTCGACCATCGCTTGGCGGACCGAGTCGGGCGTGTCGCGCGGTTCGCCCGGCGCGTTTTTCAGCGGCATGAACGCCACTCGCTCGTCCACTTCGATCGCCAGCGGATTTTTTGCTTGCGGCAAGAGATCGAAGATAAACCGCTCGAACTTGATTGCATTCGGTCGCTCAGGCTCGATTGTCCGGCCTTGCGGATCGACATAGGGCACCGTCTTGTGTGCGATATGAAATGGCAAGCTGGTGGCCAGACCGCTCATCCGCTCGAGAAAGTCGCCGCTGAAAACGTGCATTGCCGTGTTGCCCGCCCACAAGCGGAGCGAACCGTCCGGGTTGAGCCGCGCGCCGGGCCCGTCAGGCAGATCGCTGTATTCGATGATCCGCGCTTGACCGCCGAGCGAGACAAAGTTGCCGACTTTGTCTTTCGGCGCGTGCTTGGCCGCGACCAGCGTCGTCATCTCGCTCTGCGACAACAGGTGATAACCGAGAAACGTCGGATCGCAAAGCGGCGCCAACGGATTGTCAATTTGAACATAAAACAAGTGCCGTAGCCCGCGGCGGCGGAGGCTGGCCAAGGCACCGCTTTTTTGCAATGCGGCGAGCGTGCCGCCATGCCCATCAGGGCTTTCAAAGAGCTTGCCCGGCTCGGCCAACAAGAGCTTGCCGCTGGCGGCATCGACCGCAGGCATGGTGCCTTGGCAAAAGAGAATCAAATCATCCGCGGCGACGCCGAATCGGTCGTGGGCGCGGAGAAATTCCGCCGTTTCACGCGCGGTCGCCGGACTGGTCATCACATAAATGGGAATGCCGCGGCCGAATCGTGCGCCCAGCGCCAGCACCCGCTCGAAGAGGATTTGAAACAAGCTCGCGCCGGAAACGGGTCCAATCGGATAGAGCCCCTTGGGCTGATCGAAGCCGAGGCGCGTTCCTTGTCCTCCGGCGACAATCAGCGCGGCGATTTCTCCGCGGGCCAGGGCCGCTTCGCCCGCGGCCTGCGCGGCGCCGGCCGAGATCGGATGATCGCCGCCGGCGAGGCGAATCGCGGCCGGGGGTTCGGCTTGTTCGGCGAGCGATTTCCAATCGGGACCGCCGGCTTGATCTTGAAACAGCCGCGCAATCAGCTCCAGATCGAGCGCCTCGATTTGCGCGGCCAGCGCCGCGCGCGCGGGCGCGGCGAGCCGATCCCAATGATCGAGCACATGCGTCTGAGCAAACGGCGCGAGGCGCGCGAGCAATTCCGTTTTCATGTCGGCCACGGGTGCAGGTGGAAGCGAAGCAGCCATCTTGGCATCGTAACAATTTCTAGCCGCACTGCCGACCACAAAAGGGGCACGCCACCGAACCGACCGCGTCCGGCGCCGAGCGAATTGCTTGCGTCTCGCGAAATCCACAGTCCGAACAGCGGTGTTCGAACGAATCAATCCGCTCATCCTTGACGAAGCGATTAAAGGTGCAAATGACTTTGCCCTCGGCACATTGCGGGCAAGGCCCGATCTCTTGGCGGTCGCGCGGCATGGCTCACTCCGGCAGTTGGTGGCGCAGAAAAAACTCGAGGAGCAACGCGTTCGCGGAAATATTCTGCGTGCACGGGCCGAGAAACTGCACGCGCGGCGGATTGCCCGGCCACGTGTGTCCGCCGTTTTCGATGATGTATAAGTCGATCTCCGCGCCGTCGCGGCCTGCTCGATAGCGGTGGCGAACGACCGGCAGGTCGGGCGTCGCCGTGCTCGGCAGGCGTTCCACCTCCGGCTCGCGCGCGCAGCGATTGGCCCCAATCCACTGCTCCATCGTATAGGCGACGGAATACTTATAGCTGCGGACGATGCTGCGGGCTCCAATTCCCCCGGCAAACGGCGCAAACTCGTCGTGCGTGCCATGAAAGTGAATCAAGGGGACTGGTCGCGCCGGAGCGCACGTGGCGGTCGCCATCGGGCCGGCGATCGAGCCAATCGCGGCGATTCGCGCGGACAACTCGGAGGCGAGCCGATAGGCGAGCATGCCGCCGTTCGACATGCCAACCGCATACACGCGCCGCAGATCGACGTTCGCCTCGCGGGCCAGTTGATCGATGATCGCCCCGACGAAGCCGACGTCGTCAACCTCGTTCCACATCGCATAGCCGCAGCAGTTGCCGGCGTTCCACGTCAGCAGATGTTCGCGGCGGCCGGTTCCATTGGGATAGACGGCGATGCACCGCGAGCGATCGGCCTGTTCGTCCAGGTTCGAAAAGCGGGCCATCGCTGCGGCGTCGGTCGCTCCGCCGTGAAAGGCGAGCACCACGGGCCACGCGCTGGCCCCGTCGTAGTCGGCCGGAACATGGACCAAATAGGTCCGTTCGCGGTTGCCATGAAACAGCGTCCGATGATGGTCGCCTACGCTCAGCGGTCGGATCGGTTCGGACGACATATCGGAAGATAATCTCGGTTCTGGCGACGAATTGGGGGCGCGGCCAGCGCGGTCGAAGACGGCCGCCGGCGGCTAGGCTCGGGTCCGCAGACAGCGTACACTACAGAGGCCCGTCGGAACGCGCTTTCCATTGTCCACACTTCTCGCAGCGGAGGAAGATGCCATGTGTTGTTTTTCGCGTCCCATCGAATCGGTGACCAAGACGAAAATCTTCGCGCGGCTAGCGGACAAAGAGCACCAGTATCTGGTCTACAGTATGCAGCTTGATTCCAAAGAAGACGTGGCGATGATCTTGCCGATTCCGACCCCGGCCAAATCGCCCGAAGACGCGGTCAAGTTCATCAGCTTGAAAGAATATGCCGACTTTTTTCCGAAGCTGAATCGCGGCTTTCCCGAGCCGCGCGGCGGCGTCGGGTCCGCGCCGAAATCGAATCACGCGACGGCCGAAGCGCTGAAGGTGGTCGAGGTCGGCAGTTTTGACGCGTCGTTCGTCCCGACGATCGCCGATTTCAGCCGGCTCGACGAGCGGTTTCGGCTCCCCAGCGGGACTTGGGACAAGCTGCCGCTGGACAAGAAATTTGGCTTCGCGGTCTTCAAGCTGAAGGCGGGCGCCACCTTGGTCCACCCGATGGCGTTTCGCTTTCCGACGGCGCTGCCGGACAAGACTTTTTTCCCGACGGTCCATATCCACGATGGCAAAGTGCACGACAAAGCCGAGTTCGACCATACGCTCTATCTGCAACCGGCCAACGCGGATGTCTTGTTGCCGGACGGTTGGGAAGAATCGACCCAGCCAGCCGGCTTGTACATGGACCTGAAGAAGGCCGATGGGATTTTCGCCGCCGATCTGCACTGCTATCGGCACAGCATCGTCGGCATGGAGAAAAACGAAGATTGGCTGGTCTAGCCGCCTGAGCGCTCGGCAAGCGGATGAAGGTGGGGACGATTTTGGGTCATGCGCGCGAACCGGATTTCTTGCGCGGCATCCGATGGCTGCGAGGAACCGCGGCGCGGCAGTGAGGGTTTATGTCTGAATTTGTGACGGTGGCCAAAGTCGGCGCGATTCGGCCGGGTGAAGGGGCGACCTTTACGCTGGGCGAAAACCTCGTGGCGGTGTTTCTGGAAAACGGCGCCTATTTCGCCATCGACGATCTTTGCCCTCACATGGGCGCGTCGCTGGGGGCCGGCTGCATCGACGGGGGAATCGTGACTTGCCCGTGGCACGCTTGGCGGTTTCGCGTCGCCGACGGCGCCTGGGCCGACAATCCGCGGATCAAGATCAACACCTACGACGTCCGCGTCATGGGCGACGAAATCCAAGTCCGCGGGCCAACCTGAGCGGCGCGGCCAGCCGTAACAGCATGTCGATGTATTGGATGGGCGGATCAGCGGAGTGCGAAAGCACCATCACTTGGTTTCTTTGAAAACCATGAGACCTTATCGGTGTAGATCGTTGGCTCTCGGAAAAAGTTCGCTCTAACCTGAGGTTCCATTGCATCTTCTGGAAATTTGGCGCCCCCTAGGTGCAATGTTGTCAAATGCCACGACCGAATTAGCTCTAAATCGCTCTGCTTTAAGGTCATGCCGCTGAGATCGAGGGCTTTAAGAGCCTTGAGTTCTTTGAGGTCTGGAAGGTATTTCACATCAAATTTACCCAATCCTAAATAAAGATTGCCAAGCTTAGGACACTTCGCGAGTTCCTTAATCGTGCTGCCCGTAACCGTTGTTTCGCCTATCGATAAGTGGTCTAGCGAAGGACATTTTGCAATTTGGGGCAGGGCTTCGTCGGTTATAGCAGTGTAATTTAGTTCTAAGCCAGATAAATTCTTAAACTCTCCTAAGACGGCCAATCCTCGATCCGTGATTTTAGTTTCAATTAAGTTGATGTAATTTATCTCCGGAGACTGCACGACCAATTCGAGAACGCCGTCCGTCACCTTCGTCGAACTCAACTGCACCGTAGTGAGATTTCTGAGATTCGCGCAGTGCCGCATCCCGACATTCGAGATTTGCGTCGCCCGCAGGCGCAATAACGCCACCTCGGGCACGTTTTCGATTCCCGCGAGGTCGTCATCCTTGGCCCGCACGATTCCTTCCAGTGAAACGAGCACGACCGGTCGCGCGGGGTCTTTTTCGTCGTAGTCGATCCGCGGAAGAAAGGGGAAGAAGCGGGACGCCTTGCCCGCGCCCATTTTCCAGCGGATCGTGTTGCGATAGGAACCAAGAAAAGTGAACAGGGATCGGCCGACAAATAATGCCCGACAAATAACGCCCGACCATGATACCGACAAATAACTTCGCCGTTTCTCCCACGGTCGCCGTAACCGCTTCGAGAGATCGCGGGGTGTGAAAACGACTTTGCTTTTCGGCCCTGCCCAATTTCTCCCACTATACCGATACATGCAAACTTGCCAAGCTTTTTCCGGACCTGGCGAAAGAACCGCAAGCGTATGTCTGCGATCGCACATCGATCGTGCTCGCGGTCGACAGCGATTCCCTTGGCGTCTGCACGCGCCATTGATCAGGCCAGGGCAACCGGCCGTCGAATCACATTATTTTGTCGGCCGAAAACCTGCCGGCTGGTACGATATGGCGGTCACAAACCGGAATCGACATTCAACAAGTCTGAAACAAGGTGTTTAATGCCTGATCGCCGTTGCGATCAGGCCGCGAGTTGCCAGCGATTGTCTTTCGAGTTGAGATGAGCCGCGCTGCTGCCGTCTTGGGCGGCGACTTGCAGGGTTCCATCTTCCACCACGACACTCAAGCAATTCAAAGGATGAATGGTGCCGGCGTGCATCCGGTCGCCGCTTGTGCGGCCGACCTTTCAAGT
>DASRSE010000089.1:0-4053 GCA_035656655.1 Pirellulales bacterium
GCCGCTTGAAACAAACGGGCGCTCGGTGGGTCATTGCCAACGCCAATCGGATGGCCAACTTAGGCTCCCTGACCTATGCCGATCAATGGGACGACTACTGGGCAAACGCCAACTGACCCCCATAATCCGTGATCGTACCCAAATTCGTCCCGGCGGTGCCATTTTGCGCCGCGGATGTTACACTAGGCGGAAATCAATTCGGCTTTTGAATTCCCACCTTTGAGCAGGTCCTCCTCCCATGAATTTGCCAAACATCGTCGCTTGCTTATTAACTGGATTGTTTTTGGCCCTTGGTTCCACGACCAAGGCCGCTGACGCACAGAAAGGTTCTCCTCCCATGCACGTTTACATCGGCACCTATGCCAAACCAGACGCGCCGGGCATTTTTCATTTGTTGCTTGATCCGGCCACCGGCAAATTGACGGCAGCGAAGCCAGCCTCCGGGATCGAAAATCCATCGTTCGTGGCGGTCGCCCCGAACCACAAGTTTCTGTACTCCGTCGCCGAGGTCGATACGTTTAAGGGGGCCAAAGGGGGCGGCGTCGTTGGCTTCGCGATCGATCCGAAGACGGGCGATCTCACGAAGCTGAACGAACAAGCGACCGGCGGGGCTTCAACCTGCCACGTCACGGTCGATCATACGAGCCATTGCGTCATGGTCGCCAGCTACTCCGGCGGCAGCATTGCGGCCTGCACGATCAACGCGCAAGGAGAACTTAGCCCGCGCACCGCGTTCATTCAACACACCGGCAGCAGCGTCGACAAAGGCCGTCAAGAAGGGCCGCACGCGCACTCCATCTATCCGTCGCCCGACAATCGCTTCGCGCTCTCGTGCGATCTGGGACTCGACAAAATCTTGGTCTACAAGCTCGACCCGGTCAAAGGAACCCTCACGCCGAACGATCCGCCCTCGGTTTCGGTGAAGCCGGGATCGGGCCCGCGCCATTTTGCGTTCCATCCCAGCGGCAAGTTCGGCTATTTGATTACCGAAATGGGTCAAACCGTGATTGCGTTTTCGTATAACGCCGACAAAGGGAGCTTGACCGAATTGCAGACGCTCTCGACGGTCGCCAGCCCGCACAAAGGCAACTCGTGCGCGGAGATTTATTGCCATCCCAACGGCAAGTTCGTGTACGGCTCCAATCGCGGCGCGGATAACATCGCGATCTTCAAAATTGATCAACTGACCGGCAAGCTGACGGCGATCGGCCATCAAGGAAGCGGCATCAAGGAGCCGCGCGGCTTCGGCATCGACCCGACCGGCCGCTGGATGCTCGTGGCAAGCCAGAACGGCGACAACGTGCAGGTTTTTTCGATCGACGGCGAGACCGGCGCACTGCTGCCAACCGGCGAGAAGGTCTCCGTGCCGAAGCCCGTCTGCGTCGAGTTCTTGAATATGGCCCAGCAATAACTCCGGCGGGTCCGCGCATGCCGATTGCCCTGATTACCGGCGGCGGAAAGCGCCGCATCGGCCAACACGTGGCCGAAGCGCTCGCCGCGCGCGGTTATGCGATCGCGCTGCACTATCGCACTTCGCTGCAGGCAGCGGAAGAAAGCGTCGCCGAGTTGCAGCGCCGCGGCGCCGAGGCCGCGGCGATTGGAGCCGATCTTACCGACGAGGCCGCGGTCCAGAAGCTCGTGCAAGCGACGCTGCGTCGGTTCGGGCGGATCGACGCGCTGATTAATTGCGCCGCCATCTGGGAACGCAAACCGCTTGAGCAAATCGTGGCGGCCGATCTGCGCCGCCATTTTGAAGTGAACACGTTGGCGACGTTCTTGTGCGCTCAACAAGTTGGCTTGGCAATGGTCGCTCAACCCGAGGGGGGCGCCATCGTCAACTTTGGCGATTGGGCCGAAGTTCGCCCGTATCTCGATTACGCCGCCTACTTTCCCTCGAAGGGCGCCGTCACGACCATGACCCGCTCGTTGGCGGTCGAGTTGGCGCACCGCAATCCGCGGGTGCGCGTCAATTGCATCTTGCCCGGGCCCGTCATGTTGCCGCTTGATTTGCCCGCCGCGGAACGGCGAGAGGCGATCGCCGGGACCTTGGTTCAGCGCGAAGGAAGTCCGCAGAATGTGGCTCAGGCGGTCCTCCACTTTTTGGAGAACGATTTTGTGACCGGCGTTTGCTTGCCGATCGACGGCGGCCGTTCGATCTACGCCCATCCTTGACCGGTTTTCCAGCCAACATTAGTGCTGGCAGTTCGGACAGCTTCCGCCGCCGCCGCCCTCTCCCCCGCCCGCCGCGCACGAGTCGCACGGCTGATTCCTCGGGTTGTCGTCGCCACAGTGACGGAACCAATTCCAGGGCATTAGATTGCAATTCTCGAGGGCCAAGCAGAAGCGATCGTTGAACGGATTCTGAGCGCAATTGCCGCGGAATTTGCAGCCCGTGGCGCAGTTGTCCTTGGGACAGCCTTGTTCGCACCATTCGTCGCTGTGGGTGTTTTCTTCCAAACAACAAGAGTTCCAACTGCAGCCGGAGGCAAGCAGCATGCCCGTGACGAGGACGCTCAATGCGAGGGCGCGTTTCAACATGGCAGTTTCCTTGTTTCTCTCCTTGCCCCGGAGCAATCGTGCTCCTGAAGTGGAGAATCTGTGCGGACTCTATCAATCGTATCGGCCTGCCGCTGGCATTTTCATTGATAGAATACAGACGACCGTTAAAGTCCACGGATTCAGCCGACTTTCGCCAGATTCGCTACCCTGCGAAAAACTGGGCGTGGCACCCCTGCCCGGCTTGCCTGAATTGGCTTAAATTCACCGTTTCAAGCACATACCCGTTTCCTGGCATCGAGCCGCGCCATGTCCGAGATCGACCACTACGACTATCCGCTGCCGCGCGAGCTGATCGCCCAGCACCCGCTGCCGCACCGGGCCGACGCGCGGTTGTTAGTCGTCGATCGCCGCGATCAGAGCATTACCCACGCCCATGTGCGCGATTTGGGAGAGTGGATCCGCCGCGGCGATGCGATCGTCTTGAACGACACCCGAGTGGTCCCCGCCAAGTTGACCGGGCTGCGGACCTTCACTGGCGGGCGCTGGCAAGGGCTGTTTCTCTCCGTCGACGGCACCGGCGGCTGGCAGCTGCTGTGCAAAGCGCGCGGGCGAATTCGGCCTGGAGAAAAAGTGACCCTCCTCGACCGCCAAGCGCGCGAGGATATCGCCCTGATCCTGATTGAGAAGCAAGGGGCCGGGGTCTGGCTCGCCAAACCGCTCACCGACGAGCCGGTGTGGAATGTGCTCGATCGAGTCGGGCGCGTTCCATTGCCCCACTATATTCGCCACGGCGAGCCGGATGACGCCGATCTCTCCCATTATCAAACCGTCTATGCCGAGAAGCGAGGCGCGGTCGCGGCGCCGACCGCCGGGCTGCACTTCACCGCCGAATTGCTCGCGCGGCTCGCGCAACAAGGGGTCGACCAAGCCAAGGTGACGCTGCACGTCGGCATCGGTACGTTTCGCCCGGTTCAAACCGCCACGCTGTCCGATCATCTGATGCATCGCGAATGGGGCTCGATCGAGGCGCCCGCCGTCGCGCGGCTGAACGCGGCCCGCGCAAACGGGGGGCGCATCGTCGCGGTCGGAACAACCTCGGTGCGCGTCTTGGAAACTGCCGCAGCTTCAGGGACGCTTCAGCCGTGGACCGGCGAAACGGACTTGTTCATTCGCCCGCCCTACACCTTTCGCGCTGTCGATGCGCTGCTGACCAATTTTCATTTGCCTCGCAGCACGCTTTTGGTCCTGGTCCGGACATTCGGCGGTGACGAATTAATCCGCCGCGCATACGAGGAAGCGATTCGCGAGCAATATCGCTTTTTCAGCTACGGCGACGCGATGCTGATTTTATGATCGCGAAGTAATCGATGGCGGCTGGCGAGAAGGCGAGAACCGCGCCCTGAGGGATAGTGCCGCACCGCCAAGGCGCTTGGCACACATGGCTTAGACTACCGTTTCGAGCTGGACTTGGGCGGCGTACTTCGCGGCCCGAGCGGCGTCGATTCGGGCCGCGAGCGCCTGGCCCACGTTATCGGCTGCGGCGCCTAGCCCGTA
>DASRSE010000090.1:0-4621 GCA_035656655.1 Pirellulales bacterium
CCGCACACGCTACGGCATAGCTTCGCGACGCATCTGCTGGCGGGCGGGGCCGACCTCCGCCAAGTGCAAGAGATGCTTGGCCACGCGAGCATCGCCACCACGCAGATTTACACGCACGTCGATCCGACACGGCTCAAGAAGATCCACCAACAATTCCACCCGCGCGGCTGACCGCCGAGAGCACCTCGGCCTGTTGAAACCCGCAGTCGGCCGATTCTTAAAACGGGATTTCTTCGTCGGTCAGTGGTGGGGTCGGTTTGGCGGCAGCCGCCTTGCCCGGGCGCGCGGCCGCTTTTTTGGGCGCGGCCTTCTTGGCTGACCCTCCTTTGCGCGCGGCCGGCGACTCGGCCTTGGCGGCCGGCGTTTTCTGGGCGGCTTTTTTCGCCGACCCCTTTTTGGACGTCGCTTTTTTGGGCGTCGCTTTTTTGGGGGCGGCCTTTTTGCCGAACCGGCCGCGCCCCTTTTTCTCGACCGGGCCTTTCGCCAGCCGCTCGGCCAACAATTGCAGCGCTTCCTCGAAGGTCAACTGGTCGGCGCTCGAACCTTTCGGCAGCGAAGCATTGGTCACGCCATCGGTCACATACAGCCCGTAGCGGCCCTCGAGCAATTGCACCGGCTGGCTGGTGACGGGCGAAGCGGCAAAGACCTTGAGCGGCTCGCGCTTGGCGCCAAACCCGCGCCGCTGCGCCTTGGGCTGAGCGAGCAGCGCCAGCGCCTGTTCCAAGCTGACATCCAGCGGAGACACGTCGCTTGGCAGCGAGCGCGTTTCGTCGCCGCATTTGATATACGGCCCGAAGCGCCCGTTGTAGGCCGTGACCGGCTCGCTTGTTTGCGGATTCGTGCCCAACTGCCGCGGGAGCGACAAGAGCTTCAACGCCGTCGCCAAATCGACATTTTCCGGCGTCATCCCTTTCAACAGCGAAGCATTTTGCGGCTTTTCGTCCTCGTCGGCGCTGCCCCGCTGCACGTACGGCCCAAACCGGCCGACCTTCAGAAAAACCGGCTTGTTCGTCTCCGGACAAATGCCGAGCGGCTCTTCGGCCTGCGAGGCTTGGCTCAGCAACTCGAGCGCCTTGGCGACCGTGACTTCGTCGGGGGGCGTCTCGTCGGGCAAGCTCGCGCGGCGCTCGCCGCACTGCACGAACGGTCCATACCGGCCCACGCGCACGACGATCTCCTCTCCTTGCTCGTCGCGGCCGATGGGAATCCGGCTGATCTCGCGCGCATCGATTTCATCGATCTTGTTCTCGAGTTGCTTCTTCAGGCCGGGCTTGCCATTGCCGTAATAGAAGCTGTTGAGATAGCCGTTGTAATCTTGCTCGCCGCGGCTGATTGCATCGAGCGAATCTTCCATTTGCGCGGTGAACTGATAATCGACCAGCGCCGCCAAGTGCGATTCGAGCAAGTTTGCGACGGCGAAGGCGACCCAAGTCGGCACCAGCGCCTTGTCCTTCTTGAAGACATAGTCGCGCGCCAGAATTGTATCGATGATCGACGCATAGGTGCTCGGCCGGCCGATTCCCATTTCCTCGAGCGCGCGGGTCAGCGCGGCTTCGCTATAGCGACTGGGGGCCTGCGTCGTGTGGCTTTTCGCATCGAGCCGCACGCAGTTCAGCGGCTCGCCGATGCTGACCACGGGCAAGATCGATTCTTGATCGGCCAGGTCGGCCAGCGGATCGTCGGAGCCTTCGACATAGGCTCGCAAATAGCCGGGGAATTCAATCGTCTTGCCGCCGACTTGAAATTCCGTCCCCGCCCCCGCCACGATGATCGTCAACCGACGGCCGCGCGCATCCGCCATTTGGCTGGCCACGGTCCGCTTCCAGATCAGATCGTACAGGCGAAACTCGTCGTGATTGAGTTGGCCGCGCAAGGCCTCGGGAAAATCGAAGGGGCTGCCGGCCGGCCGAATCGCTTCGTGCGCCTCTTGCGCGTTTTTGACCTTCGTTTGATAGACGCGCGGGCTGTCCGGCAAGAATTCTGGCCCATACTGCTCGGCGACCAGCTTGCGGGCCGTCTCCACCGCGACCGTCGCCAGATTGGTCGAGTCGGTTCGCATGTAGGTGATGTGGCCATTTTCATAGAGCGATTGCGCCACTTGCATAGTCCGCCGCGCCGTGAAGCCGAGCTTGCGATTTGCTTCTTGCTGGAGCGTGCTGGTCGTGAACGGCGGCGAAGGACGCGACGTGTAGGGCTTGTCGTCGGTCGAGCCCACTTGAAATTGGCCGTTGTGAATTCGGTCGATCAGCGCACGGGCCTCCGCCTCGGACATTTGCAAGTAACCGGCGTTTTTCAACTTGCCGGTTGCGGAGTCGAAGTCCTTGCCCGCCGGAATCTTTTTTCCATCGACCGAAATCAGCACCGCCTGAAAACCGGCGCCGTCGCGCTTCGCGAAGTTGCCGAGCAGATCCCAATAGGTGGCCTGGACGAATGCCATCCGCTCGCGCTCGCGAGCGACGATCAGTCGCACCGCCACGCTCTGCACGCGGCCGGCCGACAGCTTCGGGCCGATCTTCCGCCACAGCAAGGGAGAAACTTCGTAGCCGTACAGCCGATCGATCACGCGCCGCGCTTCTTGCGCCCGGACCATGGCCAGATCAATTTGGCGCGGGTGCTCGATGGCGTCTTGGATCGCTTGTTTGGTGATCTCGTGGAAAACGAGGCGTTTGACCGGCACTTTTGGTTTGAGAATTTCGGAGAGGTGCCAACTGATCGCCTCCCCTTCGCGGTCCTCGTCCGTCGCCAGATAAAGATCTTTGGCGTCTTTCAAGAGCGCTTGGAGCTTCTTTACTTGGGCCGACTTGCCTGGCGGCACGACGTACAAGGGGCTGAAACCATCCCTGACATTCACGCCCAGCCGCGCCCAGGCCTCTTCTTTATATTTGGCGGGGATTTGGCTGGCCCCTTCGGGCAAATCGCGAACGTGACCGATGCTGGCCTCGACCGTAAAATCTCGGCCGAGAAACTTGCCGATCGTTTTCGCTTTGGCGGGCGACTCGACAATGACCAAAGATTTGCCGCCGCGGGCCGAAGTTTGTTTCGCCATAAGATTTGCGCCGAGGCGCCACGAGTGGGGTTGGAGTCCGCCTCCGCGACAACCGCCGTGGACGCATGCTGAGTTCAAAAGGAGATTGCGACTATCGTAGCGGGCTCAGCCCGCGCGGAATACTTTTTTATCAATCGAAGCGAAATCCGCTACCTGGCCGCTCCGAATTTTGGGGGTTTGGGTAAGTTTCGGGCGCACGAGTCCTTATATCTGTTCCGTGTGGCAGAGGACCTGAACCCGAGTTGGCGGGCCGTTGCGACGCGGAGATTCGGAGCAATTGGAATCGGCGCAGAGTCCGTTTGGGATTGCATTTACGTCCGCTGGCGCTACAATCATACGTTTCGCTACGACCGCGCCAACTCGCTTGCATCCTAGAGCCGATCGAGGCGTTCTTAGAGGAGCATGAGCAGGCAGGGCCGGGCTCGTTTACTACTATTCGCATAATGCGGCTCACCCCTGGCTGTCAAGGGTTCTTGGCGGGTCGGGCCCGCGCATTTTCGTTGAGGTTGTCCATTCATGGCTGGCTTGTTCGACACGTATCGGCGTCACAACAAACTCATTTTTGGTTTGATTTTTGCCTCGATGGTGCTGTTCATGGTCGGCACCATGTTCGTTAGCAACAATCGCGGCGGCGGCAACCAAGACCCGGTCGTGGCGACCTGGCGTTACGGGACGATTCGCCTGAGCGACGTGATTCGCTGCCAGCGGCAACAAAATCTGATCAATCGATTTCGCGCCGAGGCCATGATGGCGCTCGTCGGCCAAGATCAAGAGGTTCCCCCTGTTACGCAAACCGTCGCGCTCGAGCAATTGCTGTTGACGAAGCGCGCCGAGTCGCTCGGGATCGTGGTGAGCGACGCGCGGGTCCTCGAAGCGATCAAGGAAATGACGTTTGGCGTCCTGCCCAATGAAATGACCCGCAAAATCTTGGCTAAAATTGGGCTGAGCGAAGAGTTGCTGGTGCAAATCGCCCGCAGCAACATTATGGCGTCGCGCGTGCGCTCGATGTTTTTCAACACGGTTCGCGCCGAGCCGCCCGCCGAACAATGGAACGCCTATTTGCGCGAGCATCGGAAGATCACGGCGGAGGTGGCCACTTTGCCGGTGGAGGACTATGTCGCGAGCGTGCCGAGTCCGACGGAAACTCAACTGCATGAGTTCTACGAGAAAAATAAGGACGCGGTGGCGCATGACGGCGAGCCTGGCTTTCGGCTCCCGTACCGCGCCGCATTTCAGTATTTTGTCGCGCAGCAGCCAATCTTCTTAGCGAAGGCGCAGGCCGCTGTCACCGACGCGGAGATTCAAGACTACTACGACAAACACAAGGCCGATTTCAAGGAACCGGACCTACCCCAGGATCCGGATAAAAAGGACGCCGATAAAAAGGACACTGACAAGAAGGACGCTGACAAGAAGGACGCTGACAAGAAGGACACTGACAAGAAGGACGACGCGGCCGGAACGGAGAAGAAAGAAGCAGCGCCCGTGAAGGAGCCGGCCAAGCCGAGCGAAGCCAAGACCGACGACAAGAAGCCGCCTGTGCCCAGCGCCGATAGCGCGATCAAGGACGCCGAC
>DASRSE010000091.1:0-14224 GCA_035656655.1 Pirellulales bacterium
AACTGCGTCAACTCCCTAAACTCGCAGAACCACCAGCGCCCTTCGGCCAGCGCGGCCCAATGCCCGACTCATGAGCAGCGCCGCCCGTTGATTGAACCCTCGCCTCCCCCAATCCGTCAGGGTTGTGAGAAATGCGGGCTAATTGGGTCCTCCACATTTCGCATTCCTTATTTTGCCTTTCGCCTTCGCCTCCCGCTGGTACGCGAAGTGCAAGCAACTGATCGTGAAGACCAGCAGCAACGCAACCCGCCTTCAAAAACCATTCGCTTCATCGCTTTTGACTCGGAAAGGAATCGTATGGACGCAACGCTCTCCGCCAGCCAGTTGGATCATTTTCGCACTCTTCTCCGCGCGATGCGTGACCGTTTATCGACCAGGGTGAACGAGACCGAAGAGTCTTTGCATCAACAACTGAATGCGCCGGGCGAGATTACGAATATCCCGACCCATCCGGCCGACCGCGATGTCGAGGGGCTCGATGCCAGCGTGGCCATTGCGCAAAACGAGGAAACCATGCTCGAGCAAGTCGTCGCCGCGCTGGCGCGGGTGGAAGCGGGGACGTATGGCGTTTGCCCGATCTGCGGCGGCGCGATTCCCACGGAACGCTTAGAAGCAATTCCGTATGCCACCACTTGCGTCGAGTGTGCCGCCAAGAGCGATGCGGACCACGCGCCCGAAACACCGCCGCGCGGCGAACCGCGCCTCCCGCGGTAAGGTTTCACCGCGTTAAGGATCTCTCCAAGATCGGCGCGAGCCGCAAAAACGGCGAACAAGGCGGCAAACGCCCATTTATTGGGTTGGCCCTGGCAAGACGACAATGTAAGGAATTTGGGCTTTCAATCGCGGCTGAATCATCCCTTGGCGCACCGCCAGTTCCACACCCGGGCCGCGACCTGCCGGGGTGAGAGGATGCAGCACCACTTGTGATGCAGTTTGCCAGCTCAGCGGAAGTTTCCACTCGCGGTGGCTGCCATCCCAACTGAAAAAGTAGATTTTTTTCTGGCCGCTCCACGTGTCGGGCCACATGCGATCAAAGTCTTCGGCCAGCAACAAATCGCCGTTGGAAATGCGGAAGCCGCTCCGCAAATAGGGTGTTTTCCACTCCGCCACGGTGCCATCGCTCCAGCGAGCGCGAATCGGGCCCACATCAAAGGCGATTTCGTTCTCGCCCGGCTTCAATTCCAAGTCGTTCAGATCGAGTTGGCCAAAATCATCGTTCGGGGTCGGAGCCACGTTTTCCAGCGATTGAAACAGCTTTCCATTCACATAGACATTCAGGCTGGCAAGCTCGTGGTGCTGATTCTTGTATTTCAACTGCATCGCAAAATGGCCGGCGTGCGGCGCGACCGCCTTCGTGACCAGCGGAACCTCTAACATGATCTGCCCGCTGCGGCGCGCGCCGGCGCCTTGCCAGGTGGTGACGAAGTCGGGCACGGAGACCGTGATCGATTTCTGGCCCCCCGCCGCGGTCAACGTATACTTGCCAAGATGCACCCATCCGGTCTTCAGCGTCTTGGAAACGCGCGTGTCGCCTTGGCCAATGTGGTACAGTTCCTGAATGCCGGTCAAGTAGAAATCGTTGATCAGATCGGCCCAGTGGCCGCGAAACGAATCGCCGGTGCCGGGAATATCGTACGCATCGTGGACGTCGGAGCGGTCGGCCAAGTGCCAAGTTTTGAGCCCGGCGACCGGCAGCGTGCCGGGCTGGCCGTCGAGCAACGCCGCATAATGCTTGCGCAATTGGGCAATCGCCGTTTCGCTCACCGCGGCTGGAGAAAGGTTGAACGCTCCCGGATTGCCCCAGGTTTGCTCCGCGGCGAGTTGCCAACTGCCGCCGGCGATGACGCGATAGTCGTCGCTGCTAAAGCCTTCGCCATGCAACCAAACATAACCGGCGCGCTGCCCAAACTCGGGGCGCGGCCCCTCCGTGCCGACGTCGCTCCCTTTGGAATGCAAATAGTCCATGAGGGCGATCGCCCCCGCACGCTGCGTCGCTTCGCTGCCGCCGAGCGGACCGTCGGGAAATCCAGTGTTGAAATTGCCTCCTCCGCAGTTCAGAACATCCAGGTAGAGCAACGGGGGCGGATAGGGCAACCGATCGTAAAACTGATCGATCATCTCCTTCGCCAAACCGCTCTTCCAAAACCGCTGATAGTTGACCAAGGCGAAGATTTCGATCGGGCTTTTCCCCTCCGGAATTTTGTCGGGAACTTTTGGGTCGCCCAGATCGAATCGGCCCGTCCGCGGATTAAAATCACGCCGGTAGATCGCCTGGGCTTTCACCAAGCGGTCAAAAAACGCGCGCGTTTCCGGATAATCGCGGAGGCCGACATTGACGTCGGTCAGATTGAGGTGAAACGAGCAGCGGACGTTTGAATTCTGCTCCACGCGGCGCATGAATTCAGCCAGCGATTTGAAGTCGTGGTTGCCGCGAAAGGTGACCCGATTCCAATCCGGCCACACTCCATCCCAGTTGCAGCTTCCCGGATGGTCATGGCCGATGATGCCGTTGAGGATTGGAATCTGCCGAATCGAGCCATCGAGCAGATTCGCAGTGATCGCGCAGCCCTCTTCGAGTTGCGGAAAAACATTGGCCTCGTCGGGAGTCGAGATGCGATAAACGTACGCACCTTGTCGAATCCATTTCGGTGCATTGTTTTCGGCCTCCGCCCGGGCCGCGCCCCAGCCCCACCCGAGCGCGACCAAGCCTAGCCCCATTAAAACATGCCTCGCGGTGCGAGCGCGCCCTTGTTTTTCAGATCGTTGTTCCATCGATGGTTATCCCAAGCGGGCACGAGACGGGGCGGGGCAACGAGACCAGGCAAGCCGGGCGAGCCGCCGAGCGCGAGGCAATCGCTGGATTCTAATTCAAACCCGCAATTCACGCGAACCGCCAAGTCTGTTTTCGCGCGCCCCGCGATCCGCTGGAACTCGCTTTTTTCAGTTATTTCTCGTCTTGGCGGCGGCGGCCGGTTTTGCTACCTTACGCCCCTCGTTTCCGCCAGGAAAGGAGCCGTTTGCCCGTCGCTCGATGGGCCGGTTTGGCCGACATGGAAGGAGGCCTCTGATGCAGCTATTCATCCCCCAAGAGTACTCGGTTCACATTCGCTGGATGATCCGCCGGGATATGGTGGAAGTCCTCGAGACCGAGAACAGCAGTTTCGAGTTTCCGTGGCTGGAGGAAGATTTCCTCCGGTGCCTCCGGCAGCGCAATTGCATCGGCATGGTGGCCGAGCACGAAGACCGCGTGGCGGGCTTCATGATTTATGAATTGCATAAGACTCGGCTGCATGTCTTGAATTTTGCCGTCGCGCCAGACTTCCGCCGCCACCGCGTCGGAACGCAGATGATCAACAAGTTGGTAGGCAAACTCTCGAGCCAGCGCCGCACGCGCATTCAGCTCGAGGTTCGCGAGACGAATTTGCCTGCCCAGCTGTTTTTCCGCTCGTGCGGATTTCGCGCTGTCAACGTGTTGCGGAGTTTCTACGAAGATTCTCCGGAAGACGCCTATTTGATGCAGTATCGCTTCAATGCGGCGCGCATTCCCGGCGAATTGGTCTATCCGGCCAATCAAGCGGCATAACCGGCCGCCAGCATTTTCGTCAACAGGCAAGCAGCCAGCCCAATCGGTTCAGAATCACCCAATCTTGCTCAGGCGGCGCAGCCACGGTCCGACCCGTCGGCGTGCGCCGCCTGTTCTTTTTTCGGCCACGGGGCCGCAGCTTGACGGGGTCGTTACACGTCGATGAACGTGACCTTCATCGTGATTAAATCGACTAGCGCCACGGTGTGCTTTTTTGCTCGATAAAGCGCGCCCGGATTGAGCACCAGGGTATTCTTCACGCGGTGCTGTTCGGCCTGATGGGAGTGGCCATAACAGACCAGGTCGAACTGGCCGTTATGAATGGTCTCGCGAAACAGCCGCGCGTCGTCGCTGTGCAAGAGGGCTATCTTCCGCCCGGCGAGTTCGATCGCGCCGTAGCGCTCGTGGCACACGTGTCTTTCGGTCTGGATGATCGCCCGCAGGTCGGCTTCGTTGTCGTCGACATTGCCGAAGACAAAATGGGCCGCGAGGCCGCGAAAGAGGGGGACAATCTCGACCGATCCAATATCGCCGCAATGCAGGATCGCCTCGACTTGCAGCGCCCGCAAGATCCGTAAGGCGTTCTGACAATTCTCCACGTGTCCGTGGGTGTCGCCCAACACTCCGATTTGCATGGGAACCTGCGAGGATTAAGCTGCCGCGCGATGCTCACCAAGCGCGCGAAGCTCCGCGGCAATCTCGCCGTTGAGCGTCTGTTCGAGCTTGCTGAGTGCGGCCGCCGCGATGGTTCCATCAATCAGGCGATGGTCGCAAATCAATGTGACGAGGCAGGTTCCCTCTTCTGCAACCGGTGCGTACGTTAAGCTACTCGACAACACGGTGAAATGAAAGCGATTTATGGCGCCTTGCCCCGCCAGCGACGAAACGCTGAACGTGCCGACGCGCTTCCACCGCTTTGAAACAAACAGGTTCAGGTTCAACCACCAAATCAGCCGGCGGAGGGGCCACGGCAACCGGCTGAGAAAAACCTGACGCTTGAAGATCTGTTCGACCGGCGACGATTGATAGTCGTCGAGTTGGGCCTGAATCTGCGCCAGCGACGCCCCTTCGGGCTGCAAGAACCGCCCCCAGCAAATGCGCTCCGACCCTTCAAATTCGCGGTTCATGGCCAGCATTCCCACGCTGCCATGATGCTGATAAACGTGCGGCCACGGCCACCGGAGATACGCTTGCCGCAAGCAGGGAATCTCGGCCGCCACGATTCCAAAGGCCTTGAGGAACAATGCCGACCATGAAACCCGCAGGCTTGCGGCTTTCCGCAGGCGGGCCAATTCCGCGAAATCACATGCTCGCTCCACCGGAAAAAATGGGATGGAACGCGCGAAATAGCAACCATCCAGCACTAAGCTGCGATTGGCCGACAGCAGGCGATGCGTCCCGTGGATTGGCTGGCTCAAAGTGATGGTTCCCTTGCCGCCTGTAAACCGGAATTGCCTGGGTCCGCGGCGCGTGCCGCGAACCTCATTGAAAGCAAAAAGCATCCGCTCCGTCTTTCCCCACGCGGCGGATGGAGGGGAATTTTGACTCGGCCGGTACAATACAGCAAGGGGAGTTTTGCGAGAGCCGGCTCCGTCGGCAATGAGCCCTAAAACGGCCCCTCCGCCGCTTTGCCTTGAGACTCCAGCGCGCTCGCATAACGCCGCTTCGTTGGCTTGACAACGGTTTGCTAGCCCGCTATCTTTAGCGGATTACAAGCCACACTAAGTTGTAGCTGTAGAACGGTTTTCGCGCGTTGCAAGGGCGACCGGCGGCGGGGTGAATCGGCTCCACAACTCGAGCGACCGGATAGGCGGAAGGCGAGCTTGAACTAAGGTTTGAGCCCCTCTCGCAACGGCGTTAAGGCGGTGGAACGCCTGAATCAACCGGTTCAGGGGGCGGTTCGCGTTGCGCGGTCCCCGCCGTAGCGAAAGGGGACTCACTCGTTCGGCGAGAGTTTAGGGCTCGGCAAGAATATTCGTCCGGCCCGGACAGCAGGCTGTTAGAGTTGCGTCCGTGGTCGTTGCATACGAAGGCGTGATGTCCTAGCGGTTGAAGCCAGAGCCCCCACCGGCTTGATTCCATCGCGGCTGCTAAGGCCCAGCAGTAACAATTCGAGCGTATACAATTCGAGCGTACAAAAATTTGACCTGACGGTGATCGCAGGGAAAGTGAACTGGAAATGAACCCGGGCGAAGTGCTGCGGATCGTGGATGCGATCCATCGGGATAAGAACATTGACAAGGAAATCGTTTTCCAAGCGATCGAGGCTGCGCTGGTCTCCGCGGCGAAGAAGTCGTATGGCGAAAATGAAGAGATCGTCGTCCTCATTGATCGGCTCAATGGCAAAATTTCGGGAACGCACAATGGCACCCCTCTCGACCCGGACGAAACAGTAGGCCGCATCGGCGCCCAAACCGCGAAGCAAGTCATTATCCAAAAAATCCGCGAGGCGGAGCGCGACGCGCTGTTCGACGAATACAACGAACAAGTCGGCCAGATGCTGTCAGGCGTCGTGCAAAAATATGAGGGGGGCGCCGCGACTGTGTCCATTGGCGCCGGCACCGAAGCCATCTTGCCGCGCAGCGAACAAATCCCCGGCGAAACGCACCATCCGAACGAACGTGTGCGAGCGACCGTCTTCGAGGTGAAGAAGGCGGGCAGCCGGATCAAAATCATCCTCAGCCGCATTCGCCCGCAACTGGTGCAGCGATTGTTCGAACAAGAAATCCCGGAGATCGCCGATGGCGTGATTGAGGTGCGGGCCATGGCGCGTGAGCCGGGCTACCGCAGCAAGGTCGCAGTCAGCAGCTCCGACCAGCGCGTGGACTGCGTCGGCGCATGTGTCGGGGTCCGCGGCAATCGCATTAAGAACATCGTTGACGAATTAGGTGGCGAGCGCATTGACATCGTCCGTTGGAATGACGATTTGCAAGTCCTCATTCCCAATGCCTTGCAGCCGGCCGAAGTCGAAGAAGTCATCCTTTGTCAAATGCTCGGCCGCGCAATCGTGCTCGTGAAAGAAGATCAACTTTCGCTGGCCATCGGCCGCCGCGGCCAGAATGTTCGCCTGGCCAGCAAGCTGTCGGGATGGGATATTGAAATTATGACCCGCGAGGAGCTCGACGAGCAAATCGAACGGGCCGTGTCGGGGTACTCGTCGCTCGAGGGAGTGGCGCCGGAGCTGGCCGAAAAACTGGTCGGCGAAGGCTTTCTCTCGTATGACGATCTGTCAATCATCGAGCCGGACGCGCTGATGGAGATGGGCAACTTGTCGCCCGAAGAAGCCGACGCCATTGTGGCGCAGGCGGAGGCCCAAGCAGCCGAAGCCGAAGCCGCCGCATCGGAAGAGCGCCGTCGCCAGCGCGATCAAGAACGCATCGAGATTGCCACGGCCGCGGAAGAAGCGGCCGAAGCGGCCACGCGGCCGGCAAATGAGGAACTGGCCGGTAGCGGTGAACTGGCCGGCAGCGGTGAACTGGCCGGCAGCGGTGAACACGACGAAAATGGCGCAGCCGAGGGCAACGCCATGGTTCGCGAGGACGCCGCGGTCGCAGAAGCACAGAGTGAATCGGGAACTTCCAACGAAACTGCCCCCGTCGAAAAGAGCGACGGGGAGTCGTCGTAACAGGGAGATCATACTTATGATTTAAGTCCGCATTGCCCGCCGGCGATCGATTCAAGCATCGTCGGCGCGGCGCACGCAAGAGAGGTTAGTCTTGGCCGTTCGCATTTACGCGTTAGCTAAAGAACTGAAGATCGACAGCAAAGAACTCGTCGAAATCTGCACAAAGGCTGGGATCACCGGCAAAGGCTCCGCCTTGGCGAGCCTCACAGATGACGAAGAGGTGAAGCTGCGCAACTATCTGGCCGGCAAGACCAAGCCCACGGCGAAAACCGCCGCGGCCTCAGGCGCCGTGCCGACGTTGCCGACTCCGGTTCGATCAACTCCGGTTCCTTCCGCTCCGGTGCCCGCCTCTCATGCTCCGGGCGCTCTCGCTCCGGGAGCGGCCGCCGCGACGCCGGCCGGTTCCGGCATTTCCGCCTCCGCCGGGACCGCGGTCGCCGGGTCCGCGGCAATTGGCAGCGCGGCGCCCCTGGCTCCATCGCGTCCCGCGCCTCCGCCGATCCAAGTCGAGCCGAACGTCATACGCCGCGACGATTATATTCCGCCGGGGGGCGTCATGCCTGGCCGCCCCACCCAGCTCGATGCGCGGCGCGCGGCGGAGAGGTCGGGCGAACCGAAAAAACGCAGTTCGGACGCCGCCAAAACGCCTACGAAGTCGGGTCCGCCGATTCGTCTGGGCAAATTGCCGCCGTCGCAATCTCCCCCGCCCTCGACGAAGCCCGCCGAGCCCGCGCCGCAAAAGCCGGACATCCGCCTGCCGATCGACGTGATCCGAGCGAGCACGAGCAAGACCGGAGGCGCGACTCCGCTGTCGGAGCATATCCGCCGCCACGATCAGAAGCAAAAAGATGACGCCGCCAAGGCGATCAAGGGCAAGCCCGGCAGCAAGACGCCGGCTGCGCCGCTTGATCAATCGCC
The DNA here is from genome assembly GCA_035656655.1 of Pirellulales bacterium. Taxonomy (GTDB): domain Bacteria; phylum Planctomycetota; class Planctomycetia; order Pirellulales; family DASRSE01; genus DASRSE01. The sequence continues at coordinate 8,127 of DASRSE010000091.1, forward strand.
CGCCGCCATCGCGGCCCGCGAAAAAGCCCGCAAGGCCAAGCCGGGGACGCCCGGCGAAGAAGAAGAATTCAAAGCCAAGCTGGGGGGCCGCGAAGCGCGCCAGTTGAATCGCAAACGGCAAGCCAACAAAAAGCGGGACGACGAAGAAGAAACGCCAGGCGGACCGAGCAAGCCGCTGCGCCGTGCGCCGATGCAAATCAAGCGAGTCGGACATGGCAGCACTGCCGCGCCGCGCAAAACGAAAGTCGTCCTCGACCTGCCATGCACGGTCCGCAGCTTCTCCGAAGCCATCGGAATTCCGGCGCGGATCGTCCTCGGCAAATTGCTCGGGATGGGGCGGATGTCGACCATTGGCGCCGATTTGGACGCCGAGACGGCCGAATTTCTCGCGCTCGAGCTGGGGGCCGAAATTGAATTTCGCAAGCCCGTCGATATCGAGGATGAATTGGTCTCCTCGGCCACCGCCGAAACCGACGCGCCGGAGTCGCTCGAATCGCGCCCGCCGGTCATCACCGTGCTGGGGCACGTCGACCACGGCAAGACCACCTTGCTCGACAAGATCATCGGCATCAATGTCGCCAGCGGCGAAAGCGGCGGCATCACGCAGCACATCCGCGCCTATCAAATCGAACGAAACGATCGCAAAATCTCGTTCGTCGACACGCCAGGCCACGAAGCATTTACCGAAATGCGCGCCCGCGGAGCCAATGTCACCGATCTCGCGGTCTTGGTTGTGGCGGCGGACGACGGCGTCATGCCGCAAACCGAAGAGGCGATCAGCCACGCTCGGGCGGCTGGCGTCCCGATCGTCGTCGCTCTGAACAAAATCGATCTTCCCGGAGTGAACATCGATCGCATCTATCAGCAGTTGGCCACCAATGACTTGCTCCCTTCGGAGTGGGGCGGAGACACCGAAGTCGTGAAGACCAGCGCCATTCAATCGCTCGGCCTGGACGAACTGCTCGACCGCTTGCTGACCTTGGCCGAACTGCACGACTACCAAGCCAACCCCCATCGCCCGGCGTATGGCACCTGTTTAGAGGCGCAGCAGCACGAAGGCCGCGGGATTGTCACGAAGCTCATCGTTCAAAACGGCACGTTGCGAGTGGGCGACGCGATCGTCTGCGGCGAGGCGGCCGGCCGCGTCAAGGCGATGTACGACACGCTCCGCTCGAACGTGCAATATCAAGAGGCCGGCCCTTCGATGCCCATCGATGTGACCGGCCTCGATGTCGCGCCGCAAGCCGGCGAGCACTTCTACGTGCTGCCCGACATCATGCAAGCGCGGCAAATCGCCGAGCAGCGCGCAACGCGGACTCGGGCGACCTCGCTCAGCGGCGGCCAAATCCACGTCACGCTCGAAAACTTGTTCGATCGCCTGGGTCAAGCAGAGACCAAGACGCTCAACGTCATCCTCCGTTCCGATGTCCGCGGTTCGATCGAGGCGATTCAAAAGGAATTGACGAAGCTCGAACACCCCGAGGTAAAAATCCGCATCTTGCAAGCAACCGTCGGCGGCGTCTCCGAAGCGGACGTCCATCTGGCCGACGCTTCAGACGCGGTGATCATCGCCTTCAATGTCGTGCCGGATGAGAAAGCGCGCAATCTGGCCGAACAGAAGGGGGTCCAGATTCGCCGCTACGAAATCATTTACAAAGTCACCGAGGATTTGAAGCAAGCCCTCGAAGGGATGCTCAAGCCCGAAGAGCAAGTCAAGGAACTGGGACGCGCCCTGGTTTTGCGGACGTTCACGATCAGCCGGGTCGGAACGATCGCCGGTTGCCGCGTCCTCTCCGGGACGATGCACCGCAACGCGCGGATTCGGGTGATTCGCGACAATCGAATTGTGGGCGACTACGCGCTCGATTCGCTGAAGCGCGAAAAGGACGATGCCCGCGAAGTCCGCGAGGGGCTGGAATGCGGCATCAAGCTGGCCGGCTTCAACGATGTCAAAGAAGCCGACATCTTGGAGTGTTTCCGGATCGAAGAAGTCGCGCGGACGTTCGAGTAACTATTTTAGCCGAGCCAACCACGAATCCCGTTTAATATGTCCGGTCGTCGAGTTCAAAAAGTTGCCGAGGCAATTCGCGAAGTAGTCAGCATGGCTATTTTGACCGAATTGCGCGATCCGCGCGTCCGCGACGTGACGGTGACCTACGTCGAGGTCTCCGCCGATTTGCGAATCGCCAAGGTCCATGTATCCATCATGGGCGATGACAAGAAGCAGCAGTTGGCGCTGCGCGGATTGCAGCATGCGGCGGGCTTTTTTCAGTCGAAAGTGGGCGATCGCGTGCAGATGCGGTTCACGCCGCAGATTCAGTTTTACATTGATCTGGGCGTGAAGCGTTCGATTGAGATCGCGCGCATTTTGCGCGAGGTCCTGCCGCCGACCGCCGGGCCGCTCGCCCCATCCGTGGAACCGGACGACTCCGCCGAATACGATTCGCTCGCGGACAAGTTTGTTGACGAAGACGAGAATCCGGCCGCCGCACCGCGGCCCGGCCCGCGAGAAGACGAAACCGAGTAAGGAAATTTGCGTAGAGAAAGAGGGCGCAGCCGAGGCCGCTCGGCGTTGGCCCTGATATTTGCGACCCTGGTCCGACACCCTTTGAGACTCTAATCAACCGAGAACAGCATGGCCACACCGAACCGCGCTGCGCTGCTCACCAAGCTGCACAAAGTTCTGAAGCAACATTTCAAGCCGTTGCCGAATGATACGCGGCCCCTGATGGAGCAATTGCTCTTCGCCGCCTGCTTGGAGAACACCGCCTACGAAACGGCCGAAGCGGCCTACGCCCACCTCCGCGAAATCTATTTCGATTGGAACGAAGTCCGCGTCAGCACGGTCCTCGAACTGACCGAAATCCTCAAGCTGTTGCCCCACGCCTCGACGGCGGCGGCCAACGTCAAACGGATTCTGCAAGACATCTTCGAATCGACTTATTCGTTCGATTTGGAACCGCTCAAAAAGCAGAATATCGGAGCCGGCATCCAACGCCTCGAAAAAATGCAGGGCACTTCGCCCTTCATTGTCTCTTACGTAACCCAGCATGCCCTGGCCGGACATTCGATTCCGCTGGACCGCGCGGCGCTTGCCCTCCTGCGAGTCTCCGGCGTGATCGACGAAAACGAGGCTGCCTCGGGCAAGGTCACCGGGCTCGAGCGGACAATTCCCAAGAACAAAGGGCTGGAGTTCGGCGGCTTGCTCCATCAAGCGGCTGCGGAGTTCTACGTGAACGCGCAGGCCCCCGACGTGAAGAAGACCTTGCTCGCGGTCGCTCCCAGCCTGAAGGATCATTGGCCAAAACGGAGCCCGAAGAAGGACTACGAACTGGCCGAGAAGGCCAAGGAAGAAGCGGCTCGCAAAGAAGCCGAGGAAAAAGAAGCGGCCCGCGTCGAAGTCGCCCGCCTAGAAGCCCAAGCCAAGCGCGACGCGACCATCAAGGCCGAACAGGCGAAAGCCAACAAACTCGCTCGGGCCGAGGCCGCCAAGAAAGCGGCCGAAGTCGAACTCCATAAGCCCAAGACGAAGCCGGTCCCGGAAAAACAAAAAACGAAGCCCCACGAACCCGCCCCCAAAGAAGCCCGCGGCAAAGAGTCGCACGGCAAAGAGTCGCACGGCAAAGATTCACACGGCAAAGATTCACACGGCAAAGAATCGCACGGCAAAGAATCGCACGGCAAAGAATCCCGCAAGGAAGCGCACGGCAAGGAAGCACACGGCAAGAGCGATAAGCGGACGCCGGCCAAGCCGGCCGCGGCCAGCAAGTCGGCGGGCAAATCGAGTTCCAAACCGGCGCCGCCCAAGAACAAGAAAACGGCTCCCGCCGCCAAGAAGAAATCTTCCACCAAACAATTGACCAAGCGCAAACCGCGATAGGGTCCGCGCTCTTGCCGCGCAGGTCCGGCCACGCGTGTGCGATTGGGTAAGGTGCCCTATGCGTGCAGTTCCTCTCGATCGCGTCGATGCTCGCCGTCTGCTCCCCGCGGCCGTTATTCTCTTCGACCATCGCCGGACTGCGCGGTCGTTCGTCTTGCCCGTTTGCGGATGGCTGGCGCTTGGCGTATTGGCTGGGGCACTTTTGCCATGGGCGAGCGGCACGCTCCGTGCCGAGCCGGTTGCGCCGGCTAAGACCGCCGCGCCGCTGCCGCTGGCCAACGAGTTTGAAGACCCGCCCCAAGTGCTCGTGCCCGAGCACGGCCGCACCGCGGAGGAAAAAGACCATCTCGAAGCGACTGCGCTGTTTGCTTCTGGGCGAATGCTCGAACAGAAAAAAGAGTTTTCCGGCGCGCTGCGCAAGTTCGAGCGGGCAGTTCGGCTTGATCCCGACGCGATCACGATTCTGCGCGAGATCATGCAGCTGTCGTTTACGATGAATCACCAAGCCGAGGCGGTCCGTTACGCGACCCACCTGGCGGCGCACGATGCGTCGGAACCGTTGCTCTCCTTGCAGATCGCGCGCTTTCTGCTCGCGGAAGGAGAGACCGAGAAGGCGCAAGCCTTGCTGAAAAGCGCCGTCGAGGCGCAAGAAAAAGCTCCCGACGCTCCGGTCAAAGTGCGCCTCTGGATGGAGTTGGGGCGAGTTGATTTTCTTCTGAAGAACTACGCGGCGGCGGCGGACGCGTTCGCCAAAGTCCAGACCGCGCTCGAACATCCGAGCCAGTACAATCTCGACGCGCCGCTCCGCAAAGAGCTAATTGGCGACAAGGGTTTCGCCTGGGAGCTTTTCGGCGAGGCGTTTTTGAATGCCGATCGGCTCGACGAGGCGCAACGGGCCTTTGAAAAACTGAATAAGGCCGCCCCCAATAAAGCGGTGATGGCGTACCAACAAGCGCGCATTTTGGAAAGGCAGAAAAAACCGGCCGACGCGCTGGCCCAATTGCAAAAATATCTCGATGCGCGCGAGTCGTCGCGCGGCCTGGAGCCTTATGAATTGCTGGCCAAATTGCTCGATCAGCTTGACAAAAAGGGGGAATTGCTCGACCGCCTCGGCCAGCGCTACGAAAAGAACGCCGACAATCTGCCGCTGGCTGCCTTTCTCGCCCGGAAATACACCGCCGCCGGCCAACTCGACAAAGCCGAGACCGTTTGGCAACGGATGCTCAAGAAACAGCCGGTTGCCGACGCCTTTGAAGGGCTCGCCGAAATTTACCGCCGGCAAAAGCAAGCCGGCCCCCTGCTCAAGCTGCTGGCGACCGCCGTGACCAAGACCGACTCCTTGAGCGGGCTGGGCAAGGAGCGGCAAGCCTTGCTGGACGATAAGCCGCTGGTGGCCGCGATTCTCGACTTTGCTCGCCAAAAAATCAAAGACCATGCGAACGAGGTTGACGCCGAAACGCGCGAGGCCGCCGGTCTACTCGCGCTCGAAGCGCACCAGTTTGAGGCGGCAGCCGAATTCTTCAACCTCGCCCTGGAATCCAAGCCGCGCAAGAATGCCGCCGAAATTTTGCTCGTCTGGGGACTAGAACTCTTCGAAGCCGAGCGGTTTGACGAGGCCGTCAAAGTCTTTCAACGCGGAATCGACGAACAGGCTTTGCCCGCGGACAATCCGGCGTTTCTCTACTATTTGGCGGGGGCGCTGGAGTTCCAGGGGCATACCGACGAGGCGCTCCAAGCGGCTCGCACGGCAATCGAAAAGAAGCCCAACTCCGCGCGGTATGAAGCACGGGTGCCGTGGATTTTGTATCATGGGCGGCGCTATTCGGAGGCCTTGGCGGCCTACCGAGCGTTCATCGAAAAATACGACGTCGATCTGTCCAATGATGAAGTTCGCGAACAAGTGAAGGAGGCGCGGCTCGCGGCCTCCAACGTCTGCGTGATGTTGCACGATCTGCCGCAAGCCGAAGAATGGCTCGAACAGGTGCTCGACGAGTTTCCCGACGATATCGGCGCGATGAACGACTTGGGCTATCTGTGGGCGGACGAGAATAAAAACTTGCCGCGGGCGCTAACGATGATCCAAGCGGCGGTCGCCGGCGACCCAAAAAATCTGGCCTACCGCGATAGTCTTGGCTGGGTTTATTATCGGCTCGGCCGCGACCAAGAGGCGGTGCAGAAATTGCAACAGGCGATTCCCGACAAGGATCCCGACGGCACG
>DASRSE010000092.1:0-10155 GCA_035656655.1 Pirellulales bacterium
GGAATTTCGCGCAAGTTTGTCAGGCGACGGCGACGAAGAGACCCCCGCGAACCAGAAGCGGCCGATCGATTACAGCCGTTTTCAGTATTCCAACACGAATCGCCGCAAGCTGCGGAGCAAGAAAAAGCCCCTTCCGTCGGGCATGCACAATCGGCACAACAAGCGCGCCGGCTGGTAGTCCGCCGCCATCGCCGAGAGGCGCCGATCGAAATATCGACGACCGGTCCGACACGCCCAGCCGCGTTTGAAACCGGCCAACCGCCGCACCCAAACGAAACCAGGCCGGCGAGCTTCGCGATTCGAAGCTTGCCGGCCTGGTCATTCATGCTGCATCGGGCCGCACGTCTCGCCTGTTACCCGCGCGACTTGGCGTGATGGCGGCGGTGGACGCTTTGCTTTTGCTCGGGCAAGCGCGATGGCTTGTAACCGTGCTCGACGGCGAACCACTCGGCGTACCGCTCGCGCGCCTGATATTGCGTGTTGCGGTCGTCGACGAGGTGCCCCAGCTCGTGGATCAGGATGTTGTTCAAGTAGAAATCGCGAATCGTGGCTTCGGACCAGACGAGCTTCCAACCGGCCGGCTCCTCGGTCCAGACACCGCCATACATCCGCGCTTCGTTGAATTGGCCCGGCTTGGGCGGATTCTCGTAATCTTCGACCAGATTCTCCTCGATCGGATAGAGATAAATGGTCGTGCCCCATTGCATGCCGTAGCACGGAAAGCTCGCCTTCTTGCGGGTCATCCGGCTGAACTGGACCACCTCCAGATTGCGGGTGAACCGCTCAGGAAGCTGGGCCAACCGATTCCGCACGTCGGCCGGGGTGAGGACATGGCGAAAACCCGTGCCCGGATTCTGCACGATGATTTTATATCGCCCGCCCAATTCGTGCGGTTCATGCCAGTCTTCGGGGGGCATGAAAGGGAGGCGTTGGTTCCGCTCGACGTTTCTGGCACGCTTATTGAAAGGGGCCCCATGCTTCGCCCGTTTGGCGACGGCCAAGGCGTTGGTGTGCTGCAACCGGTTCGGAAACCGGCCCCCTTGATTCATCTGACGTTGACTACCCATGACAGCGCTCCCACTGTTGAATTTCCGTTGCTACACGGCGTGGCGTTGCGTCATTCCATCGCGTGGCGGAGTACGGTTCCGCCGATGTCGTTCCCTCGAGACCACGTACGGCCAAAATCTAGTAAATTGCCTACACTTCCATCCTAGGTCCGGTCGGGTCGAAAAAAAAGCGATCGCCGCAAGTGGTCCGGAGGCAATGCATTAGGCAATTTTTCGCAAGGGGGATTGACAATCTCAAAAGGCCCTTTTGACCCCCTATTCGGGTGGCATCGCGAGATCGCGCCCGAGCCGCCGAAAGAGAGCGCGGACCGGCGCACGAGGCGCGCACAAGCGGACGCGCAACCGACTAGACCGCCGCGAGCGCTCCGCGCAAGCCGCGCTACTGGAGCGTGCGGATCAAAAAGAAAAGCAACAGCGTGGCCAACAGCAAGCCGCCGCCGATCGCGCCCCACAACCAGAGCGGCACGCCCCCTTCGTCGCGCTGCAACTCCGTTCCGCGGGCGGGGGTCGTTTGCTCAGCCGATCGCGACTTCCGCGGGCCGAGGTCGAAGACAAAATCTCCGGACGATTCGGTTTCGCTGCGCGGCGCGGCGACCGGCAGCCCTCCCTTGCCGCGGCCAGACGAACCTTTGCTGCTCCCGGTCTGGCCCAGCTGCGGATTGCTCCCGCCCGGCTTGCCGCGGCCCGATTTGCCGCCGGGACTACTGCCAGGGTTACTTCCGCCAACACCACTGTCTCCCGCCTTGGGCCGCGCATAGGGAGATGCGGAGCGGCGGTGCGAGACTCCTTTCATGGTGTCGTTTTCCCAACTCGAGACCGTATCGCCCGTCGGCGACGGCTCGCCGCGGCCGGGCAACGGCCGCTCAGGACGCGGCGGCGGAATCGGCGCGGGTCCGCGGCGTGGCGGGGGCAAGTTCTTGCCGCCGCTCCGCGCTTGTTCGGCCCGCATCGCCGCGGCCAAGTTGCCGGACGATGCATGGCTCACCTTGCGGCCGCGCGAGGCCAGCCAACCCCCCAACGCCGAGGCGACTTCGCCTGCCGTTTGAAAACGCTTCGGCGGCGTCTTGGCCATCATCTTCGAGCAAATATCGACCAGCTCCTGCGGCGCGTCCTTCCGCTCGAGAAAAATGCTCGGCGCCGGCTGGGTCTGATGCTTCATGATCCGCTGCGCGAGGGTTCCTTCCGTAAAAGGAGGATGCCCGGTCAGCAAATAGTAGAGCGTGCAGCCGAGGCTGTAGATATCGGCCCGAGAATCGACCGTGTGGCTGTTCACGGCCTGTTCAGGGGCCAGATAATCGGCCGTTCCCAGGACATTTTCGTCGTGGGCGATGGTCAACGACGCGCGGTCATCGTTCGAGAAGCGAGCCAGCCCCATGTCGAGGATTTTGACGATCCCCTTCGTGTCCAAGAGCAAATTGGCCGGCTTAATGTCGCGGTGAATTAGCTTGGCCTCGTGGGCGCTGTCCAGTCCTTCGGCCGCTTGGCGAATGTATTCAGCGGCCGATTCATAGTCGAGCGGGCCGTTTTCCTTGACCGTCGCCTGGAGATCGCGCCCTTCGACGTACTCCATGACGATGTAGTGATTCTTGCCATCGTTGTCGATGTCATAGGCGCGGACAATGTTGCGATGATCGACCGCCGCCGCCGCCTGCGCTTCGCGATAGAAGCGCGCGAGATAAGAGGAATCTTCGATCCGGCTCGAGGGCAAAACCTTGACCGCGACACGCCGATTGATCAGCGTGTTTTCGGCGAGATAGACGCTGCTCATGCCCCCTGTCCCCAGATGGGTCAGCAACTTGTACTTGCCGAGAAAAAAACCCTTGTGCTTGCCATCCAGCAGCTTGTCACAATGCCAGCGGGTCAGCAAGCCGGCCTCAATCAGCCGATTGGCCAAGCGTTCGGGGTCGGCGAGGTCTTCTTGATCGGCCGGGCTGGTCCATGAGGCAAGAACTTCAGACAGGCGGTCCTTGTCCACCAATCCGCAACTGCGGACCAATTCAAGCAACTTTTCCGCGTTGACTTTGGCCATGCCTGAACCGGCAGATTGCCGGCATCGCCGAGGGGGATGCGCTCGCTTGCAATGAGAAAAGATAACAGCTACTGCGGCGTGCCGTAAAGCACTTTTCTCATTCTACCCAGAATTTGCCTGAATTCTACGGAGGTCCGCAGAATTGTCGAGAAAAGGCGGAAATGCGCGCCGCTGTCAGGGAAGTTTCTCTCTGTCAAGAAAGACGCCGGCGCAGCCGCGGCACTCCTGCGAAGCCGAAGGTTTGACGCCCGCTGATGAGCCGGAAAGTGCATCGCTGCACGAGGCGAGCCAGCAACCAACGCGGCAAGCTGCCGCGTGTACAACAGACCCGTACAAGCGGCTTCCAGCCGCTTCGCCGTGCCTAACGACTCGCTCATGCGCGAGACGCTTGGCGACCCAGTTCGACCAGCGCGTCCCTTTTCCGACCCGGCAACCAACGCGGCAAGATGCCGCGCGTACGACAGACCTGTACAAGCGGCTTCCAGCCGCTTCGCCGTGCCGAACAACCGCTTACGCGCGAGATGCTTGGCGACCCGGTTCGACCAGTGCGTCGTTTTCCGGCCCGGCAACCAACGCGGCAAGATGCCGCGTGTACGGATGCCGCGTGTACAACGACCTGTACAAGCGGCTTCCAGCCGCTTCGCCGTGCTGAACAACCGCTCATGCGCGAGATGCTTGGCGACCCAGTTCGACCAGTGCATCCTTTTCCAGCCGGCAGCCAACGCGGCAAGATGCCGCGTGTACAACGACCCCGTACAAGCGGCTTCCAGCCGCTTCGCCTATGCGGGCGTATGCGCGAACTTGCGGACGCGCGCATACGGCAACCATTCCAGCACGTAGAAATTGCCTTTCGAATCGACCGTCAGCGCATGCGGGGTCGCGAACTTATCCGGATGCTCACCGATTTTGTTCTGGTCGATCCCCTTGCCATCGCCCAATTGGGCCACGATCTTGTCGTCGGCGTCCAAAATCGTCACCCGCGCGCCAAGCTCAGGGACGTAAATATGCCCCTCGTGCTGATAGAAGCAGCACGGCAGCCGCATCTCGGGGATCGTCCGTTTATAATCGAGAGCGAGCGAATAGATTTCCAGGCGATTGTTCGCGCGGTCGGCGATGTAGACTTCGGGTTCTTTCTTGAGCGTGTTCACCCAAACCCCGTGGCACGTTTCAAATTTGCCGTGTTCTTTGCCGTGGCCGCCAATGGTGCGAATCAGTTTGAAATTCTTGTCGAACCGATGGACGAGTTGGCTGCCGTAGCCATCGACGACGTAGATGTCGCCGTTCGGAGCGACCGCCACGTCGGTCGGATTGTCGAACTTGAACTTCTGGGCCGCGTCCCCTTCTTTGTCGACCTTGCCGAGCGTGTACAGGATCTTTCCCTGCATATCGGTCTTGTAGACGCGGCAGCCCGGCGCGTTCTCCGTAAAGTACAAATACTCGTGGCCGTCTTCCTTGCTCCAGTACAAGCCGTGGGCCGTGTCGGCGACTTGCTTGGTGGTATAGCCGACCTTATCGGCAAAGTCCTTGCTCCACGTTTCGAGGAGTTTGCCGTCGGTGGCGAAGATCGCCACGCACGGGTCGGGCGAGCGCGAGGTGACAAAAATCCGATTCTGGCCGTCGATGGCGATGCCGCAACCGAAGCCGTATTTCATGCCGGCCGGCAGCTTTCCCCAAGCATCGTCCAGCGTGTAGGTCCATTGGCCTTGGCCGATTTGGACTGGTTTTTTGTCGGCGGCAGGTTGGCCTTCCGCCGCCTCGGGCGCTGCGGCCAATCCGCGCGAACTGAGCCCCGCCACGGCGGCGGCGGTTCCGGTCATTTGCAAAAAATGGCGCCGATCGAGCCGGCGCGGGAAGAGATATTCGGGAGCAGACATGCACGGCACCTGCGGAGTGGGAGGGGAGATGGGTGGGAGCGGGCACTCTCCATCTTACCGAACCGCGGCGCGGCTTGGCAACGAAAAATGCCGATTTATGAATCCTCCGCCGCGGGCTATGATAGACGCCGCCGCCAAGGCGGCAGGCCGCGGCAATGGCGATGTGCCGGGAGTCCTTTTTTCGACGATGCGCAATCTTCCGAGCGTCTTCATTCCCGTGGCCGTTTCGACCGTGCTTGGGTCGCCGCATGACTTGGACAAAGCTACTGCTGCTGCTCGGGTTGATCGGCGGCGTGGGCGCGCTGCTCTTGTTGGCCGGCCACCATCTGACGCTCGAATCGCTGGCCAACCATGAAGAGGCGCTGCGCCGCTATCGCGAGCTGCATCCGGCCCTGACGCTGGCGGCGGCATTTGGCTTGTATTACGGCCTCACCGCGATCGGGATCCCCGGCACGTGGACGCTGTCGGTCGTGTACGGCTGGCTGTTCGGTTTTTGGCTGGCGACGATTGCCTCGAGCTGCGCCGCGACCGCCGGCGCGACCACCTCGATGCTGATCGGCCGCTACTTGCTCCGCGATTATGCGACGGCCCATTTCGGACATCGGCTCCGCGCGGCCGAAGAAGAACTCGACCGGCACGGCGCGCAATACATCATCATGCTGCGGTTTCTCTGGATGATTCCCGCCTTCGCGGTCAACTATCTGATGGCCCTGACCCGGGTGGGCGCGGGGACCTTTTTTTGGGCGACGCAGATTGGCCTGTTGCCGGGGATCGGGCTGCATTGCTTCGCCGGAGCGCAGCTAAAACCGCTGCGCGAGCTGGCCCAACAAGGGATCTGGGGCGTCTTCACGCCGCCGCTGCTGGCGGCGTTCATCGCGCTGGCCCTGTTCCCGATCTCGATCAAAGCCATCTCGATCTGGTGGAAGCGCCGCAAGGCACTGCCGCAGGAACCGTAATCGCCTCCGCCCGCGGCGCGCGTCTCCGCCGCCAGAACCGCAGACCGAAACCGAAGAACGGGTTCGCGAAGTCAGAATATCCCCGCGCCAAACGAACCTTTGTCGGGCGGTTGCGGGCGATTCGTCGGCGGCGCCGGAGCCTTGTGCGGCCCGCGCGGAACCGCTTCCGGCGGTTGCACCTGGCTAGCCGGTTCCGAGCCGGGCCGCGGCGGTGCGGGGGGCGCGGCGGGCGACGGCTCGCGCTTCACCGGCTGTTGCGGATGCGCAAGCATGTCCTCTTGATCGAAATAGTCGTCGTAGCGAGAAACGTAGCCAGGCTGCTTCGCGCGGTCGAGTTCGGTTTGAAACTCGGCAATCACCCGCTCCTGAATCATCTCGCGGCAAGCCGAATTGATCGGGTGGGCGATGTCGGCATAGAGTTTCGCGCGCCCCTCATCATCCTTGATCACCGTCCGATCTTCTTTCATCCGCAGTCCGCATTGGTTGCAGTAGGCGGCGCGCAAATGATTCTTGCACCCGCATTGTGGACAATGGGCCGTCAGTTTGCGGCTGGGCATGGCGACGAACGGCCCATTGGCCCCTTCGATGATCTTCAAGTCGCGGACCACGAAGCAATCGTCGAGCGTGATCGAACAAAATGCTTGCAGACGCTCGCCGGGCTCTTCCATGAGCTTGATGCGGACTTCAGTGACTTGCACGATCGTACTCCTTACGTGACGGGCAACGGCGTAAACTCGGCGGCGCGACTCTATTCCATTATAGGCTTTGGGCAATGAAGACTTGACCGAGCCGGCGCGCTCGGAGCCGGGCCGCGATCGTCCGCGCTTGCGCCGGATTGCGGCAAAGGCCGAAATAACTCGTGCCGCTGCCGCTCAATTGATGGCCTAGACAATCCGTGCGGTCGAACTCGCTCCGCAAGCGCGCGGGCCAAGGGGACAATTGGGCGGCGGCCGACTCCAGTTGATTGTGCAGCAAGCGGCCGCAGCGCGCCCACGCTCCGCGCCGCAGGGCGCTCACCAGCGGCGTCACCAAGCGCGGCTCCACGGCCGGACGACACGCTTGATAGACCGCCGGCGTGGACAGCCCGTCCGGCGGCTTGACGATCACCGCCGTCAGCGCGCCGATCCGACCGAGCGGCTCGACCGCTTCTCCGCGTCCGCGACAAAGGGCCGGGCCGCGGACCAGAAAAAAGGGAACGTCGCTGCCGACTGCCGCGGCGACTTCAGCCAGCCGCACGAGAGGCCAGCCCAGGTTCCAAGCCTGGTTGGCAACGATCAGCGCCGCGGCGGCGTCGCTCGAGCCCCCACCCAAGCCAGCCGCGGCGGGAACGCGCTTCAAGAGGCGCAGCTCCGCGCCACATTCGACTCCCGCTCGCACGCGAAGCAACTCCAGCGCCCGCACGACCAGATTGCGGCCGTCGCTAGGAAGCGGTTCAAACGGCGCGTCCTGGCAATGCGCTGCCTGATAGGCCCACTCACACTGCAACCGCAGCGGACCGGCCGCCGTTGCCCGAAACTCGAGCACGTCCCCCAGATTGAGCGGCAGCATGAGCGTTTCAATCTCGTGATAGCCGTCGGCTCGCCGCGCGAGAATCTCGAAAAACAGATTCAGCTTGGCCGGGGCGAAGATGCGAACGGCTGAGGCTGGTCGGCAGATCGACATCCCCGTCCTCCCTGCATTCACAAGATTTCGGCGTCGATCGCGACGCGCGGTGGCGATGAGGCCGGGCGTCGAGCCGACTTTGACCGCGCTGAGCAAGGCGCCGCTCCGCCCGTCGACAGGCCGGAGCCTGCCCAATCTTCGCCTGCATCAATCGGCCGAATATCCATTGGCGCGCGAATTAGCAGCCGTCATCGTATCGCGGCTGCGCGACGCGGTCAATCTGAACCGCTTGAGAAAGGAGCAGGGATTGTATCGCTATTCGATTCCTTTGCTCGGATCGTAGCCCAATTTCTTGGCGATGGCGAAATCGGACTTCGCCTTGTCTGCGTGGCCGAGTTTGTCTTGGACTTCCGCGCGGTGGTGGTACATGACCGACAACCCTTCGGTCATCGACCGCACCTCGCGCTCGAGATACTTTTGTTGGTCGCGCGGGACCGGTTGCGATTCCACTTCGCCAATCTGGCTTTCGGTCGTCTCGATCGCCTTGTCAAAATCGGCGAGGGCTGGCGGATACTTTTCGAGCTTAAACTGGATATAGCCGCGAGTGTCCAGATACGAAGGTTCGCCCGGCTCTTGGCGCAGGGCCAGTTCGACATCGGCCAGCGCGCCGGGCAGTTCTTGTCCCGCCAGCGCGCGGTAGTAGGCGCGATCGTTCAGGCCGCTCGGGTCGTTTGGCGAGGCGAGCTTCAAAGCCGTGGTGGCGTCTTGGATCGATTCGGCATATTCGCCGCGGCGATGATGGATCATGCTGCGGAGCGTGTAGCCGCGGCCAAACTTTTCCGCTTGCTGGACGGCCGTATTCGCATCGGTCAAGGCGCCGTCCAGGTCGCCCGCCGCCAGCCGATACTGGGCGCGATAGAAGACCAGATTCTTATTCTCAGGGAGCCACTGCATTGCATGGTCGATGTTTTCCACCGCGCCAGCATAGTCGTCATCGAGAAAGCAATTTTGGGCGCGGATCTCGAACATGTGGGCCCGCAGCCCCTTCACCTTGCGGACGAGCCACGGCCCAACCAGCAAGCCCACGATCACGACCCCGACCAAAACCCCCAGCGCCCGGCGCGAGCCGGGCGACTCCGGCAAGCGAAAGCCTTTGCGCGGGGCCGGTCCTTCGTCAAAAGTGACCGGAATCGGAAAGCCAAACTTATCGACGGGCCGGTCTGGACGAGACATAACAATTGCAACCCTGGGGAAACATGCACCACGCGGCGCCAACGGCCAAAACTTCAGTTCACCAACCTTAATTTAACCTATCGCCGCGGGCGAGAACTTTCAACTCGAACCGCTTGCCTCGCCGCCACCGTACGGTCCGGAATGTCTTCGTGCGGCGGTCTTTAGCGGCTGCTGCCGCGCAGCCGGGTCAATAATTCTTGCAAGTCGGCCGGCAATGGCATTTGATAATGGATTTTTTCGCCCGTAACCGGGTGCGTAAAGCCTAGTTCGGCCGCATGCAAGGCCAGACGTGGAGCGCCGCTGTGGTCAGGCGTGGCTTTGCCAAACCGCGGTTGCTGATAGATTTTCTCGCCGCACAGCGGATGTCCTTCGGCGGCCAGATGCAAGCGAATCTGGTGGGTGCGCCCCGTCTCCAAGCGGCATTGGACCAACGTATATCCGCGCAACCGCTCCAGCGGTTTCACATGCGTCACCGCCGATTTCCCTGCTTGGCCTTGCTGGGCAATGCCGCGGCGGCCGTCACCGCGGTCGCGCACCAGCCGATGACGAATCGTTTGTTCGCGGACGTCGCCGTGCGCGATGGCCAGATACGAGCGCAGGATCGTATGCTCGCGAAATTGTTCGCCCAAGCCGCGCTCGGCGGCAATCGTCCGCGCGAAGACCATCAGCCCGCTGGTCTCGCGGTCGATCCGGTGGACCGGCCGCAGCGGGACAAGGCCTCCCTTCGCGTGCGCCTCGCTGGGCTCGAGCGAGGGCCGTCGCGCGGCCGGAGCCGAGGGCCGTGGTTTACGATGCGCGGCGCCGCCTTTCGCCCGGGCCGCATGTTTTGCCACGACCCGCGGCAAGAGTTCATCGAGGGTCGGCTGCACTTGCTTCCGCCGCGCGTTCCAATGCCGCTCTTCATAATGCCGCAGCGAGGTCATGCCGGCCGGCTTTTCCACCACCACCAAATGCGGGTCCAGATGCCGGATCACGATGTCCGTTTCCTCGGGCGGCTTGGCGGCGGAATGGGCCAACAGCTTGACCACTTCGGCCGGCTTCAGTCGCCGGCCGCCATCCAAGGCCAGATTGCCATTGACCTGAACCTTGCGCGAGGCGAGCAAGCGGTTCGCTTCGCCCCAAGAGAGGCCCGGCAGCCAGCGGCGCAGCGCCGCTGCCAGCGTTCCATTCGCCTCTTCGGCCCGCACGTGAAAGACTTTTTCGCCCGGCTGCTTCATAGGGGACTATTTTAGCATGCCTGCCGGGCGATGCTCAGCTGAAACTATGTAGGAACCTCCGTCGGTCAGGTAACGTTGAACTTATGGGGTTTCACCGTTCCTGACCTTGGGAGGCGACTATGTTTTACGTTGGTTTGGACATTCATAGCAAGCACTTTGCGATTTGTGTGTTGGATC
>DASRSE010000093.1:0-17190 GCA_035656655.1 Pirellulales bacterium
CTTGGGCTGGATACTTCGTCTTCAATCGCGCTACTTCGGTTAGCAGCAAATGCGATTGGCAAGCAATTCCATCTTCGTAGCAAGGGCCGCCGTGGCAAACCTCTTGCAGAATCAGGTGGCGGCGCGGGTGGGCGGATAAATCGGCCCGAGCGAGGATGGCCTCAAAATTGCCCCGTTGACCATGCAGGTCGGCGCTGATCAAAACGTCGTCCGCGCTAGCCGCGCTGAGCTCGATGACGTTCCCGCGGCGAGTGGCGGTCTGCCGATTCGCCTCGGCGGCGAGGCGAAACGCTTCTAGGGCGGCAGCGAGTTGTTCCGGTGTGGCGGGCATGGACATTTTACAGTAACACGAGCCAGCCCGACTGGGAAGCAGCGATTGCAGTTCGCCGGTCCGTTTGTGCCGGGGATGCCGCATCTGCCGAAAATGCCGATTTGTTGGAGTTTAGCGATTTTTCTGCCGATGCATGAGAAAGACCCAGGTTCGGCGACCCGAGCCGGACGCTTTTTTCATAAGGAAACACAGCGATGAAAAGGTTGTTTTGGGCTGCCCTGGCGGCGGCTATGTTGGTCGGCGGAACCGGCTGCCAATGCTGCGATGCGCTCTTTCATCATGGCAGCCATTGCAATGATGGCAGCGGCGACTGCGACCAATGTCACGGGGGCGGTTGCGCCGCCGGCGATTGTGCTGGCAATGGGCCTGGCGGCCCCGGCGGTCCGGGCGATGGCATGGGTATGGGGGGTCCCCCGACCGGAGCGGTAACCTATCCGTACTACACCAATCGCGGGCCGCGGGACTTTCTGGCGAAACAGCCCCCCAGCATCGGACCGTAATCCGCGCGCCGCCCTAGTGCTGGGCTGGCCGCTCGTCTCTATCAACTCAACAGCTCGCGGAGATCTGCCGACTCCGCGGGCTGTCGGCGTTTAATCGCCAATCTATAGGCTCCCGGCGGGGACTCGCGGCTCGCAAATAGTTGCAAGAGGCGCAGTGCTGCGATAGCATGAGGCGTGCTGGTCGGAATTTCCACGGCGATCCTTTGGACCTGCGCGGCGGCTAAGAAAAGGGGCCGGCAGCGCGGACAAGCATCGCGGTCACGCCTCCTCGGAATACGAAGGAACCGTCTCATGCGCCGCACACGCAAGGTCGTGCTCGTTTGGACGCTCGCGGCCCTGATGTCGATCGATTCGGCATCGGCTTGTCGCTTTTTTATGCGCCGCGATTGTTCAAGTTGTTGTCCCAGCAGTTGTCCTCCCCCGTGCTGCGCGCCGCCGAGTTGCTGCGGCAGCTACTCCAGCGCTCCCGCGATGTACCCGGCGGCGGGTACGCCGATGAATCCGGCGGCTGGTATGCCGATGAATCCGGCGGCGGGTACGCCGATGCTGCCGAACAGCGACGAGTCGGCGGTGCCGCATTCGAATCGGCCGTTATCGACGGTGCCGCCCGACGTTCCGCCGGCCATCGCGCCGCGGGTCGAGTCGCCGTCCGACCTGCCGGCGCTGCCGCTGAAGCAAAATCCGCCGGCGGTCCCGAATCCGACGATTCCGCCCGCGCCCGTTCCTGCACCGCCGGTGCCAGGGCCGCAGCCGAACAGGGTGGAAAAGCCGGTCATGCCCGACCTGACTCCCGCGCCGGCGCCGAAAGAGGAACCGAAGCCCATTGCCGAGCCGAAGCCCAACCTTGAACCGAAGCCCGTGCCCAAGCCGACGGTCAAAGAGCCCTCGCCAGAACCGGCGCCGGATCAAGGAATGCCGCCGGTCAAGCCGGAGCCGCCGAAAACAATCCCACCGACGACGCCGAAGCCGCCGGTGGACGATCCCTTCGCGGTTCCGCCGAGCGACACGAAACCGTTGCCCGAAAATGCCGGACCCGCTAAAGCAGCGCCAGAAAATCCGGCCAAGGCTCCGGCGACAGAGTCTCCGAAGGTGAAGCCGCCGGTGGACGACCCTTTTGCGATCCCGCCGAGTGACACGAAGGCGGCGCCCGACAAGGAGCTTCCCAAGAATCCGGCCAAAGAACCGGCGACCGAAGCGCCCAAAGTGAATCCGCCCGTGGACGATCCCTTCGCGCCGGCCGCCACGGCGCCGAGCGAGACGAAGCCCGCGCTGCCTAAAGAGCCTGCGCCGTCGAAGCCGGACGCGACCGAGCCAGCCGCGCCGGCTAAGCCGGCCGACGATCCTTTTGCGCCGGCCGCCGCTGCCCCGAGCGAAAAGCCAGCGGCGCCCAAGGCGGATTTGCCTAAGGTCGACACTGTGCCTGAGGCGAAACCAAAGTCCGACGACGCCCAAGATCCCTTTAAGAACGCGGCCCTGCACGAGAAGTCGCTCGATCAGTGGCGCACTTGGACGAGCGCTTCGGGCGAGTTTCAAGTCCGGGCGCACGTCGATCGGGTCTTGGAAGGAAAGGTGCGTCTGCTAAAAGACAACGGCAGATATACGACCGTTCCCATGAGCCTGCTTTCCCAAGCGGATCGACAATTTGTCGAGCAAGCGATAGGGGCGGCCGGCGGCGCAGCGGCGCTTGCTCGGAATCCGTGAGCAGAAGCTTGTCAAAAATCGTCCCCTCGTCGTGCATTCAAGTGAAGGTCGATGAAAGCCGTGTCCGCGCACCTTCGCTTGCAAGGAGGGGGAGGGACCGTATAATGCGGGCGTTCAGCCTAGATTGACCACCTTGTGAGAATTGCCATGTCCGAGGAACGTAGCACGTTGCGCTACATCGATTGGCGCGAGCTTTGTCCCTGGCTCTTGATTCTAAAATCGTTTCGGCTGGCCGTCGGAATTCGCGTGTTGGTGCTCGCCTTTGCCGGTTTGTTGGCATCAACCGCCGGGTGGGATTTGATCGGGTGGGCCTTCGGCGGCAGCAGCGACGTGCAACTTCAAACGTGGATCAGCCAAGACACGGCTTGGCCCGGCTACCTGCTCTTTCCGAGCTTGACGCCCGAAACGCGGACGGCGATGCCGACCGGCGCGGCCCATTCGCTGGTGCCGAGCGGGCTGCCGAATCCGGATGGAGATCCGATGCCGGCGGGCTTGCCTTCGCTCTCGCCAGACTCGTTGATCAACAATAGTTTTTTCTCGACCGTATGGAAACGGTTTAGCCTTCCGTTTGTGCGCATCTTCAACCTCGACATGACCTTTGCGCGGTTGGCTTATTTGTTGCTGATCTGCCTCTGGTCGCTCTTGGTTTGGTCGCTGTTCGGCGGGGCGATCGTCCGCTTGTCGGCGGTGGCGCTGGCCCGCGAGGACCGCTTGCCGCTGCGCCCGGCGCTCGGGTTTGCGCAGCGCAAATGGTTTGGATTATTCGCCGCGCCCCTCTTTCCCTTTATCGGCGTGTTTTTGGCCGCGATACCCCTGTGTCTGGTCGGCCTGCTCTTCAATCTGAATTTCTTTGTCGCGCTGAGCGTGGTGATTTGGCCTTTTGTCCTGCTGGCAGGAATCTTCATGGCGATCCTCCTGCTCGGGCTCCTGTTTGGTTGGCCGTTGATGTGGGGAACGATCGGAACCGAAGGGACGGACGCCTTCGACGCACTCAGCCGCTCGTACAATTACATTCGCGAAAAGCCGCTGCACTACTTGTTTTACATCTTGGTGGCGGCTGGCATCGGCGCGCTCGGCAGCGTGCTGGTCGCGCTGTTTGCGTATGCGATCATCCATCTCGCCACCTGGGGGGTGAATTGGGGCATGCCTTCGCAGCGCATCACCGAGATCTACAACACGAGCGATTCGTTTGGCCGCAATGCGATGGGCTTTTGGAATGGCTGCGTCTACGGCTTCGCGGTCGCCTGCTTGATCGGCTATTTTTGGTCGGCGATGGCGGCGGTCTATCTTCTGATGCGCAAAAAGGTCGACGCGACCGAACTCGACGAGGTGTATGTCGAGGAAGAAGAACAGCCCTATGGAATGCCCCCGCTCGTAACCGACAGCAGCGGAGTTCCACGCGTCGCCGATACGCCGCCGAGCGAACCAGGTCCCTTGGCCGAAGAACAAGAATAGCCGCGACCGCTGCTCAGTTGGACCGAGGCGAGCACGGTTCAATCGCAACCCATGGCGAACAACATCGCGCCGCTCACGGTTCTTGTCGCGGCGCGGCGGCAAACTGCCGCAAGATGGCGCCGGTCTGCGCAAAAAATTGACCACGCGTAAAAACCGCGTCGCAGCCCGCCTCTCGGGCCGCTTGCAATTTGGCCTCATGGACATGCGGGCCAAACGCAATCACGCGTGGCCGCGCGGCGCCGCTTCGCAGGCTTCCGGCGCTCGCGATTTGTTCCACCGACAAGCCGTTCAGGTCCACGATGATCAAGTCGGCCTCCGCCGCTGGCTCGCGCAGCGCGTCGAGCGTGCTTACGGTCCGTAGCGAGTATTCCGCGGCCGGCACGATTTTCGAAGCGGCCAGCAGGTCCGACGTCAAGAATACAATCGTCATGGAAAAAACCCTTTCGCGGCAGCACTCCGCGGCGAGCGCCCGCGATATCGTTATTGCGTTACGGTCAGAATCGCCATTAGCATGCTATAGCTATTGAGCAATGCATGGACCACCAGCGACGGCCAGATCCGGTGGGTCTGGCGATAGACAAAGCCCAGCCCCAAGGCCAGCACGAACAGCGGAATTGGATCGGTGTTTGGCCGGCCGGCCTGAAAATGCAAATGCATCAGCGCGAACAGGCTGGCGCTAATCAAAATCGGCAAGAACCCCTGGAATCGCGACTGCGAGAGCCGGCTCCCATCGGCGGACGTTCGCACTGGCCAGATTTTCTCTAGCCAACCTTGCAGCACGACGCGAAACATGAATTCCTCAACCAGCGGCGCCACGACGATCGCCGACAGACAGGCCCAAACGACGACGAGCAGCGAATGATCGTGCCGCAGCATGATCACCAGCGGATGCTCGATGTTCTTGTCCCCGCTCCAATTGGTCAAAACGAGCGAAATCCCAAAAACGACGACTCCCAGGGCATAGAAGCTTCCCACGCCGAGCCGCGTGTCGGCGCGGAGCCGGCTTGGAACCCAGCCGAGGTCGGCCGCGGTGGTCCGATGGCGAACGAGAATCAGCGCGAGGAGCACGCCGCCGATGAGCAGTTTGGTGACCACGTCCGCGGCGAGCAATAACGCGGGCCCCGTCCCGCGCAGGCGCATTTCGAGGAAGGGGGATCCGCTCCGCCAAATCTGCTCCGCGAGACTACGAACTTGAGAGACCACGTCGCCCTTGTCTTGAAGCTGCTGCGCCATGGCCGCCAGCGCCAAACCAAGCCAAAGCAAGACTGGAATGATATCCACCGCGGTCCAAGGAACGGGCCGCCGCGGCTCAAAAGGGACGGGCTCGAGGCCGGCTCGCCAGCGATGCAGACACCAGATCCAGCTTGCCAGCGCCCCGGCGGCCAACGAAAAAATGAGCGCCCTGGTAATGAAGTCAATTAGGCTCATGGCCGGCCGCGGTCTCGACGGGAAGGTTATTCTTGTCGGAGCATCCGCAAGGCGACCAGGATATAGACCACGCCGGATTGAATCGTGCTGATGACGGCCGCCCACACGGCGCCGATCAACAGATACCGCATCCAGTCGGGCACGGCCCGCGTTTGTCCATACCAGAGGACGAACAGGCTGGTGGCGGCGGCGAAACATTGCAAGACCATTTTAAGCTTGCCGGAAAGCTTGGCTGAAAAATCGGTCCCTTGCTGTTCCAGAAAACTGCGCAGCGCCGTGACGAGCAACTCGCGACCGACGATCACCACCGCCATCCAGGCCCAGACTTCGGAACCGATTAAGTGAAACGAGCCGAGCAAGATAAAGGTTCCGCAGATGATGATCTTGTCGACAAAGGGATCGAGAATCCGGCCGAGCATGGTTACCTGGCCATATTTGCGCGCCCAATAGCCGTCGATCCAATCGGTGCCGGCCGCAATCATGAACAAGATCATCGACGTTAAAAACCACTCGCACGACAACGTTCCGAACAGCACGACCGAGAGAAGAAATCGCAACGTCGTCAACTGATTGGGCACGTTCCAAAAGTCGGAGCGGAGCGAGCGCGACGCCGGGGCGGAAGATTCAGCGCGAACGGCCATGGGAATGAACGCCAGCAAGGCTGCGGAAGTTTGAAAACAGGGCGAGCGCTTAGCGGGCTTTGCCGATCGCCGCCCCTACTAAATCATACTCACTGACCGCGACAATTTCACAGGGGACAATTTGGCCGGCTTGCAGATGCTTGCCAGTGACGTACACCAGCCCATCGACATCCGGCGCGTCGGCATAGCTGCGGCCGACCCAGGCGTTTTTCTCGCCGGCCACCGGCCCGTCAAGCAGCACGTCGAGTTGTTGTCCAATCTGCCGATCATTCCATGCAAAGGCGATTTCTTGCTGGATGCCCATCAATTGTGCCTGCCGCTCGGCCTTGACCTCATCCGGCAGATGGCCCGGCAGCTTAGCGGCCGGCGTATCGGGCTCGAACGAATAAGTGAACACGCCTAACCGCTCGAAATGTTGCGCGCGGACGAAATCGCAAAGCTCGGCAAATTGCTCGTCGGTTTCGCCGGGAAAGCCCGTAATGAAGGTCGTACGCAAGACGAGTTCTGGAATGCGCCGCCGAAGTTTGGCGAGCAAAGTCTCGGTCTCCGCTCGATTCACGCGCCGCTGCATCCGCCGCAACATAACATCATTGATATGTTGCAGTGGCAGATCGAGGTATGGCACGATTTTTGGCGCGGTCGCCAACACCTCAATCAGCTCATCGCTGAAATACATGGGATAAAGGTACATCACGCGAATCCAATCGAGCCCGTTGATTTTGCTGAGCTCGCGCAGTAGTTCCGGCAGCCGCGGTTCACCATACAAGTCGAGGCCGTAATAGGTCGTGTCCTGCGCCACGATGTTCAACTCGCGCACGCCGTCGGCGGCGAGCTCTTCGGCCTCGGCCAAAACTTCTTCGATTGGTTTCGTGGCGTGCTTGCCTCGCATTTTCGGAATCGCGCAAAACGTGCAGAGCCGATCGCAGCCCTCGGAAATCTTTAAGAATGCGAAGTGGCGCGGCGTGATCCGCAACCGCGACCGATCCGACAAGGGACGCGACGGCGCGGGCTTGAAAACGGTTCGCTGTTCCTCAAGGCGGCCGAGCAGCCGATCGGCGACTTTCGTCACCTCCTCGCGGCCGAACACTCCTACCAGATGGTCCACGTCGGGACATTGTTGGAGCAAATGCTCTTTTTCGCGTTCGGCGAGACAACCCGCCACGATGATCCCGCGTAGATCACCCTGCTTCTTCAGATCGACCATCTCCTGGATCGTGGCGAACGACTCGTTCCGTGCCCGTTCGATAAACCCGCACGTGTTGATGATGACGAAATCGGCGCCGGCCGGTTCGCGGACGAGTTGATAGCCATCCAGTTGCAAGAGGCCAAGCATCCGCTCGCTGTCAACCAGATTCTTGGGACAGCCCAGGCTCACAAAGGCATAGGTCCCCTTCGGGTCGGCGATGGTCGCCGGCTGTGGGAGCGGGCCAGAAGCGGTAGGTTCGACGATCGGCAACTGCATCAAAAAAAGCTCCAGCGGCAGGCGTGGAAGAGCGGTCTCACGGAAAAACCAAGCCCCGCGGCCCGGGCGTCGCGGCAAGGCAGCCCGCCCAGCAGGCTTGGCACAAGGGCCCCTTCTGCCGCAGGGCGGAAAAGCGGGCGGTCGGACCTCTCATTTGTCATTTCGGAACGCTTAATCGTATACTAATACCGGGGATGCGGCGAGGGTGGGACGCGAACCCGGCGGCGAATTCGCGGCCGTCGGCGGAGAAAGGCCGTCGCGGAGTTTTCAGCAGTTCCGCGCGGCTCGCCGAATTAACAGCTTGTGGCGTCGTTTGAGTTGGCATCGTCCCAAGAATGCAACCGGTCGAATCCGGAAGCAGGCGGCGTGCCAGCTGGCGTGCCGCTGCCAAAGGGCCCATCGAAAAGCAGCAGACCCCGCGTTAAACTCTTACAGGGAAGAATGTTGCGAAGCCAGGAGGGTCGTTTGCCGCGCCCCGGACCGGCGCTCACGAAAAATTCTCAAGCAAAAGCGTCTTATTCGCAGAGGAATCGGTTATCGTGGCGCGCGACGCGGAGGCTTGTACGGCGACGACTACCAACCGCCCCCGGTTAACGGCGGCTGAAGTGAACGAGTTGTACCGCGAACATAGCGAAGAACTGCGCTGCTTTCTGCTCGGAGTGCTCAGCAATTTAGACGCCGCCAACGAAGTTTTGCAGGTCACATTCGTAAAAACGGCGGAGCAGGGGCACACGGCTCAAACCGAATCGATTAAGGGCTGGTTGTTTCGTGTTGCCTTCAACGAAGCGATGACGCAGAAGCGGCGGCAGTCGGTCTGGATGCGGGCGGCCCAAAAGCTGGCCGAAGTCCCGCCGCGATACGCCGACGCTCCCGACGAACTGATTAGTCTGGGTGAACAAAGGGCTGAGGTTCGCTTGGCCGTCGCGGGATTGTCGCTGGAACATCGGCAGATCATTCAGGCTCGAATTTATGAAGACAAAACCTTGGCCGCAATTGCGACCGAGCTAAAACTTCCCTTGGGAACGGTGTACGCACGGCTCCAACAAGCGCTGCGGGCGCTGCGCGAACGATTGGCGTAACCCCTTGCTGATGCGCCAGGCCGCCGCCCGATATCGAACGCGTTCTTTTTTGAAACAGGTCATATTCATGGAATTCAATGCTCCGGCCGAGTTGGGTTGGCAAGCGCTCAAATATGCTGCTCACAAACTGCCTGCGACCGATCGCGCGCATTTTGAAGCCGCGTTGGGCGAAGATCAGACCGCGCGGGAGGCGGTGGCGCAAGCGGTCGAATTGTCGCACACCGTCGCTGCGCTGCATGCCTCAAGCGCCTACGCGCTGGCCCCCGCGGGCACGGCATTGTCAGACCTAACTTCGCCGGAAGAATTGGCGCTCAGCGCCGACCAGAATTTTGCTCTCGTCGAGCCGCGCCGCGCCGCGCGGCAGAGTTGGAAGAGTTCGCTCGGGTGGCTCGCCCTCGGTGCGGCCGCGTGCCTGGCGGGGGTGCTCGTTTGGCCGCACACGCCCAGCGTTCCGTCGAATTTGGACCAGTCAGGAATTTTGGAACAGGCAGGGACACGCGATTTGATCTCCGCTCGCTGGGCCGATTTGCAAGATGCGCAGAACGCGCTCGTCGCGAATGATCAAACCACCGAGACTGCGACCGGTGATCGCGGTTTGAACGATCGCGCTGCCAGCGACGAGGCGGTCGACAACACCGCGTCGGTTGACGACTCGGCGCGAGGGTCCGCCGAAATCGGCGGCGCCTCGTCCGCGAATTCCAATGAGGAGGCCACGGTTCCGAATTGGCTCGTCTTGGGGGTGGAGAAGGACGCGAGCAGTCCGGACTGATCGTTTTCCGAGAGGGCGCGACGTGCCTTCGATTTAAACTACGGATTGTGAGCCGGCTGTCTATCGTTCATCCGTCTTCTATCCAATCGTAAACGGCAACAAAATTTTGTCCACTTAGGTGTTTTCGATCATCTCTCTTCGATGGAACTGCCTTCGATGAATCCGCGTTTCAGCAAAATCTTGGCCGTACTTCTGGGCGGAGTGCTCTGCGCCGGCGATTTCGCGTCAACCGCCCGAGCCGGCGGCCCTGCCAAGGAGTCGAGCGGCGCGAAAGAGTCGAGCGCCAGAGAATCAGCCGGCAAGGAGTTCAACGGCAAAGAAAAACTTCGGCCTTTGCAGGCGGAACATGAAACCAGCGCGCTCGGCTTCGTCGCCCTAAATCATCCGGAATTGGTCGAAGTTTTGAATCGCTTGAAAACGTCTCATCACGCGGAATATGAAAGAGCCGTCCGCCAGATTTATCAGGCCAGCGAACGCCTTTCCCGGCTGAGCAAAGACGATCCGGAAAAGCACGAACTGGAATTGAAGCTGTGGAAGATCCAATCTCGGATTCAACTGATGGCAGCGAAAGCGGGCGTCGGCGGCGTGCCGAGCATCACCGATGACCTGCGCACCGCCTTCCGCGAAGAGCTCGATGTGAAGGCGGATTTGCTGACGCTTGACCGGACGCGTCATCTTGCCCAAGCGAAAAAAGCCGAGCTGGAACTGTTGCGTCTCCAAGAGGGCCGCGACAAGGAAGTCGATCAACGCATCAACGAGCTCAAGAAGGAAATCGCCCATCTGAAGCATCGGGGTGGAAAAACCGTGCCTGCCTCGGCCGACTCGAAGTCCAAGTCGAATCCGTAAATCGCACACGCAGCAGAAATTGCACCTTGCGACTTGGCGTCTTGGTTCGGATCGCTGCACACCGCTTCGCGTGGCGTGCCGGGGGATCAAGATCGCGTTCTTCAATGACGGGCCGGGCGCCGCCGTCGCGCATCCCAGGGCCGCCTCCGGTCGAGCAGGTCTTCAATTCACCGCGGTGGGCTTGAACTATGGCGGCGCGGACTCTAGAACGAGACTAGGACTTGCCGTCTCATTTGCGAACCGCCCCAGGCTGCCGCCGCGATGCCCGACCTGATCGAATCTCCGTTTGCGCCCGGATTGGATGAACTCTGCGCGAAGTTGCGCGGCGCGGCGGATCAGTTGACCTCGTCCGCGATTTGGCCGGTCGATCAATTGCGGTGGTGCGGAGAATATGGCGTCCATCGCTGGTTTGTCTCGCGGAGCGCCGGCGGCTTCGGCTGGAGCGACGCCGACCAGATTCGCGGCTATCTCCGCCTGAGCGCCGCTTGTCTGACGACCACGTTCATTCTCACTCAGCGCAATGGCGCGGTGCGGCGAATCGCGGAGGGGGACCTCGCCGAGCTGAAACCGCGATTGCTGCCGGACCTGCTCTCCGGGCAGACGTTTGCCACCGTCGCCATCTCGCATCTGACGACCAGCCGCCGCCATCTCGCGCAGCCGGCCATGCGAGCCACCGAGTCCGGCGATGACTTTGTCCTCGACGGATATAGCGCGTGGGTGACCGGCGGCGCTCAAGCGGACACGATCGTGACGGGAGCAAGCCTAGCCGATGGGCGGCAATTGCTGCTCGCGCTGCCGACCGATCTACCCGGGGTGCGTACCCCGCCGCCAGAGGCGCTGCTCGCGCTGTCATCGAGCCAGACGGGCCGGCTGGAGTGCGCGGGCGTGCGCGTTGCACGAAAATATTTGCTGGCCGGTCCGCTGGAAAACGTCATGGCGACGGCGGTCGGAGCGAAGGCCGGCGGCTTGCAGACGTCCACGCTCGCCGCGGGGTTGTCACAAGCGGCCATTGAGTATTTGGTGCAAGAGGGGGTCCAGCGCGCCGAGTTGCAATCTCCGGCCGCCGAACTGCAAGCCGAGTGCGCCGGTTTGCAAACCGATTTGCTGGCGGCGGCCGCGGGCACGCCGGTGTGTTCCAACGACGAGCTGCGTCGCCGCGCCAATAGCCTCGCACTGCGGTCAACCCAAGCAGCCTTGACGGCGGCGAAGGGCGCTGGCTATGTGATTGGCCATCCGGCCGGACGGTGGGCGGCCGAAGCATTATTCTTCTTGGTTTGGAGTTGTCCGGCGCCGGTCGCCAACGCCGTCCTCTGCGAACTCGCCGGTTTGGACGCTTAATGAGTTGCGCCGTGCAAAGCACGGCTCCAGCCGTATCAAACCACCGTATCCGGTTGCTCGGGTTTCGGTTTCGATGCAGGACCGTCCCACGCGGAATTCCTTGGGACGGCCCAAATTCTTGTGGCGCGGCTCAAAATCTTGTGGCCCGGCCGTGCGCGCGGCCTCCTGTAAGCTAGGTTTTCCAATAGGCTGGCGAAGGGCCACGCTGCGCGGATGGCCGAATTTACCGATGGTCGCGACTTTGCGGATAAATTGCTATGTCCCATTTACGATTGCGGCTGCTGCGGCTGGGCGAACCTTTGTTTTCTAGCTGTGGCAAACCGGCGTTTTCTTCGCGTGAAGCGGCCGTTTGCTTCGGCTGCTTGACCGCTTATGTGCTGGCGTTCTTTGTTTGCTGCACGGAATCACCCGCCTCGATCTGGTGGCTGACGAGTGTGCCAGCGATCACGGCCGGCTGGAGTTGGGGCCTGCGGCGCGGGTTTGTCGTCGGCGTGGCGATGTCGCCGTTGAATGCCTTGTTGTTCGCGTGTGTCGGACTACCCGGCTGGGGGCTCATCTCCGCCATGCCCGGCGTGTGGGCGCATGCGCTGGCGCCCTTGGCGGGGGCGGTCTTCGGCCGCTTGCACGATTTGAATTTGGCAGTGCAAAAAGTTCGCGACGAAGCGCGCACCAATCAGCGCGATCTGCAATTGACGCGGCGTTCGCTCGATGCCACCTTGCATCTGCTCAGCGAGCAGGCGCAGCAGGCCCATCACAGCCTGGCGGCTCAAGGTCGCGCCGAAGCTGAAAACCGGCGATCGCAACAAGAACTCGCGCGGACCAAAATCTGCCTCACCCGATCGTCCTTGACCGATTTGCGGACCGATCTGCCGAACCGCCGTGCAGCGCGTGATTTTCTCCGCCACCAATGGATTGCCGCGCAGCAGCGCAACCGCCCGCTGAGTTGCCTGGTTGTGGCAATTGACGACCTGGCGCCGATTCGAGCCTTGCATGGGCTGGAAAGCGCCGATCAGGTGGTCTGCGAAACCGCCGAGATCCTCCGCGACTCCATTCGCGAGACCGATCGGCTGTTTGCGCTTGGCGATGAAGAATTTTTGATTGTGGGCCCCAATCTCGACGCGTCGAACGCGCAAGAATGCGCCGAGCGGCTGCGGGCGCTGGTTGAAGTGAACACGGTCATCATCCGCCAAACAACCCACCACGTCAGCATCAGCTTGGGCGTGGCCTGCACGACGCATGCCGTCGGCAGCGAAGACGATTTGCTCCGCACCGCGCAGCAAGCCTTGTTCGCCGCCCAGTTCCAAGGGCAAAACTGCGTAGTCTGTTGCGAGGCGGCTCCGGCCGAGCGCCGTCCGTTGCGGCTGGCCTCGGCCCTCGGCCAGTAGCGGCAACGGACCCGCGCCAGCACGATCGGCCTCAGGTCTTTAACCTGGCACGAACGGGTTGCTCCGTTTCTCGCGGCCAATCGTCGTGCCTGCGCCATGACCCGGCAAGACGACCGTATCATCCGGCAGGGTATACAGCTTTTCGCGAATGCCGCGCTCGAGGGTGGCAAAATCTCCATCCGGAAAATCGGTGCGCCCAATGCTGCCATCGAAGAGGACATCGCCGCCGAAAACCACCTGAGGCGCAGACGACTGCCAAATGAAGACGACATGGCCGCTGGAATGGCCGGGGATCTCGCGGACCAGCAAATCGAAACCGGCCGCCGAATAAATATCTCCCTCTTTGACCAGCACTTCGGCCGCCGGGCTGATCAACTCCGCGCCGAATTGGGCGGACAGATTTTGCCTCGGATCGGTAAGTTTTACCGCCTCGTTGGCACCAATGACCAAGGGACAGTCGGGCCAACGTTCCTTCACAGCCGCATTTCCGGCGATGTGGTCGCTATGCCCGTGAGTGATCAAGAACGCGTCTGGCCGCAGGTTCTTGGTCTCGACGTATTGGATGATTTTATCCGGTTCAAAGCCAGGATCGACAATAATGCAGTCGGTTCGGCCGTCCAGATAAGCAATAAAAGTGTTTTGCTGAAAGGGTTTAGAGACGATTGCTTGCAAGCGGAGCGATTTCGGCAGCAATTTCTGGTCTCCCTGGTGAAGTGGATTTGGAGTAGATTGGGAAAGTTATGCGGCCGGTTTTTGGCGGGCGGCGCGGCGATTACGAGAAGGCGGTCCGGCGACAGAACGATTCGCCGAGCCCAAAAAGTTCTCCCATCTAGGCGCAAAGATTGCACCGCTGCGGGACGGGGCCGTCAATATGCGCCCGGTTCCATGCGACCGGTTGTCCGGTTTGGGCAAGCCAAACCAGATTGATTTTTCCACGTAATAGAGTGCAGACTATCATGGCGATAAGAATTTCGGCTAGGTCTGTTTCCACCGACAAGGAGGTCTCGGGATGAAAGTGCTGAATTGGATTTGCGTCTTCGCAGTCGCCCTCATGGCGACAACCTTGACGGAAGCTCGCGTCGCGCGCGGCGCGGACGGAGACGCCAAACAAGCAACCCCTGCGGGCGAGCATCCACTGCTCCCGGCGATTCGATGGGCGCGCGATATCGAAAAACACATCGACAAGGATATCCAAGACTACACCTGCACGATGGTGAAGCGCGAGCGAATCGACGGCAAACTGAGCGAGCCGGAGTATATCTCCGCCAAGATTCGCCATAAACCGTTCAGCGTCTACATGTGCTTTCTCAAGCCCGAGAACAAAAAGGGCCAAGAAGCCATCTATGTGGAAGGCGAAAACGACGGTAATTTGCTTGGTCACGGGGTCGGCCTCAAAGCCTTAATCGGCACGGTCCACATCAAGCCGACCAGCCCCATGGCGATGATGGACAATCGCTATCCGATCACGGAAGCCGGCTTCAAGAATCTGGTGAAGCGGCTGATCGAGGTCGGTGAAAACGATGCGAAGTTTGGCGAATGCGAAGTGAAGTACTTCAAGAACGCGAAGATCAACGGTTCGGTGGCGACTTGCATCCAAGTCGAGCATCCGGTCCCGCGGCGCGATTTCTTGTTCAACATCGCTCGCATCTTCATCGACGACGAACTGAACGTGCCCATTCGGTATGAAGCATATACTTGGCCCGCTCAAAAAGGGGACAAGCCGGAACTCCTCGAAGAATACACCTATTTGAACATCAAATTGAACGTCGGTCTGACCAACGCCGACTTCGATCCCAAAAACCCGAGCTACCAGTTCAAATAAGCTCCGCCCGTATCGGAAACCGATCTTAGCCTTAAAAGAGGGCCGCCCGCGCGACCCTCTTTTTTTGCGCGCGTCCGGTTGACTGAAGGTCGATTCGGCGGCGGCGGACGTGTCGAGGGTCAGCGTGATCCGGAACGTGGCTCGTGCCAGGGCGGCTGAAGAAATTGGTTCGCGGCCGATTGACGCTCGAAACGGACGGAGATAGACTCACAGTGAGTTACGGGCGTTGGTGGTCGGCCATGCTGTCGTTTTTGGCCGACAAACAGGGAACTCCGGTGCAAGACCGGGACGGCCCCGCCGCTGTAACCGAGTGTTATGAGAACGCCCTTTCTTAAGTTGGGCCATTGTCGCCGGAGGTTCCACGGAGCCCATCGCGACGAGAAGGCCGGGCGCTTCCAGCTCGGGAGTCAGAAGACCTACCAACGCGGTTCGGGTAGCTTGCCTCGCGAGGGACGGGGCCTACGTCGCGTCGTTTTTTGGCAGGTCGTCTGCGCGGCTGCACGCCGTTGCGATTTGGCCTGCGCTGGCTCATGAATCCGCGTCACCGTTTGTTCATCGCGCCGCGCCGCGCCTTTACGCTCATTGAGCTGCTGGTCGTGATTGCGATCATCGGCACGCTGGTGGCTTTGTTGCTGCCTGCGATGGGCATGGTCCGCGAGGCGAGCCGCCGTTCGCAATGCACCAGCAATCTGCATCAGGTCGGGCTGGCGTTAAACACGTTTCACACGGCCAAGAGCGCTTATCCGGTCGGTTGTCTCGATCGGTTTAATCGCCGCTTATCTTGGAATTGTTGGCTGCTGCCGTATCTAGAAGAGTCGGCGCGGTTCAACCAGCTAAACTTCCAAAAGCCATACAACAGCGCAGCCAACCGGGCCGCGTGCGGCGCGGTCTTGCCGGTGTTTTTGTGCCCGAGCACGGCTCGTTGGGCGTTCGATCGGGCCGGCGACACGACCGGCGACCGCAACCACAACGGTCAGTGGGACCCGGGAGACGATCTCGGCTTCACCGACTATGGCGGCATGTTCGGCGCGGCGAACGTCGAACCCTTCATGAATGGCGTCCTCGTCTGGGACATGGCCATCAGCCAACGGCAGATCACCGACGGCTTGCACTACACGATCATCGTGGCGGAAGACACCGGCCGCGGTCCCTCCGCCGATGGCGAATGGTCCAACGGCGAAAACGTCTTCGATGTGGCGGGTCCGATCAACAAGCTCCAGGACAATGAAATCTGGAGCGACCATCCTGGGGGCGCCTGCGTCCTGTTCTGCGATGGGCGCGCGGAGTTTCTCTCGGCGGCGCTGTCGATTGACGTGCTGAACAAGCTGTGCACGCGCAACGGCGACGAGTTGGTGAGCGGCGACGAACTGTATCCTTAACAAAGAATCGTGTTTGTTCCTTGGGCGTGCGCCTGTGCGCGTCCGACTGTTAACGAACGGAGGATGAGACTAATGAAGAAACGCATCATGATGGGCTCGCTGTTGGCAATCCTCGGCATGCTGAGTGCCACCGCGAAAGGGGGCGCGTTTGCAGACGCGGTGGTATCTTACACGCCGGGCAGCGGCATCGCCGCCAACTTCAGCAATCCGGCGTCCGCGCTGGCTGCTCCAACGCAGTTTTTATCCGGTGCCTTTGGTGGTGCGGTCAGTCCGTTCAACCCGCCGTACAACCAAGACTCCACTTCCAACCTCGATCCCTCGCTGGAATACCTCACGGGGATTGGTCCCGGCGGCCAGCTTACTTTGCGGTTGTCGAACTTCGCGGATCTCGTCGGCACGCAACAACTCGGCTTCTTTGGCCATACGGGAATCGCGGACGAAAACTACCCGAATGGCCAGGCGGGCTCGCCCGCGTTTACGTTCGGCGCCAACAACACGGCGCAAGTCGAGGTCAGCGCCAACGGAGTGAATTGGCCGTCGCTCGGCCTGCTGACACTGAGCAACCCGACCAATGGCTACACCGATTTGACCGACCCGTATTCCGCGACTCCGGGCATCGGCTCGAGCGACTTCGGCTCGCCGTTTAGCGGCGCCATCAATGACTTTGATGGACTAAATTATTCGCAAATGCTCACGCTGCTGAATGGGTCGGGGGGCGGCAATTGGTACGACTTTTCCTCGACCGGGTTGTCCGAGGTGGGCTATGTGCGATTCACAAACAACTCCGCCACGCCCTTCTATCTCGACGCGGTTGCGGTTGCGAATGATGCCATCGGCGCGCCGACGCCGGAACCGGCGACGATCGTTTTGGGAGCAATCGGCTTGCTCGCCGTCGTGTGGCTGGGCCGTCGCAAGGAGGCGCGGGCCACGCGCGTCCCGCGGTTGGCAATGTCCGTTTCGGCCGCCGCGTTGCTGCTGGGAATCGGACTGAACGGTGTCCGTTCGGCGCACGCGGCGCCCATCCTTTCCGAAGACTTTGCTACGGACCCGGTGA
>DASRSE010000094.1:0-10959 GCA_035656655.1 Pirellulales bacterium
CCTGGTTCACGCATCGGCCGCATCCCGACCGGTTGGATTGCACGTTTGTCTCGGTCGGCCACGGGCTGGCGGTCGTGTTGCATCTGCCGGATGGGCGCACGTTCTTATACGACTGCGGCAGCGTCGTCTCGCCGCGATTCGCCGCGAACGCGGTGGCCGGCTATCTCTGGGAGCGCGGGATCACTCATCTCGATGCAGTGTTTCTGTCGCATGCCGACACCGACCATTACAATGGCCTGCCCGACTTGCTCGATCGCTTCTCGGTCGCGGCCGTCTATGTCTCGCCGGTCATGTTTCGCGATAAGAGCGCGGCGATTCAGCAATTGCAAGCGTCGATCGTGGCGCATGGCGTGCCGCTGCGAGAAACGTGGCGCGGCGACGCCATGCGCGCCGGGGCCGGCTGTCAGATTGACGTGCTCCACCCGCCGCGGGCTGGCCTCGTCGCCAGCGACAATGCGAATTGCGTCGTGTTGGCGATCGAATTCGCGGGGAGGCGGTTGTTGTTGACCGGAGATTTGGAACCGCCCGGCTTGGAACAAGTGACCGACGAGGCGCCGTGGGCTTGCGATGTTTTGTCGGCTCCGCACCACGGCAGCGTCCGCAGCTTGCCGGCAGAGATTTTGCATTGGTGTTTGCCGTCCTATGTGGCGATTTCGGGCGGAGATCGCGAGAACACGGCCAAAGTGCGGGCCGCTTATTCCGTGACCGGGGCGCGGATTTTGAACACGGTCGTGGACGGCGCGATCATGGCAGAACTTTCGGCCGCGCGGACCGTCGTCCGCACGTTTCGCAACGGCTTGATCGCCCCGCCGCCTCACGGCGGCCGGCCGCCGAGCAGCTGAATCTCTGCGAGAGACATTCCTCGCAATTGAGACCCGCCGTCCGAGCGGCAAACACTCCTGCGCCATCCCGATAGGTCTGCACACGAGCGACGCCATTCAGAAAGTGACTCCGCGTAATGGGCATCGAGTGCTCGATCAGCCGCACCGCGGGACTCGCGGAGCGGCCCAACGGCAAACGAAGGATTGAGCACGGTTGATTCATCGCGGATAACCGCCTGTGATTTGTGCCCGGCCGCCTGGTCCAGTAGATTGGGAGAATTGTCGTTCTCTCTGCGCAGGAGCAATGATGGCCGAATTGGTGGTGCAAAATCTGACCAAGACGTTTCCTACCCGCGCCGAGGCGCTCTCCATTCTCCGCGGCATCTCCTTCCAACTCGCGCTGGGCGAAAACCTGGCCATCTTGGGACCGAGCGGTTCCGGCAAAAGCACGCTGCTGCACATTCTCGGCACGCTCGACCGGCCGACCGAGGGGACGGTCACCTTGGCAGGGCAAAATCCGTTCGCGCTGAGTGAGCCGCAATTGGCCGATTTTCGCAACACGCGGATCGGGTTCGTCTTTCAAGATCACCATCTGCTGCCGCAGTGTTCGGTCTTGGAAAACGTCGTGCTGCCGGCAGTCGCCCAAGGGGGAGCGACCGAAGCCTTGATCGCGCGAGCGAAGCAACTGCTCGAACGGGTGGGCCTATCGCCGCGACTGGAGCACCGCCCGGCGGAACTGTCCGGCGGAGAACGGCAGCGGGTCGCGGTCGCGCGGGCGCTGATCTTTCAGCCGGCGCTGCTGCTGGCCGACGAGCCGACCGGCAATCTGGATCGGACGAACGCCGCGGCGATCGGCCAATTGCTGTTGGAGTTGCCGCGCGCAGAAAAAACGATGTTGATCGTCGTCACCCACAGCTTGGAGCTGGCTGGCTTGTTTCAACGGCGAATGCAAATCGACGACGGCCGCTTGTTGGCAGCGCCGTAGAGGGACGACCGAGCATGAACGCGTTTCAATTGGTCCTGCGCAACTTGTGGTTTCACCGGCGCATGCATGCGGCCGTCGCGCTGGGAGTGCTGGCGGCGACCGCCGTGCTGACCGGCGCGCTTCTGGTTGGCGATTCGATGCGCGGCAGCCTGCGCCATTTGACCCTCGATCGCTTGGGCCGGATCGATGAGATTCTCGTCACGCCTCACTTTTTCACCCGCGAACTAGCCGATCAGACGGCGCGGCACCCGGCGGTCCAAGAACACTTTGACGAAATCGTGCCGGCGCTGTTCGTGCCCGGAACCTTCGAGACGACGAGCAAACCGATCGAGCGCGCCGGCGGAGTAAACGTGCTCGGCTGCGAGCCGGAGTTTTGGAAGCTGGGGGCGGACGGTCCGCAACACCCGCCGGCGCTCGACGAAGTGGTCCTCAACGAAACGCTGGCGGAGGCGCTCGGCCTCCGCGCGGAGCAGCTAGCCTCTGGAGCGCCGCCGGTGGAGGTGATTCTCCGGATCGGCGAAGCGAGCCAGATTCCGGCGGATAGTCCGCTGGGGCGCAAAACGGACACGATCCGGACGCGGCGGTTGAAAGTGACCGAGATCATTCCGGCCCGCGGACTAGGCCGCTTCGGCCTGCGCCCGAATCAACAATTGCCGCGGAACGCCTACGTCGCCACCGAAACCTTGCAAGCCATGCTTGAGCAGCCAGGGCGCGTGAACGCGCTGCTGGTGGCAGGCAAATCGACCGCCGCGCCGCCAGGACCGGCCGCCGACCAGGCGCTCGTGCAAGCGCTTCACCCGCAATTGACCGACTACGGATTGTCCCTCAAGCGCACGAAGCACGATTACTTCAACCTCACGAGCGATCGGATGCTGCTCGAGCCGACGGTCGCCGCAGCCGCCCTGAAGGCCTTCGCGGCCGATCACCCGCAGCCGGTCCTGACCTATTTGGCGAATTACATTTTGGCCGGCCCGAACGACCAAGGCAAAATTCCGTATTCCACGATCAGCGGGGTTGATTTCACCGCGCAGCCGCCGCTCGGCCCGATCGTCGATCTCAACGGCCAGCCGATTCCGCCGCTCAATGAGCACCAGATCGTGTTGAACGCTTGGACGGCGAACGATCTGAAACAGCAAGGAGTGAACGTGCAGGTTGGCGATCCGATCAAGCTGGTCTATTTCGAGCCGGAAAGCACGCATGGCCAGATCAAGGAACGGACGGTGGAGTTTAAGTTGGCGGCGATCGCGGCAATGGAGGGGAGCGCTGTCGATCCGGACTTTACGCCTGAGCTGAAGCATGTCACGGACGAGGCGTCGATTGCGAATTGGAATCCGCCCTTTCCGTACTTTCCAGATCGAGTCCGGACGATTGCTCCGAACGATCAGGACGATCGCTATTGGAAAGAATACAAGGCGACCCCGAAAGGTTTTATTTCGTTGGCCGCCGGCCGCCGGCTGTGGGGAAGCCGGTTCGGCGACACGACCAGCATTCGCGTTCCGGCGACCGCCCATCTGACCGCGGCGAAACTAGCGGACGCCTTGCAGCTTGATCCGGCGGCGCTCGGGTTTCAATTCATGCCGGTGAAGCGCTGGGGGCTGCAGGCGGCCTCGGGCACGACGCCGTTCGGGCTCCTCTTTTTGGGCTTTAGCCTCTTCATTATCGCGGCCGCGATCATGCTGATCGTACTCCTCTTCCGCTTGGGCATTGAGCAGCGCGCGAAAGAGATCGGGCTCTTGGCCGCGGTCGGCTGGTCGTTTCGAAAAATCCGCCGCGTCCTGTTGGCCGAGGGAGCGATCGTGGCCTTAGTCGGCGCGGCACTGGGCGTGCTGGTCGGCATTGGCTATGCATGGTTGATGCTGGTCGGCTTGAAAACGTGGTGGCTCGGCGCGGTTACGACGCCGTTTTTGACGCTCTACCTCACGCCAACCAGTTTGTTGATCGGGTTTGTCGCGGGAGAAATCGTCGCCTGTCTGACGATTCTGTTCGCGCTGCGTCGGCTGCATCGAGTCAGCGTCCGGCGGTTGCTCGAGGGGCAGGCCACGCCGCCGCGGGCCACGGTCGGATTGCATAGCCGCCGCCGGCAAGCGATCGCGCTGGCGCTGGCCGTTTTGGCGATTGGTCTGGGGCTGTTTGCTGGCCGGCTCAGCGGCGAAGCGCAGGCGGGCGCCTTTTTCACGGCTGGGGCCTTGGTGCTGGCTGCGGCCTTGATGGAAGTCTCGGTCGTGCTGCGCGGCGGTCGTCATCGCGCGCTGGTCGCCGCTGGACAAGGCGCCTTGGTGCGGTTGGCGGTGCGTAACGGCGGCCGCAACCCGGGCCGCAGCACCCTCACGATTGGGCTGGTCGCGGCGGCCAGTTTTTTGATTGTCGCGATCGGCGCTTTTCATCTCGAGCCTCCTGCCGCCGGCCCGCAAAAGGAAAGCGGCAACGGCGGCTACGCGCTGATCGGCGAAACCGATCAGCCGGTATTTTATAATCTCAACGCGCCCGCCGGCCAACAGGAGCTCGGGGTGAGCGACGCGCAGGCCAAAGTGCTGCGCGAGGCGGAGATTATTCCGCTGCGGGTGCAGGCGGGAGACGACGCGAGCTGCTTGAACCTTTTTCAACCGCGGCAGCCGCGGCTGCTGGGGATGTCGCCGGAGTTCATCGAGCGCGGGGGCTTCGAATTTTCCGCGTCGGCGGCGCGGACCGATGCCGAACAGAAAAACCCGTGGCTCTTGTTGCAGGGGCCGGCCCAGGACGCCGTGCCGGTGATCATGGACGAAAACACGGCGCTTTATAGCTTGCATCTGGGTGACTTCATGAACAGCCCGATCGGCAAGTTTTATGAAATCGACAACGGCCGCGGCGGCAAGCTCAAACTGCAAGTCGTCGGCTTGTTGCAGAACAGCATCTTTCAAGGCGAACTGCTGATCAGCGAAGCGGCGCTGGTGCAAGATTTTCCCGACGTCAGCGGGTATCGCTCGTTTCTGATCGCGACCGACGCGCCGCGCGACGATCGGAGCGTCACCGACGCCCTGGTCGAGGTGCTCGGCGATTATGGCTTTCGCACCGAAACGACCGCCAGCAAGCTGGCCCAATTCATGATCGTGCAAAATACGTATTTGTCGACGTTTCAAAGCCTGGGCGCGCTCGGGCTGCTGCTCGGGACATTCGGGCTGGCGACCGTGCAACTGCGCAATGTGTTCGAGCGCCGCGGCGAATTGGCCCTGCTCCGCGCGATTGGATTTCGCCGCGCCCGGCTGGCGGCGATGGTCACGCTGGAAAACGCCAGCCTGCTCGTCCTCGGGCTGCTGGCGGGAATCGTGGCCGCCTTGGTCGCCGTCTGGCCCCATCTGTTTGGCGGAGGGGCGACGCTCCCTTGGAAGTCGCTCGGCGCGACGCTGGCGATCGTGCTCGTCGTCGGCCTTCTCGCCGGACTGGCGGCGGTCCGCGCGACGCTCAAAGCGCCGCTAATCGGCGCGCTGCGCGAGGAGTGAGCGGCCCGTGCTGTTGCGCGAACGCGCGCCGCCGGGCGGCTCTCCGCGCCGAGCCAGAGGACGGCCATTGCCGGCGCGGCTGCCACGGCGGTTCGCGGATTAGGCAGGGCGTGAGCCTGCCGAAATTCGCCGGTGCAAACGGCCGGCTGATCTGCTAGACTACCCCCTTTCGCGATCGGGTTCGTCCCCCTGCCTCCGTCGCCGCATCCCTCCAGCCCTACGAGATTTCAGCCCATGAAAGGTTTTCTTTACGTTGTTTTGTTCACGTTGTTGACGGCCCTCTGCTGGGGCGTGTACGGACCGGCGCTGCAAACGGGCCAGTTGGCCTTGCGCGAGTCGATCTTGGATCCGCCCGTCCCGT
This sequence comes from Pirellulales bacterium, assembly GCA_035656655.1. Taxonomy (GTDB): domain Bacteria; phylum Planctomycetota; class Planctomycetia; order Pirellulales; family DASRSE01; genus DASRSE01. Next base: position 5,644 of record DASRSE010000094.1, read on the forward strand.
GGCGCGCGTTCATCTGCGTCGGCATCGCCTACTTTCTGATCGCGGTTTTGGTGCCGCTGGTCTGGTTGAAGCTGAGCGGCGAAAAGGGGGGCTGGACCACACCCGGCTTTATTTGGAGCTTTATTGCTGGGGCCGCCGGCGCGATCGGGGCGCTCGGGATCATTCTCGCCTTCACCAACCGCGGCAATCCGGTCTATGTCATGCCGCTCGTGTTTGGCATTGCGCCGGTCGTGAACACGTTCACGACGATGTATATGTCGAAGACGTTCAAGGATGTCGGTCCGATCTTCTTGGCCGGTTTGATTCTGGTGGTCGTGGGGGCGGTCACGGTCCTGTTTACGAAACCAAATCCCGTCCGGCCGGTCGTGAAGGACTTGCATGAAACGCCTGACGGAAAAATCAGCTTCACGTTGGTGAAGAAGGACGGGGCCGACGAGAAGGTGATCAGCGAAATCAGCGGCTATACGCTCGCGGAGCTCGAGCAGAAAGAGAAGCCCGCGGCGGCCGCCTATTTGGCGTCGAAACGCGGGCCGATCACCGCTCGGAATTGGGCCGTAATCATTTTCTCAATCCTGTTGACCGGCGTCACCTGGGGCGTGTACGGTCCGACGCTCCATAAAGGCCAGATCGCGATGAACGGCAGCCGGCTGCGCCCCTTCATCTGCGTGGGGCTGGCGTACCTCGCGATTGCGGTCATCGTTCCGTTTGCGCTCCTCGGTTCGATCGAGCCCAACGCGTCATTCAACTTGCCTGGCACGAGTTGGAGCCTGATCGCGGGCGCCGCCGGCGCGATCGGGGCGATCGGCATCATCATGGCGTTCAATCTCGGCGGCAAGCCGATCTTCGTCATGCCGCTCGTATTCGGCTTGGCGCCCGTGATTAACTCGTTTGTCGAGCTGTTTCGCAGCAACCTGGTCCATGAGATTGGGCCGCTATTCTATGCCGGCTTGCTGTTGGTGATTGCGGGCGCGGTCACCGTGCTCCTGTTTGCGCCGCGCGCGAAACCGCACGCGCTCGAACCCGCCAAGCATTAAGCGCACGACTCCGTGAATCGCGGCCGCGCGTATTTGGCGCTCGGCGAGGGCGGGCCTCGCCGCCGGATGGCATTGCGCGCGGCTCGTCCGCGGTTACGAAATCGAGGCGCAGACCGGCACGCTGGCCGGCATCTCAAACAGGTCGGCGACGGGCTGCGCAACCCGGCGAAATTCGCCCGTCGGCATGGCCACCGTTTCCCAGGCCGCGGAAATCGGCCGCGCGTGATAAGAATAGTCGGTCAAGCGGACCGCAATAAACGCATAGAATTCCCCATGATGCCGAAACAACCGCTCGGTCGGCAACGGCGAACGGTCTCCGAGCACGTTGTACGCGAACACGAACAAACCGCAAAAAGACGGGCCGAAGAGCCGCTCCCATTGAGCGAGGCTCCGCAGATCGTCGAGCGTTGACCAATTCTTCCAGTAGTGCTTCTGCTCGTCGCCTGACGGAAAACGCCGCCCTTTCACATCGACCAGCCACGTCTGCGGGCCCGGCGGCGAGACAATGAAGTCGAGACTTTTGATCGAACCGCCCGCCAGCAGACTGCGCCGCGTCTCGTCCACCGCCACGTAAGGCACTTGCCGCGCCCGCAGGTATTCTTCAAAGGCCAGCTCGTAGTGGTTCGTGCGATCGGCCATGAAGGGGAAATGCAAAAGGAGAAATGAGAAATGCAAAATGAAGCTGGAAGGCGAAGAGGATGGTTGTTTAGGGCAAAGCGATCCGTTCATTCTTCACTGGGCCAAGGTCTTTCGCAAGCAATCGACTAAACGGACTGCATCGGCGTCGAGCGGGATCGTTTCTTTTGTCTCGTTCGCCAGATATTTGACTTGAATCTCGCCGGCGGCAAATTCGTTCTCGCCGGCCACGAGCGCGACGCGAAACCCTTTTTTGCCTGCGTATTTGAGTTGTTGGCCGAGTTTTTTCGGGTCCGGATAGACCTCAACGTTGAATCCGGCCGCGCGCAATTTGCTCGCTAGCGCCAGATAGTCGGGCAGCCGGTTCGCATCGAAGTAAGGGATAAAAACGTCGGCGGTCGTGGCCGTTTTGCCGATCAGGCCGAGTTCTTCCTTGGCGGCCAATAATCGATCGAGCCCCAACGACGCACCAATGCCAGGCAATTGCTGCGAGGTGTAGAGCGCGGCGAGATTGTCGTAGCGGCCGCCCGAGCAGACCGAGCCAATGTTCGGCAGTTGATCCAAAAACGTCTCGTAGATCGTGCCGGTATAGTAGTCGAGTCCGCGCGCGATCGAGACATCCAGCTTGAGTCGCGCCGGATCAACCCCGGCGACGGCGACCGCGGCGAGCAATTCGGCCAAGCGGCCGATGCCGGCCTGGCCGATTTCGTTGCCGGCGACCAGCGGTTCGAGCTGGCGCAAGATCGAGCTATTGTCGCCACGCAGATCGGTCAGCTGCAAGACCTGATCGGCTTGGGCAGGGGTCGCGCCGGCGAATTCGACCATTTCCGCGGCGACCTGCTCGCGGCCGATTTTGCCCAGCTTGTCGAGCGAGCGCAGGATCGACGCCGATTTTTCTTGCAAGCCGAGTTTGTCGAGCACCCCGTTGAGAACCATTCGGTTATTGATGCGCAGCGTAAACTCGCGGAAGCCGAGGGCTTGAAACAGATCGTGGATAACGAGCGCGGTCTCGATGTCGGCGGCCGACGAGAGGGTACCGATCGTGTCGAAATCGCACTGCATGAACTCGCGATAGCGCCCGCGCTGCGTGTTTTCGCCGCGCCACACCGAAGCGATATGATAGCGCTTGAACGGCAGGCCCAACTCGTGGCTGTGCTGGGCCGCGAACCGCGCCAGCGGCACCGTCAGATCGAACCGCAGCCCGACTTTCCGGCCGCCATGATCCTCGAATTGATAGAGCTGCTTGTCGGTTTCGTCGCTCCCTTTGCCTAGCAGAATCTCGAGATACTCCAGCGCCGGCGTGTCGATCGGGCTAAAGCCATACGAACGATAAACGCGCCGCGCCGTCTCGATCATCTGCTCGCGCGGAATCATCGCTTCCGGCAAGTAATCGCGGAAGCCTTTTAAGGTGCGAGGTTCAATCATGGACAATCCATCCAGCGAAAGAGCGGAAACAATTCGGCCGCAGCCATGACGCGCGGCGACAGCGGCAGCGACCTGAAACGAACTCGGCGGCACGGAGCCGAAAAACCCGCCGCCACGCAGCGCCGAGCCGGCGCCCCAAGCGGCGGTTATCCGATCACCGGGAGCAACGGCGGCCGCCGGCTGCGAAGGTTCTTTTTGTCCGCCGCCGGCAGAACCGCTTCGGCATATTCGCCGATCTGGTCGGCCGTTTCAAAATAGCGATCGTACACCCAGCTATCGTCGTATTCGCAGTTTTCGGTCGTATAATCGCGGCAGATTTGCGGGCGCGTCTCGTAGATGCCGCAGCGATTGTCGGCCTGCAGATGGCGGCATTCGCTGAACTGCAGCAAATACCACACATCGTCTTCCGTGAACACGGTCGCCCCGTGGTGCAAGAGAAACCAGCGGATGAATTCAAAGTCCTTGAATTCGGTCGGCTCTTCCAGCGGCAAGGCAAAATAGCGGCAACATTTGGCCGTGCAATAAGCGCACAGAACTTCGCCCGGCGGGACGTCTTCGCGCCGGATTCTGACGGAGGGGAGTGCTGTCATAACGGGAGCTTATGCTAAGAGGAAGAATGCGGCCGGACCGCCCGCACCCGCGCGGTCGAACAGCACAACCCTAGCAAACCGGAGCCAGACTGACCAGTCGTGGGCCGCCGGCCAGGGATTTATGCCCGAGCCAATTATCGCTAAGGTAGTAGGCGCCCGACGAGCCCGCGGCAGAACGGTTCTCCGGGTCGCCCCTGCCCTTGAAGCGAAAGGCACGTATGAAAACGGTCGTTGCGCTGCGGCATGTTCCGCATGAAGGGCTCGGCGCGCTCACGGAGGCGCTGGCGCGCGCCGAGTTGCCCCTCCAAGTCGTCGATCTGTTTCGCGGCGAACCGCTGGAATTCGATCCCGCCAATCTGGCTGGCTTGATCGTGATGGGGGGGCCGATGAACGTCGACGAAGTCGATCGCTATCCGTTTCTGGCGCTCGAGGTGGCACTCCTCCAGCGCGCGATTGCGGCATCGCTGCCGGTGCTCGGCATCTGTCTCGGCTCGCAACTGCTGGCCAAGGCGGCCGGCGCCCGCGTCTATCCCAACGCGATCAAGGAAATCGGCTGGTACCCGCTGCAAGTCGAACCGGCCGCGGCCGAAGATCCGCTGTTTCACGACTGGCCGCTAGAGTCAACGGTCTTTCAGTGGCATGGCGACACGTTCGATTTGCCCAGCGGGGCGGTCTGGCTCGCGCGCAGCGCGCTCTGCCGGCAGCAGGCCTTTCGCGTCGGTTCGGCGGCCTATGGGTTGCAATTTCACATCGAGATGACCGAGCGCATGATCGACGAGTGGCTGTGCGAGTCGGGCGGCTGCGCGGAAGTGGCGGCGCTCGATTATATTGATCCGGAAGAGATTCGCCGCCGCACGCCGGTCGAGTTGCCCGCCCTGGCGCGCCGCGCCGCGCAAACCTTCGACCGCTTCGCCGCCTTGTGCCGCCGGCGCGGCTGACCCGTTGTTTTCTGGTGCGGCGCGAGGCGCGTTTCCTCCGTCCGATCCTGTTGAGACCAAGGCGAATGACTTTTTCCACCATGCACACGATCATCACCGCGGTCGGTCCTGACAATCGAGGGTTGGCCGACCCGATCATTCATTATGTCACGGGCGAAGGGGCCAACATTGCCGAGATCCAGATGTATGATCATGACGAAGAAGCCATCTTCGCCATGCTCTGCCGGATCGAGCTACCGGCCGAGCGGTATCCCGCGCTGCAAGCGGCGATGACGCAAATCGGCCGCGACAAGAAGCTGTCGATCCGGGTTTGGTCTCCGGACGAGCGCAAGGACAATCCGCGGTTGGCGATCTGCGCCACCTATCGGCCCGAGCCTCCGCTGGCGCTGCTCCGCGCGATTCGCGATGGGCGGATCAAGGCGGACCCGGTCGTCATGTTCGGCAACCGGCCGAACTGCCGCTCGGTCGCGGAGCAATTCGATCTTCCGTGGTTGAATGTGGGAGATGAAAAAGGGGTGGGAGACGATCGTCTGCTGATTAAGTATTGCGACGAATACGCGGTCGATTACATCGTGCTGGCGCGCTACATGCGGATTCTTTCGCCGGCCGCTTGTTGGGAATATGCCGGCGGCCGAATCATCAATCTGCATCACGGGCTGCTGCCGGGCTTTCCTGGCATCCGGCCTTATCACG
>DASRSE010000095.1:0-12553 GCA_035656655.1 Pirellulales bacterium
AGCTGAAACTATGTAGGAACCTCCGTCGGTCAGGTAACGTTGAACTTATGGGGTTTCACCGTTCCTGACCTTGGGAGGCGACTATGTTTTACGTTGGTTTGGACATTCATAGCAAGCACTTTGCGATTTGTGTGTTGGATCAGAATGGGAAGCTGTTCCGCAGGTCTCAGGTGCAGACGTTGGGGGAGTTGCTCAATCTGTTGGAGCGGCTGCCGGAGCGATTTGAAGTTTGTTACGAGGCGAGCTGCGGCTACGGTTTTTATCACGACGTCCTGAAGCCCCTGGCCACGCGGGTCACGGTCGCCCACCCGGGCCACCTGCGTTTGATTTTTCGTTCCCCTCACAAGAATGATCGCAATGACGCCGAGAAACTGGCCAAGTTGTTGTTTTTAGGAGAGGTACCCGCGGTTTATGTGCCGAGTGTCGATGTGCGATCTTGGCGCGAGCTAATCACTTGTCGTCGTCATCTGATCGAGAAACGAACGATGTCCAAAAACAGCCTGCGAGCGTTGCTGCGGAGCGTGGGAATCCATCCGGCGCGGCGCCCTGGGTTATGGACTAAGGCGGGGACCGCTTGGTTGCGACAGCTCGCCTGGCCGACCACGACGCAAGCATTGCGGCGGGATCTGCTGCTGGAAGAAATCGACGGATTAAACCGCCAAGTGGCGCGGGTAGAACAAGAACTCGACCGGCTGTCGGCTCATCACCCCGCCGTGTTTCAGGTAATGAGTATTCCTGGCGTGGGGGTCCGAACGGCCGAGGCGGTGGTCAGCTTCCTGGATGATCCCCAACGATTCCCCAACAGCAAAGCCGTGGGTCGGTATTTTGGACTTGTCCCCCGGCAAGATCAATCCGGCGGCACCAATCGACTAGGACATATTACCAAAGCCGGTTCGGCCACCGTACGGCGATTCTTGACGGAGGCGGCTTGGCAGGCAGTCCGCCGGTCGCCGACCGTGCGAGCTTACTTTGAACGAGTTCGCCGGGGCGATGCGCAACGAAAAAAGATTGCCCTGGTTGCGACCGCCCACTACTTGGCGCGGGTGATGTATGCCTTATTGCGGCGAGGCGAACTATGGCAAGAAAGTGTCGCGGCCTGACCTCAGTTCAGGCTCAGCAAAAGGGTCCGCCCCATTTCGCTCTTGTCGCTCGGCCCCCTGCTTCGGTGAGGGGCCGAGGCGACGGCGTGGCGAAAGGGGCTCGGGTAAAGAGTTGACGAGAAGAATACGCAGCGAGTTCAACGTCGAGATCGAGAGTGGGATTCTAGGTTGTACCCCGGCAACAGGCTTGGCGCATGGCGACGCCGACTAGCTGAATTGGGGGCGACCGCATATGGTCTTATGGCGCACCGCCACGGCGGTTGATGCCGAATGGATGTCTGGGAAATCCCGCCCTCTTCTCGCTCTTGGTCTTGACGGAGGCTTCCTCATGGAAGCCGGTTGAAGAATTCGGCCGGCTAGAGTTCCAAATTGCGGAACGCTCGAAAGCCGCTCCGCAATGGAATGACCGTCGCCAGCACCCCCAGCGCCAGCGCCATGCCGCTGCCAACTCCGAGCGAACGCGGAGGTTCGAGCAGATAGTCGATCCACGCGTTGCCCGAGTGAATGACCTGCCCGGCAATATACAGATGGCATGGAATGGCGGTAATCAGGACGACTGCCAGAATGAACACGGCGCTGAGCACCAGGTTCAGCGTGCCGCCAAACCCGGCGGCGATTTTGGAGGGGGCCGCCTCGCGCAAGTCTGGAATCGCCGCTCCGAGCCCAACCGCAATTCCCGATAGTCCCGCGCACAGCACTAAGCAGTCCAGTTGATGGATCCAGCGGACGATTGCTGGCAAGGGGAGCAGCACGTCGCTCAACAGAATTAGACCGCAACACGGAATCGCCGAGCCGACGCACGCGAACAAAAACTTGCTCCAGAGAATGGTTTCACGGCGGATCGGCAACAAGCCGAGAATCCAGAATCGGCGGCCTTCGAGGCTGATCATGGGGAAAATAAATCGCGTCGTGAACGTCGACAGAATCAGCCCGATCACCGCCACGTTTAAGAAGCCGATCATGTTGATCGGTTGGAGCAAGGTTTCCGAAGGAGTGAAACTGCGGATGTTCAAGAAATAGAGCAACAGCAAGCCGAAAAAAATCACGACCTGGGTCCATTGCAGCGGGTCGCGGCGAAACAACCGCACGTCCTTGACGATCAGGTGCCGTAAATTGCGCGGCAAGAACCACACCAGCCGATAGACGCAGCGGTCGATCCAAGAAACTCCGGTCCGCTTATGCGATAGCTTTTCGCTCGTCAACGATTGATAGCTGCGGCGATAAACTCGATCGGCCAAGCGATACGCCAGCATCAAAAAGAACAAGGCGTTCGCCAGCAACAAGGCGAAAAACAAGACCCCTTGGGCCCAGGGGCGATGCGACCAACTGCCGGTGTCTCCGCGCGCCGTCTCCAACAAGCCCGACGTGAGCCACCAACTCGGCAGAAAATTTTGCTCGACGACCTGCAAGCGTTGCGACACATCGTGGAACCATCGCGGCGTCAACAAGTTCTGCTTCGGCAACGTCAACACCGACCAAACCAGATAAACGGCCAGCGCCGCCGTCAAGGCCGCCATGATCCCCAGCACATGCCGCCGCACCGCGGGCAGCCGGTCAATCACCACTAAGCAGATGATCGCGCCAATGCTCGAGGGGATAAACGCGAAGGACGCCATGAACGGGATGATCAGGGCATAATAATACCACGGCGCGCCCATCTCGACGCCATAGGCGACGAGCATGGGACTGCTCAAGAGCAAGAAGCCCCAACTGCTAAACCAGGCGGCCTCTTGAAATTTGTAGAGAAAAATCCGCCGCTCGCGCAAGCCGGTGGTCAGCAAGAAACCCGCCTCTTCGGACCGGTACAAGCCGCTATATAAAATCAAGGCCGACGAAAATGTCAGCAAGATCAACAGCGTGAAAAAGAACAGATTAAACAACTGCTCGACGATCGCCGGATAGCCCATCAGCAGGCGATGGCCGTCGCGAAACAAAATGAACAGGCCGATCCAGAAAAAGAGACTCAGTCCGACCACCAGCGTGGCGCGCAACCGCGAGCGGACCAGCATTCCGCGCAGCAGGCCCAGCCCCGTGCGATAACGGAGCCGCCAGAGAATGGCCGCCTCGGCATTCGACGGAAGCGGCCGCGGCGATGGCTGCGAGAGTTCGGGCAAGGGACCGGCGCTGGGGGGCAAGGTGAAACGAGAGATCGGCCATTTCGAGCCGCGGCCGTTTCCAATATAATGTTTGGGAGACAGTCTCGCCAACGCGGCCTTACTCTTTGCCTCTTATGGCACACGCTTCAGAACTCGCCGGATTGACGGCGGTCGTGACCGGTTCGTCCAGCGGCATCGGCCGCGCGATCGCGCTGGAATTGGCCGCCGCCGGTGCGGCTTGCTTAATTCATGCCGGCCAAAACGACGCCGCCGCACAGCAAGTCGCCGAGGAAGCGCGCGCCCTCGGGGTCGAGACCGATGCCGTCACGGTCGATCTGGCCGACGACGAAGGCCCCGACACCTTAATCCGCCGAGCCTGGAAATGGCGCGGCGATGTCGATATCTGGGTCAACAATGCCGGCGCGGATGTCCTCACCGGAGAGCCGGCCCGTTGGCCCTTTGAGAAAAAGCTGCACCACCTGTGGCGGGTCGACGTTCTGGCGACCGTGCGGCTCGCTCGAATGGCCGGCGCCCGCATGAAACAGCGCGGTTTCGGCACGATCTTGAACCTCGGATGGGATCAGGCCGAACAAGGCATGGCCGGCGACAGCGGCGAGCTTTTCGCCGCCACCAAAGGCGCCGTCATGGCCTTTACCCGCAGCTTGGCGCAATCGCTCGCCCCCGAAGTCCGCGTCAATTGTCTCGCGCCGGGTTGGGTGAAAACAACCTGGGGAGAAAATGCCTCGGACGCTTGGCAAGATCGGGCGCAGCGCGAATCGCTCGTCGGCCGCTGGGGTACGCCGGCCGATATCGCGCAGGCGGCGCGGTTTCTGGCCTCGCCGGCCGCCGCGTTTATCAACGGACAAATCATCAACGTCAATGGCGGTTGGAAGCGGTCATAGCCCGCGCCCTGGAAGGTTCTCTTCTCCCGACTCTCCGATTGCGAGCTCCTCCGCGGCCGTGACTCACTATCACTTCATCACCGGTCGTCTGGCGGAACATGCGCTGCGGCAGGTGCTCGCCGCGCTCGCGCCGAGCGTCCCCTTCGATTATTCCGTCGAAGTGCTCAATATCACCGTGGCCGCGCTGATGACCCCGGCTTGGATCGCAGCTCGCCTTCATTGCCCTGCCGGCGCGGATAAAGTTTTCGTCCCCGGCTACTGTGCAGGAGACTTGGCGCCGATCGCCGCGGCGGCATGCTGTTCTGTGGAGCGCGGCCCGCGCGACCTGCGCCGGCTACCTCAGTTTTTTGGCCGCCCGGTGGCAAACTCCGGCTACGGCGGCTACGACATCGAGATTCTGGCCGAAATCAACCACGCGCCGAGTCTTTCCAGAGAGCAGCTTTTGCAATCGGCCGCCGAGTTGCGCGCCGCGGGAGCCGACTGGATCGATCTGGGCTGCACACCCGGCTCGATCTGGAGCGAAGTGGGCGACGCGGTCCGAGCCTTGCGCGGGGCCGGGCATCGCGTCTCCATCGACAGCCTCCAACCCGCGGAGATTGAGCCGGCGGTTCAAGCCGGCGCGGAGTTGGTCCTCTCGGTGAACGGTTCCAACCGCGAGCGCGCCGCCGATTGGGGCTGCGAGGTGGTGGCGATTCCGGACGACCCGCACACGCTGGCCGGCTTGGATGAAACGGTCGATTTTCTCGCGAGCGCCGGCGTCCGCTTGCGCATCGATCCGATTCTTGAGCCGATCGGATTTGGCTTTGCCGCTAGTCTCGGACGCTATCTCGCCGTTCGCCAGCGCTATCCTGACGTCGAAATGCTGATGGGCATTGGCAATCTGACGGAGTTGACGGATGCCGATTCGGCCGCGATCAATGTGTTGCTGCTGGGCTTTTGTCAGGAGCAAGGGATTCGCAGCGTCCTCACGACGCAAGTCATTCCATGGGCAAAAACCTCGGTCCGCGAGTGCGACTTGGCGCGGCGGCTGGTCTTTCATGCGGTGCAGCAACAGGTCTTGCCAAAGCGTCTCGAGCCGCGATTGGTCCTCCTCCGAGGCGCCGAGCCCTTGCCACATGAAGCCGATTATTTTTCCAATCTCGCGGCCCAGATCACGGACCACAACTACCGGCTGTTCGCCGAGCAATCGGCGTTGCATCTGGTGGCTGCCGGACTCCATTTGCAGGATCGCGATCCATTCGCCTTGTTTGCGCAACTGTTGGCCACGCATCCGCGGAATCTCGACCTGGGGCACGCGTTTTATCTCGGCTTTGAATTGGCGAAAGCGACCACGGCCTTGACGCTAGACAAAGAATACCGGCAAGACGAAGCCCTCGATTGGGGCTTTCTAACGGCAGAAGAAAAACTGCACCGCTTGCCGCGAACTCCCGCCGCGCCCGATTCTAAACCGTGAGCCAAAAGCTCTTGGCCTGTCCACTCCGCGTTTGCTGCTCGTTCGCAGATGACTGTGAAAATCGCCGAACCGCTGATCGAAGAGTTTCCGCCGGGAACGGACGCGGAATCGGTATTTCGGGCGTGGAGCGTTTTGCCCCATTGTTTGTTTCTGGACAGCGCCCGCCGCGACTCGCTGGTGGGCCGCTATTCGTTCGTCGCCGCCGATCCTTTTCAATTCTGGCAGCGGGCGGCCGACGCGGGCGATCCGCTGGGTGCCGTCCAAGCCGAATTGACCAAGCATCCGAGCCGGACGCTCGCCGATTTGCCTCCGTTTCAAGGGGGCGCGGCGGGTCTGCTGAGTTACGACCTTGCCCATAGCCTCGAGCGCTGGCCGCGCCCGCAATTCGACGAATTTCAAGTGCCCGATTTGGCAATCGGTTTCTACGACGTGGTGGCCGCTTTCGATCACGTGGCGAATCGCAGCTGGCTAATCTCGCAAGGCTGGCCGGAGCCAGTGCCGAGCCGGAGATTGCATCGAGCCTATGATCGGCTCAAGTTTTTTCACCAATTGTGGCGGCATTGCCCGTCTGATCAGGACGCTCCGGCGGAACGCGCCGCGGCCGCGCGCTTTGCCGCAGAACATCCGGCGCGCGTGGTTTCCGCTCCGCGGCCGGCTGCCACGCGCGGACCCCTCGCCCGCGATCAGCTTGCGCCGCAATTTGAAGTCGCGGGACCGCTCGGGCTGACGAGCAATTTGTCGCGGGCGGCCTATCTCTCGGCAATCCGCCGCGCCTCCGAATACATTCGCGCCGGCGACCTCTTTCAAGTCAACCTCGCGCAGCGGCTTTTATTTCCGGCGGGCAATTCGCTCGAGCTCTATCGCCGGCTGCGAGAACGCAATCCGGCGCCTTTTGCCGGCTATTTTGACCTCGGAGAGTTTCAAGTGCTCAGCGCGTCGCCGGAGCGTTTTTTGCAAGTCCACGCCGGCGAAGTCGAGGCTCGGCCGATCAAAGGGACGCGGCGGCGGACGGCTCGACCCGAGGCCGACTTGTTTGCCGGCGACGAATTGCAGGCGAGCGAAAAGGACCGCGCCGAAAATGTCATGATCGTCGACTTGCTGCGCAACGATCTCTCACGCGTCTGCCGTCCGGACTCGGTCCGAGTTACCGAACTGTGCCGGCTCGAGCTGTACGAGTATGTCCAGCATCTCGTCTCGGCGGTGCGCGGCCAATTGCAGCCAGGACGAACGGCGCTGGACCTGTGGCGCGCCGCGTTTCCCGGCGGTTCCATTACCGGCGCTCCCAAGGTCCGCGCGATGGAGATTATCGCCGAGCTCGAACCGACCGCCCGCGGCGCCTACTGCGGGTTGCTTGGCTACGTCGGTTTTGACGGCAACTCCGACGCGAACATCCTGATTCGAACCATTACGGCAGGCCGCGGCTGGTGGCAGTTTCCGGTGGGAGGCGGGATCGTCGCCCAGTCTGACCCAGAACGCGAATATGACGAAACTTGGCACAAGGCCGAAGGCCTACTGCGAGCGCTGGTTTGAACGGGCCGCTCCGGAGAGCCAAGGGAGCCGTTGCCGCGGAGCGCAGATTCGCCACTTCCCAATTTCGATGCTTTTGCTCACAATTGAGCGTATGAACTCTCTTCGCGGCCATGTTTTGATCGCCACGCCTGAACTGCAAGACCCAAACTTTGCGCGCACCGTGGTCTTGCTGGTGACGCACAACGCCGAAGGAGCGCTGGGCTTGGTCTTGAATCGGCCGACGAGCGTGCTGCTGCAAAATGCGTGGGAGCAATTGAGCCAGAGCCCGTGCGCGCATCAAACTCATCTCTATCTGGGCGGCCCTTGCCAAGGCCCGCTGATGGCCCTCCACACCGCCAAGGCCTTATCCGACAGCATGGTTAAGCCCGGCTTGTACTTCACCGCCAAACCGGAGGAATTGACCACGCTCGTCGGGAGCGAGCAAGGACCGATCCGGTTCTTTGTGGGCTACGCCGGCTGGGGACCAGGCCAATTGGAGAATGAATTGCGTGAGGGAAGCTGGGTCACCGAAGAGGCCGCCTTGGATTATGCCTTTGAAGCGGCCGACCGGCTCTGGGACCAAGTCACCAAGCACCGTGCCGATGCGAAACTGATCGCCGACTTGCACATCAAACATGTTCCGGCTGATCCGAGCATGAATTGAAAACCTGGGGCGGCGCGGCGTTCCGTCGCTGTTTCGCTCTGTCTTCCGGCGCTGCCTCGCGCCGCCAGACGGCTCGGTTAGGCTTGACGCGACGAGGCTTAAAACGATTCCCGCGGAAACGAAGGAAATGGCCTCCATGAGCGACTACGAAATTCTGATTGGCAAAGGCGCGCGCGATCCGATCTATCTCCGCTGCGCCATGGCCAATCGGCACGGCTTGATTGCAGGCGCCACCGGGACGGGCAAGACCGTCACGCTCAAGCTCTTGGCCGAAGGATTCAGCCGGATTGGCGTGCCGGTGTTCATGGCCGATGTCAAGGGCGACTTGGCGGGCTTGGCGTTTGCCGGCGAAGCAAATCAAAAGATCAAGGACCGCTGCGGGCTGGTGGGCATCGATAACTTCACTCCCGCCGCCAACCCAGTCGTGTTTTGGGATGTCTTCGGCGAACAAGGGCATCCGGTCCGCGCGACGACGACCGAACTCGGGCCGCTGCTGCTAAGCCGCTTGCTCGAATTGAACGACACGCAAGCGGCCGTGATGAACCTGGTGTTTAAAGTCGCCGACGATCAAAAGCTCGCCTTGCTCGATTTGAAAGACCTGCAAGCAATGACCGCTTTCGTCGGCGAGCATGCCAAGGATCTGGGGACGACGTATGGGAATATCGCGACCGCGACGATCGGCGCGATCCAGCGCGGGCTGGTAACGCTTGCCGACCGCGGAGGCGACAAATTTTTCGGCGAACCGGCGCTCAACATCGACGACCTCCTTCAAACCGCTGCCGGAAAAGGAGTCATTAATATCCTGGCGGCCGACAAGCTGATGCAAAATCCGATTGTCTACTCGACCTTTTTGCTATGGCTGTTGGCGGATCTGTTCGAACGCCTGCCGGAGGTGGGCGACCTGGACAAGCCCAAGCTCGTCTTCTTTTTCGACGAGGCCCATCTCCTTTTTAACGAGGCGCCCAAGGCGCTGCTCGACAAGATCGAGCAGGTAGTGCGATTGATTCGCTCAAAAGGGGTCGGGATTTACTTTGTGACGCAATCGCCGCTCGATATCCCCGACACGGTCTTGGGCCAGCTTGGCAATCGTGTTCAACATGCCTTGCACGCGTTCACGCCGCGCGACCAAAAGGCGGTCAAAGCCGCGGCGCAGACGTTTCGAACGGACGGCAAGCTGGCGGTCGAAGACGTGATTATGAATCTGAACGTCGGCGAAGCGCTCGTGAGCGTCCTCGACGACGCGGGCGCTCCGACCGTCGTCGAGCGTGCCTGGATCGCGCCGCCCGTCAGCCGATTCGGCGCCATCACCGCCGACGAGCGCCGCGGCCTGATTCAAAAATCGCCCGTCTACGGCCACTACGAGCAAGCGGTTGATCGCGAGAGCGCGTATGAGCTCCTGAAGAAAAAGGCGGAATCCGCGCCGCCGGCGCCGACCCGCAAAGCGGGCGCCGCGGCCCAATCAGGCTGGCTGAAGCTGGCCGGCGCATTTCTCACCAGCGCCGCCCGCAGCATGGGAACCGCTGTCAGCCGTGAATTAACGCGCAGCGTCCTCGGCAATCTCACCAAGGGCAAACGCTAGCACGCGTGCGGAACCGCCCTCGCACGGAGTTGAACGACCGACGGTGCGAGGCGCGCGGAGGCCATCTTGACCGGCGGCGGGAGAAAGCCTACTCTCCGCCCCGATGAATGCTCCCTCTCGATCGGCGGCGCTGCGAATCCTCCTTGCCGGAGCGGTGCTGGCGGCTGCGCTCAGTTGGCGGGCGGCGATCTTGCCGCGCGTTCAGGCCGCCCCTCCCGCTCCTGCCGACGCCCAGGTGCTGGTTCTCAAATCGGGCCAGGTGCTCGCGGGCAAAATCGAGCGCTCCGGCGATCGCTATCTCGTGGTCCTGCCTGACGGCGAGTTGCGCGTCCGCGTCGCCGACGTCGAATCGATTTGCCGCAACGAAGACGAGGTCTATTTCAACAAGCGGGCGCATATTGTCAGCGATCGGGCAGAAGAGCATCTGGACCTGGTGGAATGGTGCTTGCGGCAAGGGCTGCTCGGCCACGCGGCAGACGAATTGAGCGAAGCGATGCGGCTCGACCCCAACCATCCGCGGATCGCCGTGACGCAACGCCACCTCGAACAGGTCCGCGGCGCCACGCAGCCGGAGCCGCCGGTTAAGAAAGAAAAAGGCCCCGATCCTGCCGCTCAGAACGAAGAACTCGACCGCTTGGTGCGGAGCCTTCCGCCGGGCGCGATGGAAGCCTTCACGACGACGATTCAGCCAGTCTTGCTCAATAGCTGCACGACCTCGGGATGCCACGGCGCCCGCGGCAACAGCAGCTTTCAAATGCAGCGACTGCCGCTGGAGCACAATGTGAACCCGCGTTTGACGCAGCGCAATTTGCAAGCCGTGCTGGGGCAAGTCAATCTAAAAAGTCCTGACGATAGCTTGTTGTTGTTCGCGGCGACCCAGCCGCATGGAACCTTGAAAACGCCTGTCTTCACGTCGCGGCAAGCAGCCATGTATCAGCAATTGAGCGAGTGGATTCAACTCGTCGCGCAAGGCGATCAGACCAAGGCCGAGTCGCACCCGGTCGCCGCCCAAGCCGCGATGCTCCAAACGCTGAGTGAATACGGATTCGGACCGATCGCGGAAAACGAAAGCGAAACCGGTGCTCTGGCCGGGCGGCGGACGCCTGGTCTAACGGGCCGGCTCATTCAGGAACGCAAGGACGAGGACAAAGCCGCCCGGGCCGAAGAAAAGGCGACCGGCAAGAAGGCCAAACGAAACGGCCCGCGAGTCGGCAGCGCGCCGCCTGCCGACCCGTTCGATCCAGACGAATTCAACCGAGCGACGGCCGGCAAAAAAGCGGGCCAAAACGCTGCGCCGGCAACCGACGCTCCGGCAGCCTCCGGCGCACCCGCGGCGGCGACTCCCAACGCCAAGCCCGCGAAGTGATCGGATGATCTGACGGCGCAAAAACAACGCGCCGACCGCGCGCATCGTCTCGCGCCGCCGGGGATGTTACGGGCCGCGGCGCACTCCGCGGGAGCCTATTTCTCGAACCAGCGCTTGATCGCGTGGACCGTCGTCGCGCGGCCGGCCCACCCAATCGACGTGGTGAGCGGAATGTGCTTCGGGCAGACCGCGACGCAATTCTGGGCGTTGCCGCAAACTTGAATTCCTCCGACCTCCATCAAGGCTTCGAGCCGCTCGCCGGCGTTGAATTTTCCGGTCGGATGAATATTGAAAAGCCGTGCTTGGCTGATGGCATGCGCGCCGATGAAGCCTTGGTCGTGGGCCGCCTGCCGGCGGGCGGCAAACGCCTCCGCGCTCTCGCCCTCGGCCCGGTGCAACTCGATCTTGGAATACTGCGGGCAGGCCTCGAGGCAACAGCCGCAACTCATGCATTCGCTGAGCGGATAGGCGGTTTCTTGCGCTGCCTGCGACTGTTGCGGTCCGGGCCCCAAATCGTGATAGCCATCGACGGGAATCCAAGCCTTCACTTTTTTGAGGCCGTTGAACAACCGCGTGCGATCGACGACGAGATCTCGCACGACCGGAAACTTGCTCATGGGCCGCAGTTCAATTTCGTCCGGGTTATCGGCCAGCAACCGATCGACCAGCGCCGAGCAAGCCTGCCGCACGCGGCCGTTGATGACCATGGTGCACGCGCCGCAGACCTCTTCAAGGCAATTGCAATCCCAAGCGACCGGCGCGACAGCTTGGCCCTCGCCCGTCTTCGCCTGAGCCGCGATTTTCTGCAGCACGCTAATGCAGTTCATGTCGCTTTCGTAAGCGACCTGGTGCCGCTCCCAATAGCTCGTTTCCGCCGGGCCGTCTTGGCGGAGCACGCGCACTTCGATCGCGGCGGGGGCGACGGCGTGCGCCGGGCTGGCGTCCTGGCCCGCCGCGGCGTGGTCCGAATTTCCGCGAGGCGAAAAACCGGTGGAATCGTGTGATGAACTCATGGTGCTCGCAAAGGACGGTTAAACAGTGACAGCTTGCTTCGATCCCGACGTACCATTGGCCGCGGCGTCGCCCGCGCGCGACCGGGCGGCGAGACGCTCCTTCCAGACTTGTTCGATGATCTCGCCGCCGACCAAGCCGTACAACCGCGGACGCGGCGGAATGATCGTCGTATCGACTTCTTCGTAGCTCAGCGTGACTTCGCCGTTGGCGTCGCAAGTCGCGATGGTTGATTTCAGCCAGCGCTTCGTGTTCTCTTCAAAACGATCGCACCACTGCTCCGCCTCGCGGCGATGCTCCGCCGGATCGGTCGCCGAGAGGCCCGGCATGCTGAACTCAGGTTTGTAATGTGCGCCGCGCGATTCGTCGCGGGCCAGCGCGCCTTGGAGAATCGCCTTCGCGAGCGGAAACATATCGCGAACCGCTTTGGTGAAGACGACGTTCTGGTTGGTCCAATGGCCCGTATCCGAAAGCGAGCAGCGGCGGGCCCGTTGCTCCAAATCACGCACCGTAGCCAGCGCCTCGCGGAGGACGTCGTTGTGGCGGACGACCGTGGCGCTTTTGGTCATGATTTGGCCCAACTCTTGGTGGATCAAATAAGGATTTTCGCCGCCCCCTTTCTTGCGGAGCAGTTTTTCATGGTCGGCCTGGTGTTTCTGCTGCGCCTGTTCACACAGCCGTTTCGCGCTTTCGACGGCCGGCGCGCCCGTTTGGGACTTGAGCAAGGTCTCGATCCCGGGCGCGACAATCAAACCGCTGAAGATGCACGACAAGAGCGAATTCGCGCCGAGCCGATTGGCGCCGTGATATTGGTAATCGCATTCGCCAATTGCGTACAAGTTGGCGAGATTGGTTTGCTGATTGCGAGGCGAA